>NZ_JARIDQ010000083.1 GCF_029256985.1 Otariodibacter sp. | reverse complement strand
ATGGCTTTTTGATTTTACTAAGTTCTTCATTATTCGATATAGGTCTTAAAGGAACGTTAGTATAAAAGAGGGCAATTTCTACCGTTTCATTATCTTTTAATTGTTGCGTTCTACAATCTAAGCTAATGGCATTTACCCCGTTTTTCCAACTATCTACTTTTAGTAGTGGACAACCTAGGCTATAAGCTCCTTTACAATGCCCACCGAAAGCCCTTAGTGAACGCATCATTAAACGGATCCATATAGGATTTAATGTGGGAGAGTAATGAACTCGCTCAGGAATAATCGGTTGTTTTTCTGCATCTAAGATACAAGGTGGTTCATCATTTGAGTTTTGTAATGCGACGTATAATCCAAATTGATTGCCATTTCTTTTCATTAAATAAGCAAATTGTCTGCTATCTAATTCATTATCTATGCGTTCTTCCCAGGCTTTTTCCCAGGCTTTTTTTTCTTGCCATTGATAGCTATTTAGTAAGGGATAGTGATAAACAATAAAATTATCTGCTTTATCAGCATCAATTTGGCTATTAAGATACAGTAAATGTGATAATGGTAATGTTTTTGATTCATTATTTTGTTTCATTATAAAATTTCCTTTAAACGTTGGTGAAGGATTTTAGATAACCAATTAAATCCAGATGTTTTTTGATATTTATCGTGGGTTAGGCAACCAGATAAAAATAGAATTGAGGCATTTTCGACTTTTTGAGGAACTAATTTTTCAGAAAAACCAGATAGGGAACAATCGTCTTCATCAGTTAATAAATTAGCAATGACTAGAATTGAGTCCTTTCCTCGTGTGGCTTGGATTTTTTCTAGCTTTTTGATTACGCCTAACGGCGCAAGACTAGGATCCTTACCAGAAGAAATCCATTGTTGAAAATTATTTTCAGCATCGTCTATTGTGGTGTGAGACCAGTATTTAGCATCGACAAAAACATTTGTATTCGCAATTTCAAAGTCATATAACTCAAATAATTCGGGTTCTTTATCAAGCGAATTAGAATCGATAACTTTCAATTGTTCAGCGTTAAGGAGTGCTTTAATACTTTCCTCGCCAATACGTCCTTGTAAGATACGTTGAACTACTGCTGGATGAAATGCGTATTGTTCTTCAAGATCATTAGTAAAAGGTATTAGCGATATACGAAATCCTTTTCTATTAAACCATTCATATATTTCAGGATGATGTTGAACAACTTTATATAGTTGTTGAGGGTTATATTTTTTTAGTCCAGCTGCTCGATGAGCAAAGAATTGCCAGCTTTTAGGGTCATACCAAATTTCTCCTGTCTGTTTTGATTCTTCAGGAATTTCAAAGCATGCCCAGTTATATAGCGGGGTATTTATATTAAAGCTATTACTATCTGGCTCCCACTGTAAATCGTGTTGTAGTACAGCACGACCAAGCTTATACCAAAGAGAAGAAATATCACTGATATTTGCTTTCCCTTCCCTTGCATCACGAATCTCAGGAATAAGATTATTATCAATAATTTCAATAGCCATAGAACCATTTTGAGATGGCGTTTTTATAAATTGGAGAAAATCGACTCCTCCTTCGCTATGAGTATTGATTAAGTCATCAATAAGTTGATTATTAAGATTTGATATCCAATGTCTATTATTGGTAAAAGTTGTGAGTTGGCTATATTTACGTAAATGTTGTGCAATCTCATTGCTTAAGTGGATGGTAATATTAGGTATATGATTCCACACCCTTTCAATTCTACCGACTTGTTGTTGGATGTCTGCGGCAATGTTTTTAATATAGTCATTAGTTGTTTTATAACGTGCATTTAACTCTGCGATTCCCTTACTTGAGTTATTCATAAGAGGCATGATATATGCTCGCTGTTGTTTGCGAGAAAAAGCAGATGCTCTGACTAATTTTTCTAAATTTCTTAATTGAAAACCAGCATGAGCCATTTCATTATCATCATCATTTCTGTCCCAAGATGAAAAGAAGAAATGTTTACTTTCAACAATGAATAGAGAGGTTAAATCCATTGCGTTATTAGAAGATGGAATAGAGTAATCGAGATTTATGCCATTTGTTGCTGATGCTGTTTGCGTTATTACAAATACTGTTCTATTGGTTTCAAAAGCCGCTTGATAAGCCAGTTCAAAACCTTTTTGTTTTTGTGATTCGGCATTGAGCATACAAAGTATCATCGGTGTATCATTGATCGTTAAAGGAATAAATACTTCTGGGAAATCAGTAAAAATCCCTTGTAGTTTAGGATCGAATTTAATCCAATTTGCACTTTTCCTACTATTTTCAGCCGTTTCATTCAATAGCCATTTTTTTAAGTATTTGAACGAATTAACAAAGACTAAATGGCCTTTATGATATGGCTCTTGGGTTGATAAGCCTAAAATATAAAGTAATTTTAATAGGGTTGATTGGCGATATTCGTATATATGATCGTAACTTTCTACCTCAAAAAATGAGGCGTCTAAATGCTGTTTTATTTCATAAAAATTACTATCAAATATCTCTTTATCAAAATTGTGAATTTGTGTTGTTAGCTTGGAATTTCGTTTTTCTGATTTTAGTTTACCTAGATGTTTAATGACTGAAATTTGTCTATTTTTATCTTCGGTAGTCTGTAAATAAGGGATAGGTTTACTAAACCAACTTTTTGGTCGGTCTTCAAATATATTTCCTAAAAAACTTTCCGTACAGGATGGATTTCTAGCTTGTGCAATATAACGTAATGCATTTTCTATCCATCGAATATCAAAATTTCCGATAGCTCTTTCAATATAAGAAGTGGCGGATAACGCAAAAACAAGATTTCTACTCGCAAGAGATGCCATCAATCCCTCTGGAGTGGTTGGCAATAATGCCCGTTTGGTTTTTATTCTAAGCGGATCAATATCAGCTTCTGCTATATTTGTCGTCAATAGCCAAGTAGTTAGACCAGAGATATTGATTTGAGTATTGGGTAATAAATTAGATTGATTAATTGCCTTTAATTCAGGCAATTTTGTATGAGGAAAAGAAAATGATGAGCTATTTTGTAGGATCTTACTATAGTGAGATGAACGGTAGTCGTTAACTGAATCAAAGAGCAATCGGTTTAATTTTCTTAAATATTCGTAAGCGTCAGATTCATTTTGAGAAAGATTGGAGAGAAGGAAATTAAATTTTCTAATATATTTTTCTAAAACTCTGAGAAAATCGCCAACATCAATTTCATTTTCTATATGAGTTTTATCATTATTTTTATTGATTACTTCAAAGCCATAATCTAGTTGATGTAAAGTAATTCTTTCACTAGTAACTAAATGATCTGAACGAAATAAATATTTATCATCAAATTTTTTTCCAGACTCATATTGCTTTAATGGAATGACAAGTGCTCTAGATTGATTTAAGTTTATATCTTTTGCTGTTAAATCCCCTTCTAGCTCAGTAATGAATTGTTTTAATTTTTCATAAAGTTCAGGGATTGGTTCAGCTGTTGTGTATCGCATTCTAGCGAGTAATCGCTTACCACTTTCAAGTAATTGACCAATACATTCTGGGGGTTCTTGCACTATTTGTGATTGAGATAGTGAGGATTGTAAAATGTCTGCTTGATAATCAAATTCATCAATAAAAATAACTTTTCCTGCTAGTTTATCACTTGAGATATTTACCTTGTTTTTTCCATCATAGAAGGATGTAAATAATTTTTGAGTAGTTAATAGAAGTAAATGTTGGTTATCATCTCTCCAAGTAATAGCTGGAAATATACGCCGAATCCATTTGTTTAAGCGGAATATTTGTAGTTTTTTTTCAGCTTGTTTAGTTAAACTGTGTTCTTTACCATATTTTCTTTTATTAGAACGAATATTTTTTTCTAAAGTAGTCATGTGAGTGAGTAATATATTTTCTATCTGACTACACTGTTTTTTTAATTTTCTTTCCTCCTCTTTAAATAAAAATGTATCAAAATTATTTTTATAATATTTAATTCTTTGATTCATTTTTATAATCTCTTTGCAACTACGTTCTAATACAGTTGCCGTTTCAGCAGAGAAATATCCTAACTTTTCTAATTCCTGAATAGATTGGAATGGATTAGGTAAATCAGATGATGCAAATTCATTTTCATGTGGTAAGCATTGTTGTAATACTGCTGCGGTAATGGTCTCATCTTGTGCGTAAATAATACTTACTCTAAATGGGTTTCCTTGGCTATCTTTTCCAGATATAGCACTATTATATATATCATGTAAGATATTCCATCGATGGGTAACTAAAATAGCCTGTAATCCTTTAGACTTTATATATTCTAGACTTGCTGGAATATCTTTATTAGGACTCCGATATAAAGCACTGCTTTTCCCTCCTCCTGTCGGTCCTTGTAAGGGACAAAATCCTGATATAGCATTAGCTTTATTTAGATGCTTAGATAAAGATAATGCTTGATCGATTGTATATGAAATAATTTCATTATAAGAAAATGGAATTGAGATTTCATTATTCATTATTACTCCTGATAAATGTAGATGATTAATATAAGGTATTTGCAAATAATGTTATATATAACGCTTAATATAATATATTTGTTTTAATATATTTTCATTATTTTTTTAATTATATATTTGTAATAATTTATTAATTATAGTTAATTATATTTTTTATTGGTTTTAATTGTGTTTTTATTAATTAAACATATTAACTATAAAATAATTATTTATAATATATGGAAAAATTATTAAAGTTTTTTTAATATTTGCTAAAATAGATGTGGTATTTAAGGTATTTAAGGTATTTAAGGTATTTAAGGTATTTAAGGTATTTAAGATATTTAAGGTATTTAAGATATTTGAGATATTTAAGATATTTAAGATATTTGAGATATTTGAGATATTTGAGATATTTGAGATATTTGAGATATTTATTTTATGAGATTTATATAAAAAAATAGGGCGAGAAGATCGCCCTATGTTATATGCTTGGAATGAGATTTATTGATCTCTATCATCTACTCCACGTAATAAATAATTACCATCGAGATCAGCAACACTTCTAAAGCCTACGTTATAAATATCACAGGCTTTATTTCGATTAATAGGTTTGTAATCGAAGTTATCGTGATGATGTCCGTGGAAAATCTTTCTGACTCCCATTTTTCTTGCTAATTGATTAATAGCAGCAAACCCTTGTGGATGAGGCCTTGGTGCTTCATGGGAGATTAGAACATCTGCTTTTTGAGTTTCGAGTGCTTCAATATCTGAAGGGAAAATTGAAGTGCGGTGACGTAAAGGAACTCCTCCTCGCCAGATTTTTTCTTGTGGAGAATATTGGCAGAAGTGAATGGGATCAAAAAACATGGGGCGATGTGGGGGCATCCAGATATGTCCACGGAACACTCCTCCTAACCCTGCAATACGAGTCCCTTGAATTTCCACCACTCTCCCATGTAGATTACGAGATTTCCATTCAGAATTCCATAGGGCATCAAATGCGGCAACAGTTTTACTATCATGATTACCATGAATAAACCACAGATCACAATATTGAGCAAGTTTATCTAACTCCTCTGTTGTGGTAAGTTGTAAATCCCCCAAAATAATGAGCGAAACATTTTCATGCTCTTGAACAAAAGGGTAAAGGTGGGCGTAACTCCCATGCGGATCTCCCGCAAAAAGTATCATTATGCTTTCTCTTTTTCTGCTTGTAATGTAAATGGAATATCTTCTTCATTTAGGATTGCTTCAACTATTTCCTTGGTTTGATTATACCGATCTAAATAGCTAGGCGATTCAATCTCAATGTAAGGAACATTATACTTATCTAAAAGTTTTTTGAGTAGTTGTTGGAATCGTTGGCGTTGTTTAGCTGATCCTAAACTGCGTAAGCCATCATCAACCCATTTAGTGTTATTTGCTAATAAAATAGTGACATCAAATGGGTATTCTTTGATCATTGAATCTAAGAACGGATGTGCTTTACCTTCATACTGAATACAGAATGCTTGTGTAGTAATGTAATCCGTGTCAATAATCGCCACTTTATCAGCGTGTTTCATTGCATAATCAATATAGCGTTGATGTCCTAATACAATTTTGGGGTAATCAGAATATTGCATAGCTTGCTCATCACCACCTAATTGTTCAAACACGTATTCACGTCCGTATTCCCAAGCAGATGTAGTATTGAATACATTTGCTAGTTTGCTAACTAATACACTTTTACCACTGCTTTCTCCACCTAAAATTGCAATCGTTTTAACGAAGAAAGGACGCACTTCTTTAGGAATAAATTTCCAATATTGGAAAGGATGACTACGGATCTTAGTTGCTGATACATTAAATGATTGACGAGCAGGATCGACTAAATGTACTTCCAAATTAAGATATTTTTCATAGGGTTCTTTATCTTGAACTTCACTACTGAATACGACGCTAGGCTGAATTCCTTTATCTGTAAATAGTTCTTTTACTCGATTTGCCCAAGCTTCCCAACCATTTGGGTAACTTGGCACACCATCTTCGACTAATTGATGAATAAAAATCTGTTTTTTTTGATATTTGAAAATTTGTTGCATCCAACGTAGACGATCTTCGTTGGTAGGCATATGCTTCATTTTGCTTTCTTTAAATAGGCGTATATCTCGTTCAGTATCCGTACCTACAACAATATGAAGAATATCAACTTTACTGAAGGCTTCGTAGATCATGTTGATATGTCCTGTGTGAACAGGGTAAAATTTACCAAAAATCACACCAATACGTTGGTTTGGATTTTCCACAATATTTAAGGCATCATGAAGCGCTTGTAATTTTGCTGCACTAGGGTTTTTAATTTTTCCAGTCACTAGCTGATTAAAGTAAGCTCGTGTGACATTAGCTTGTGCACAAATGTCATTAACCTTAAGTTTAAGTTGTTTACGTTTTTGTTGAAGATAAGCAAAATCAGTCATAGATAATTCCTCAAAATTAAGGCGAGAATGATAGGGCAAATTGTTCTTTTTGTCATTTTTTTATCAGAAAAATGTATAGTCAAGCGGTCAGTTTCTATGATTTTTTTGCAAAAAAATGTATAAAACCTTTCTACTTTTATCTGAATCGGTATAATCAGCGACCTTCAACGGAGAGCAAATTTTATGGCATTATTAATAACTCACAAATGTACAAATTGTGATATGTGTGAACCCGAGTGTCCTAATCAGGCGATCTCAATGGGGGATGATATCTATGTGATCGATCCTGATCTCTGTACTGAATGTGTGGGACATTATGAAATTCCAACCTGTCAGAAAGTTTGCCCCATCAATAATTGTATTATTACTGATCCGGAAAATGTTGAAACTAATGATCAACTTTGGGAAAAATTTGTATTAATTCATCATGCAGATGAATTGGAAGAGTCTTAGAGATTTAGAGCTTTAGGATGCATTAAGCGGTCAGTTTGTTGGAATTTTTTGCAAATTATTCCTTGGAACTGACCGCTTGTTATTTGGGCTTGTTTAGCTAGAAATTATTCTGCAAGGGCTTTATGTTGTGCTTCAATTAATTGTTGAATGCCTTGTCCTGCTAAATCAAGCAAGGTTAATAATTCAGAATGGCTAAATGGCTCACCTTCAGCTGTTCCTTGAACTTCAACTAAACGACCATCTTCAACCATTACCACATTCATATCTGTTTCCGCATTAGAATCTTCAACATATTCTAAATCACACACAGCCTCACCATTTACGATACCCACTGAAATTGCAGCCACTAAACCTTTAAGTGGATTTTGTTTTAATACGCCATCTGCGATTAATTTATTAATGGCATCGTGTAATGCAACACAAGCCCCAGTAATTGATGCAGTACGAGTACCACCATCCGCTTGGATTACATCACAATCAATCGTGATAGTACGCTCACCCAATGCTTTTAAATCAACAATAGCGCGTAATGAACGAGCGATAAGACGTTGGATTTCCATAGTTCTTCCGCCTTGTTTACCTTTTGCTGCTTCACGTTGTGTTCTGGTGTGAGTCGCTCTTGGTAACATGCCATATTCTGCTGTAACCCAACCTTGTTGTTGGCCTTTTAAGAAACGAGGTACATTTT
>NZ_JARIDQ010000043.1 GCF_029256985.1 Otariodibacter sp. | reverse complement strand
CTGTACAGTCAGTTGCTCAGGGTAAGGCAGATGGATGTGTAAGTGGAGGAAATTCAGGGTTATTGATGGGGTTGGCAAAGCAACAAATTTCATTATTACCAGAAATTACTCGTCCAGCATTAACTTCTCTTATTCCAACATTAAATGGAAAATCTAGTGTGATGCTTGACCTTGGTGCAAATGTAGAAGCTGATAGCCGATTATTGTTTCAATTTGCAGAAATGGGAAATATTTTGGCGCAAACTTTACTTGGTTTAGTGTACCCTCGAGTAGCGTTATTAAATATTGGCACAGAAGATAATAAGGGAACTCGAAAAATTAGAGAGGCTCACAAGGCATTAAAATCAGTTACTCACCTCAATTATATTGGATATATTGAAGGTGATAAGTTATTGAATCATATTTCTGATGTCATTGTTTGCGATGGTTTTAACGGTAATATTGCACTAAAAACCTTGGAAGGTGCTGCAAAAAATACCCTTTCTTTTTTTAAGAAACCTGAAGAGGATTCTCATTTTTGTCATACTACTAAACGTTATTTACTAAAATTAATGTTTCACCATTATTATCGAAAATTGCAGAAAATTAACCCTGATCGTCATAATGGGGCAACGCTATTGGGACTTTCCTCTGTGGTTGTTAAAAGTCATGGTGGAGCAAATGTGAATGCTTTTTTCTATGCGATTGAATATGCCATTTCTCAAATTCAAGGAGAAATACCGCTTAAGATCTCTAGAGGCTTAGAGTATTTGAATCATTAGAGAGTCTTGGTTTTGGCATAGAGTATAAAGTGAGAGGTTTTATTCATTATGTTACTTAAGTGGTTTTACCTACTCTTTTAAGACTTTTACCGCTATAATGAAAGAATATAGAGACAAGATAAGTTATTTTGAGAATAGATTATGTATAGCAAGATTGTAGCAACGGGTAGCTATCTGCCGACAAAAATCCGTACCAATGCAGATTTAGAGAAAATGGTAGAAACGTCGGATGAATGGATTACAACACGTTCAGGGATTAAAGAGCGCCGCATTGCAGAAGCTCATGAAACTGCATCAACAATGGCAACTGAAGCCGCAAAACAATGTTTAGCTAGAATTGATATGGATCCACAAGAAATAGATCTGATTATTGTGGGAACTACAACAAATTCTCATGCTTATCCAAGTGCGGCTTGCCAAGTGCAAGGTCTATTAGGTATTAAGGATGCAATTGCTTTTGATGTTGCCGCAGCTTGTACTGGTTTTGTTTACGCATTAAGCGTTGCAGATCAATTTATTCGTACAGGTAAAGTGAAAAAAGCATTAGTAATTGGTTCGGATCTCAATTCTCGTAGTTTAGATGAAACAGATCGTAGTACTGTAATTTTATTTGGTGATGGTGCTGGTGCTGTGATTTTAGAAGCAAGTGAAGATGAAGGGATTATTTCAACACATTTACATGCATCACCAGAAAAAAGTGAAATGCTTGTGTTACCACATGCTCAAAGAGATAATAAACAATCTGGTTTTATTTCCATGCATGGTAATGAAACATTTAAACTTGCAGTTCGCCAGTTAGCAGAAGTGGTTGAAGAAACATTAGTAGACAATAAATTAGATAAATCTAAGATTGATTGGCTTGTTCCACATCAAGCAAATTTACGCATTATTGCTGCAACCGCTAAGAAATTAGATATGGATATGTCTCAAGTTGTAATAACTCTTGATCGTTATGCGAATACAAGTGCAGCTACAATTCCTGTTGCTTTAGATGAAGCTGTACGTGATGGGCGAATTCAGAAAGGACAACTATTGTTACTAGAAGCCTTTGGTGGTGGTTGGACTTGGGGTTCTGCATTGGTGAGATTTTAAGATGTCTGACATGATAACTTTTGCGGATAAAAAACGAAAAACAGTAGAGCAAGCTGAATTTACTGCTGATGGTCGTTATTTACGAAAAGTGCGTAGTTTTGTGTTGCGTACTGGACGATTAAGTGATTATCAACGTGATATGATGAATCAGAATTGGCATGCTTTCGGTTTAGATTATCAAGATACGCCTTTTGATTTTTCTGCTATTTTTGGCAATAGCAATCCAGTCATCCTTGAAATTGGATTTGGTATGGGAAAATCATTAGTCGAAATGGCAGAACAAAATCCTGATCGTAATTATATTGGGATTGAAGTTCATACCCCAGGTGTGGGTGCTTGTATTGCTTATGCAGTTGAAAAACAAGTAAAAAACTTACGTGTTATCTGTCATGATGCGACAGAAATTTTACGTGATAGTATTGCGAATCATAGCTTAGCTGGGTTACAGCTTTATTTCCCTGATCCATGGCAAAAAGCGAAACATCATAAACGCCGTATTGTTCAACCTACATTTATTGAGCGAGTATTAGAGAAACTTGCGGATAATGGGTTTATTCATATGGCAACAGATTGGGAAAATTATGCAGAGCATATGCTTGAAGTATTACGTCAATTCCCACAATTAACAAATCAATCAAACACAGGCGACTTTATTCCTCGCCCTGATTTCCGTCCTCTTACGAAATTTGAGCAGAGAGGACAAAAAATGGGACATGGTGTTTGGGATTTATATTTTTTAAAACAATAGATTTATCTATTACAGAACAGGAGAAGTAAAATGACTCAACCAACACGTAATCGCAGACAGCGTAAAAAAATGCACCTTGCAGAATTCCAAGAATTAGGCTTTTTAGTTAAGTTCCAATTTGCTGAAGGCACTGGTATTGATCAAATAGATACAACTGTGGATCGTTTTATTGAAGAAGTGATTCGTCCAAATGGTTTAGCTTACGAAGGGAGTGGCTATTTACATTGGGAAGGATTAGTATGTTTAGAAAAATGTGGTAAATGTGATGAATCACACCGCCAATTAGTACAAAAATGGTTAGAAGATAACGGTTTAGTAGAAATTGAAGTGAGCGATTTATTTGATATCTGGTGGGATTTACCAATCCAAGCATAGTTGTAGCGTAACAGCGTTGTAGTAGAGTGTAGCTAAGCGGTAACTTGTTAATGATTTTTTGCAAAATAATGAACAAATCTGACCGCTTGTGTTCCTAACTATAAGAATTTTAGATGTGAAGAAAGGGAGAGTATGGACGTCTTAGCACCGATTATTTCGATTGTGATTAGTTTTTTTAGTTTTGTACTGGTATTGCGTACTTGGTTGCAATTTTGCCGTGTCGATCCTTATATGCCAATTTCACAAACACTAATGCGATTAACTAATCCTATTGTAATTCCTGTTAGTAAGCTGATTCCAACAGTAAAGGGAATTAATTTTGCAGCATTATTAATTGCTGTTGCTTTGGTTGCAATACAATTTATTCTATTTGGTGTCGATATCCCTCACTCTGTACTGATCGGACTATTGAGTGTAGTGAAAACTTTTGGTCAAATTTTGTTTTTTACTACATTAATTAGAGCATTAATGAGTTGGATTACCCAAGGTAACCACCCATTAGATTATACAGTGGCACAAATCACAGAACCTGTTTTAAGATGGATCCGTAAGATTTTACCTCGTACTGGTATGCTAGATTTCTCAGTGATGGTCTTAGGGTTTGGATTACTGTTGATCAATAGCGGATTTTACCGAGTATTTGGTCAATTATGGGCATTAGCTTAATGCTGGCAATAGAATTATCTGAAAATCCGTACGGCGTTCGCCTACGGATTTTTTTACAGCCTAAAGCCAGTCGAGATCAAATCGTAGGTTTGTATGATAATGAATTAAAAATAGCGATTACAGCCCCACCAATTGATGGCAAGGCCAATGCTCATTTATTTAAATATCTGAGTAAATTATTTAAAGTGTCTAAAAGTAGCATTGTGTTAGAGAAAGGCGAATTACAACGGCATAAACAGATCTTTGTACCTAATCCAAAAATCATACCAGAAGAAATTAATCTACTGATTAATAATTGATGATGTTTATCTTTTACTTATCCAATTAAATCCTTGTTTCTTTATAGCCAAAAAAGATAAAAACTGATAACGTTACATCTATTTAAAAACTATTCTTATTTATTGAGTGACAAATATGTTATTTGCAATTTTAGCCATTGTGGCGTATTTAGGGGCATTATTATGGATTGTGCCAACTCTTGCTCATATTGATAACAGCAAAAAACTGAATATCAAAGCTGTTTTAGGATTAGGTTCTGCCGCTGTTATTTTTCACTTAATTAATTTATCTCATCTTTTCTTTGTTAGTGAAGGGCAAAATTTCACTATTGTGAATGTATCATCAATGATTAGCTTAAGTTTGAGCTTTATTGCAACTCTAGCATTACCTCGTTGGAAAACAGTTTGGTTACCTCTTTCAATTATTTATGCATTAGGCATCCTATCTGTTACTTTGTCTAGCTTTTTATCAGGTAGCTTTATTAAACAATTAACTGAAAATACAGGACTACTTTTCCATCTATCCATAGCTATTTTAGCTTATGCACTGTTTTTTATGGCATTACTTTATGCGATTGAACAACGATGGCTAGATTCTCGTTTAAAACGTAAAAAAATGAGTTTTTCTCCCTTACTTCCACCATTAATGACCGTAGAACGTCATTTTTTTATGCTGACATTAGTGGCTCAAATATTGCTGACTGTAACACTTGTGACTGGAATGATTTACTTACATAACTTTTTTGCACCAGAGCAAATTCATAAGGCAGTATTTTCTTTTATTTCATGGATAGTTTATAGCATTTTATTATTGGGTTTATGGAAGCTACATTGGCGTGGAAATCGGGTGCTAATTTATTCAATTTCGGGTATTATGCTACTCACTATTGCTTATTTTGGCAGTAGGTTGGTCTAGTCGCTTAATCTAGAACCTAGGAAGCGGTGAGATAATAAGAATATTTTGCAAAAATATAGAGAATCTTACCGCTTGTTTGTTTAATCAATATAGGAATATTGCATTGGAAAGTATCCCCCTGAGTAGCTTGTTTATCGCATTAGCTATTCTTCTTGTCTTATCTGGTTTCTTTTCTAGTTCTGAAACAGGCTTAATGTCATTAAATCGCTATCGTATGCGATATTTATCAGAACAAGGACATCGTGGTGCAAAACAAACAGAAAAGCTATTAGCGAAAACTGATATTTTACTGAGTTTGATTTTAATCTGTAATAACTTAGTTAATATTGTTGCTTCAGCTATTGCAACTATGATTGGTATGCGATTATCTGGCGATACAGGTGTTGCGATTGCGACAGGATTGCTGACTCTAGTTATGCTTGTATTTGCCGAAATCTTACCAAAAACAATAGCAGCAATTTATCCAGAAAAAGTTGGCTTTGCTGCAAGCTATATTTTACTACCATTAAGACGTCTATTGTTACCTGTTGTTTTTTTGATGAATATTGTGATCAGTGGATTAATGAAATTATTGCATATTCGTAAATTCGAAAAAGCAGGGTTAAGTGCCGAAGAATTACGTAGCGTTGTTTTAGAAGCAGGACGTTTTATCCCTAGTGCTCACCAAGAAATGTTAGTTTCTATATTAGATATGGAAAAAGTCACCGTTGATGACATTATGGTTCCACGTAATGATATTGGTGGTATTGATATTGATGATGACTGGAAATCAATTATGCGTCAGCTAACAGGAGCAGCTCATGCAAAGGTTGTTATTTATAAAAGTAATATGGATAACATTCTTGGGATTTTACGAGTAAGAGAAGCTTTTCGTTTGATGCTAGAACGAAATGAATTTACTAAGGAAATGTTAGTAAGAGCTGTTGATGAAGCCTACTTTATTCCAGAAGATACTCCTCTTACCATTCAACTAATGAATTTTAGAACAAATAAAGAAAGAATTGGTCTAGTGGTGGATGAATATGGTGATATAAAAGGTTTAGTTACTCTTGAAGATATTCTAGAAGAGATTGTAGGGGAATTTACAACTTCAGCGGCACCAACTTTAGAAGAAGAGGTACAACCACAATCAGATGGTTCAGTACTTATTGAAGGCTCTGCTAATCTACGTGATTTAAATAAACTCTTTAATTGGAATCTACCCGTTGATGAAGTGAGAACATTTAATGGATTGATCGTTGAATATTTAGAAAAAATTCCTGATGAAGGCGCAGAGTTTAATTTATTTAATTTAAAAGTTATTGTATTAGAAGTCGGAGACAATATGGTCAAACTTGCTAGAGTCGAACCCATTGTCTCTAATGATGAAAATAGTTAGCGATGAATTTAAAAAAGGAATAAATTATTCCCTTTCGTCATACATTCTCATCGGAACAGTAATTTTTAGTAAATCTTATTTTGAAGCCTTACACACATTAGGGTAAAATCCTAGCTTATTTTATACACTTATACAAAGATCATACTGATGACAAGACAACTTACACAGGAACAAATTACTGAACTGGCTAAAATTGACATGCAGGCGGTCGATCAAGCTATCCTTTCACAGCTAAGTTCAGATGTTGTTCTCATTAATCAATTAGGGCACTACATTGTGAGTGCAGGAGGGAAACGCATCCGACCATTGATTGCTGTTTTATCAGCGAATGCTTTAGGTTACAAAGGTACTCAGCATATTACCTGTGCGGCTTTTGTTGAGTTTATTCATACCGCAACATTATTACATGATGATGTAGTTGATGAATCTGATATGCGTCGAGGTAGAGCAACCGCAAATGCTGAATTTGGTAATGCAGCTAGCGTGCTCGTGGGAGATTTTATCTATACTCGTGCATTCCAAATGATGACCAGCTTAAAATCTCTCGAAGTTTTACAAGTAATGTCAGATGCAACAAATGTAATTGCTGAAGGGGAAGTTCAACAGTTAATGAATGTGAATGATCCTGAAATTACCGAAGAAAATTATATGCAGGTCATCTACAGTAAAACAGCCCGTTTGTTTGAAGCCTCTACCCAATGTGCGGCAATAGTTGCTGGTGCAGATGAAAAAGGTATTACTGCATTAAAAGATTATGGTAGATATTTAGGCACAGCCTTCCAATTAGTTGATGATATTTTAGATTATAGCGCCAATGCAGAAAAATTAGGTAAAAATATTGGTGATGATCTAGCTGAAGGTAAACCTACACTGCCATTATTGCACGCAATGCGCCATGGTAATGAACAACAATCAGCGCTTATCCGAGAGGCGATTGAACAAGGTGGAAAACGTGAAGCTTTAAATGAAATTTTAGCAATTATGGCGGAACATAACTCATTAGATTACGCAATGCAACGAGCAAAAGAAGAAGCACAAAAAGCCGTTGATGCGATTGCAATATTGCCTAAAAGTGAGTATAAACAAGCTTTAATTTCTTTAGCTTATTTATCCGTTGATCGTGCTTATTAGGAAATAGAATGATAGAGCAAAAACAAGCCTCAGTAAAAAAAACACGTAAAGGCAAAGATCCTAACGCACCTTTCGTACGAGAAAAGCTTACTTTACCCGATGGGCATAATAAATTATTACTCCACTCTTGCTGTGCACCTTGTTCTGGCGAGGTGATGGAAGCAATCCATGCATCTGGTATTGAGTTCACAATTTACTTCTACAATCCAAATATTCATCCACTCAAAGAGTATTTAATCCGCAAAGAAGAGAATATTCGTTTTGCAGAAAAATGGGGGATCCCATTTATTGATGCCGATTATGATCGTCAAAATTGGTTTGATCGAGCAAAAGGAATGGAAAATGAACCTGAGCGTGGTATTCGTTGTACGATGTGCTTTGATATGCGTTTTGAAAAAGCGGCGGAATATGCCCATGAACATGGCTTTCCAGTATTTACAAGTTGTTTAGGGATTTCTCGTTGGAAAGATATGAACCAAATCAATGGATGTGGTCATCGTGCAGCAGAAAAATATGATGATGTGGTTTATTGGGATTACAACTGGCGTAAAGGTGGTGGTTCACAACGTATGATTGAAATTAGTAAGCGTGAGCATTTTTATCAACAAGAATATTGTGGATGCGTTTACTCACTTCGAGATACTAATAAATGGCGTGAAGCAAATGGTCGCCAAAAAATTGAAATCGGTAAACTTTATTATTCAGCAGATTAACAAGCGGTGAGATACAGCGTTTGTTTTGTAAAAATTTAAAAGGAAAAAATAATGTCTAAATTTGCAATGGTATTTCCGGGGCAAGGATCGCAAGCAATTGGAATGTTGTCTGACTTAGCACCAGTATATCCTGTCATTGAACAAACTTTCCAACGTGCAAGTGAAGTGCTTGGATATGATTTATGGGATTTAGTTCAAAATGGTGAAGTAGCAGAATTAAATCAAACTCACCGTACTCAACCTGCATTACTTGCTACATCCGTAGCGCTTTTCAGAGTGTGGCAAGAAAAATTCCCAGAACATAATCCATCGGTAATGGCGGGTCATAGCTTAGGCGAGTATTCTGCTTTAGTTTGCTCAGGTGCATTAGATTTCCAAGATGCGATTAAATTAGTGGAGTTGCGTGGTCAGTTAATGCAAGAAGCTGTACCAGCGGGTACAGGGGCAATGTTTGCTATTATTGGATTAGATAACGAATCAATCATCAAAGCTTGTGAACAAGCTCAACAAGAAACCGGTGAAATTGTGTCAGCGGTAAACTTTAACTCACCAGGGCAAGTTGTGATTGCAGGAACAAAAGTTGCTGCAGAAAAAGCAGGAGCTTTATGTAAGGAAGCGGGAGCTAAACGAGCATTACCATTAGCAGTAAGCGTTCCCTCACATTGTGCTTTAATGAAACCTGCTGCGGATAAGTTAGCGGAATCATTGCAAAATATTTCATTTTCCCGACCGCTTGTACCCGTTATCAATAATGTGGATGTGGCAATGGAAAATGATGCCGATGCCATTCGTGATGCGTTGATTCGTCAATTATACAGCCCTGTACGTTGGACAGAAGTGGTAGAAAAGATGGTGGCATCTGGTGTAACAACTCTTTATGAAATTGGACCAAATAAAGTGTTAACAGGTTTAGCAAAACGTATCGTTTCAGATCTTTCAGCACAAGCAGTTAATGATGTATCTTCATTAGATGCAGTTAGCTTTTAATCAAATAATAATAAGGTAGAGATAATCATGCAAAATAAAATCGCATTAGTAACAGGGGCAACCCGTGGTATTGGTAAAGCAATTGCAGAAGAATTAGTCGCTAAAGGGGCTTTTGTTATTGGTACAGCAACTTCTGAAAAAGGTGCTGAAACCATTTCAGCTTATTTAGGTGAAAAGGGCAAAGGGCTTGTACTAAATGTTGCTGATGCAGATTCAATCGAGCAAGTGATTGCTCACATTAAAGCTGAGTTTGGGGATATTGATATTCTTGTTAATAATGCAGGGATCACTCGTGATAATTTATTAATGCGAATGAAAGATGATGAATGGTTTGATATTATCCAAACAAATTTAACTTCTGTTTATCGTCTATCTAAAGCAATGTTACGTTCAATGATGAAAAAACGTTATGGACGAATTGTGACTATTGGTTCTGTAGTGGGATCAAGTGGTAATCCAGGACAAACAAACTATTGTGCTGCAAAAGCTGGTTTAGTTGGATTTTCTAAATCATTAGCAAAAGAAGTCGCTTCTCGTGGTATTACTGTTAATGTTGTTGCACCCGGTTTTATAGCTACAGATATGACAGAAGAATTAACAGATGAACAAAAAAATGCTATTTTAAGCCAAATTCCAGCCGGTCAATTAGGGCAAGCAAAAGATATTGCAAAAGCAGTTGCTTTTTTAGCATCTGAAGATGCAGGCTATATTACAGGTGAAACGATTCATGTGAATGGTGGCTTGTATATGAACTAACCGCAAAATAATAAGCGGTCGTTTTGGAATCGAATTTTGCAAAAAGTAGAATTCGATTCTTTTATTTTAATTTCTTCTAAAAAATAGAAGAACAGATAGTGAGACATTATCCTTATGAAAAAAAACACACTCATCATCGGCTTTATGCTATTCGCCATCTTCTTTGGTGCAGGGAATCTAATCTTTCCACCAAAACTTGGATTAGAAAGTGGAGATCACTTTTGGACTGCTATTATTGGTTTCGTTGTAACAGGTGTTGGCTTACCTTTATTAGGGATTATTATCGGTGCTTTCTATGAAGGAGGCTATAAAGAAGCATTAAATAAAGTTCATCCCTGGTTTTCAGTCATCTTTCTAGTTGCAATATATTTAGCAATTGGTCCATTCTTTGCAATTCCTCGAACTGGGGCAACCGCATACGAAATGGCCGTTATTCCATTTATTGGTGAATCAACAACAACATCGCTACTTATATTTACGCTAATTTATTTTGGGATTACGCTTTGGATTAGTTTAAATCCATCTAAAGTGGTTGACCGAATTGGTTCTATTTTAACCCCTGTACTTCTTATTGCAATTATTGCATTAGTAGTAAAAGCTTATTTTTTACTATCTAATAATGAATTAATGGTATCGACAACATCTGCTGAACAGAATAGTTTTGTACAAGGTATTTTAGAGGGATATTTAACTATGGATGCATTAGCATCATTAGCTTTCTCTGTAATTGTACTTAATGCAATCAAAGTAAAAACAAGTAACCAGACAAAACTTATTAAACAGACTATTGGTGCTGGAATTATTGCAGCTGTTGCTTTAGGATTTATTTATATTTCTTTAGGTTGGATTGGTAACCACTCTGCACTACCTACAGAAACAGTTGCTGAACTTAAAGCAAATGGCCAAGATATTGGTACTTATATTTTAAACAATATTACAACTCAAGCTTTTGGTGAGTTTGGACGTATGATTCTAGGTATTATTGTTTCTCTCGCTTGTTTAACAACATCAATTGGATTAGTGGTAGCAGTGAGTGAATATTTTAATGAAATTTTCCCTAAAATTTCTTACAAAACTTATGCGATTTTATTTGTCTTAATTAGTTTTGCATTATCAAATCAAGGCTTAAGTGCAGTAATCAGTAAATCGGTACCTGTATTATTAGTACTTTATCCAATCTCGATGACAATTATGGCATTATTATTAATCAACTTATTTATTAAATTACCATTATTAGCATTACGTTTTGCACTTGGTTTAGTTACTATCGTTTCAATTCTTTCTGTTGCTGGTGCTGAATTTGTTAATAGCTTACCATTAAAAGAGTATTCCATGGAATGGTTACCATTTGCTGTAGTTGGTTGTATTCTTGGATTTATTCTTGCTAGATCAAAAAAATTGGCATAAATAATATTAGCCTTACACGATAAAAACTCATAAAATCTGCTTCTCAAAAGTTGATCATCTATATCGACTTATTAAGGAGCAGATTTTTTTGTGATGGAGGCTGAGTAATTAATATTGGAGGATATATGCCAGAATTACCCGAAGTTGAAACCAGTGTGCGTGGTGTTTCACCTTATTTAGTTGGGCAGACCATTAAACACATTATTGTCCGACAAAAACAATTACGCTGGTTAGTGAGTGATGAGTTATCAATGATGGATGGGGCAAATATTCTCAATATTTATCGCCGAGCCAAATATCTTATTATTCACACGGATAAGGGTGATATTCTGATTCACTTAGGTATGTCTGGTTCATTGGGCATTTTAAATAGCACAACTAACAAAGATGTAGGTAAGCACGATCATGTAGATTTAGTGACAATTAACGGTACGATTTTACGCTATAACGATCCACGTAAATTTGGTGCATGGCTATGGGTGGAAAAGGCGGAAGAAGCAGATTTACTTAAGAAATTAGGTCCAGAGCCACTTTCTGATAAATTTAATGGAGATTACCTTTATAAACAAAGTCGCAATAAAACGGTCGCTATTAAGAATTTCATTATGAATAATGCTATTGTAGTTGGAGTGGGTAATATTTATGCTTGTGAATCGCTTTTTATGGCGGGGCTTCATCCTGATATGGCAACTAAAAATCTTAAACCAAAGCAAGCAGAACGTTTAGTCAAAGTGATTAAAGAGGTATTAACCAAAGCAATTATACAAGGTGGAACGACCTTAAAAGATTTTATTCAACCTGATGGGAAACCGGGCTATTTTGCTCAAGTGCTAAAGGTGTATGGGAGAAAAGGGCAAGAGTGTTATAATTGCGGATCTACTATTGAATCGAAAGTAATCGGGCAACGAAATAGTTTCTATTGCCCAAAATGTCAAAAATTACCGCGATAAATTATAAAGATTTTACTTTACCCTCAACCCAATCAATTTGTAGTTTATCGCCTTGCTGATGTTGCATTAGGGATTCACCACACTGAATAATTAATGGGATTTTTGCAGATTTCGCCAACAAAGCGGTATGTGATAAAGGATCACCTTGTGCTAAACAAATTCCTCGGAAGTTAGTGTTAAGTAACTTTGCTAAAGTAGATGGATATAACTCATCAGCAAGCAAAATATCATTTTCATGTAATCGTGGGATCTGAATAGGCTGTTCAGCTAAATTATGCAAAATACGATGGCGCAGATCTTTAATATCTAATGCTCTTGCTTGCATATAAGGATCATCCAGTTGTTCGTATTCTGCGATCATTTTATCAAATACAAGCCAACACGCCTCTTCTAAAGAATACTCATCTAATAGCACAATAATGTCATCTTGTAGCTCATCAAGTAATAATTGGTGAGCTTGAAATACCCCTGAAAAATTTTCACTTAAGGTTGGCAAGTTAGTAATTTCTGCAAGTTGTTGTTGGGTTTGATGAATTGCTTTTTGCACTCTCTCATGAACGTGTTCTAACTGATTGAGCTTGCTTGCGTATTCTGATTTTGCAAATTTTTGTTTAAAAGTAACCGCTTGTCCCTGGCTCGTTTGTCCTAATACAGGAATACCTTGAATACAATTATCGGAATTAGCCTCCACTTTTTCGCCAAAATGATTTTCAGCCAATTGCTTAATACCGTCTAAGGCTTGCAAGCTATCACTACCAGAAATATGGAATGTAATGGTGTTTAGTTTACGGATCTTAAGTTGTATCAGCTGATTATAGCTTTTAACATCTGCCCATTTTTGCTGGTTTTCGACCCAAATATGTGAAGAGAACTTAGAGGCTATTTCAACTAATTTCGCAGCAGGACGAGCATGCAATCCGTGTGGATTTTGTACAGTCCAACTAAAAGTGAGTGCTGAATCAGGCGGTAAATCCGTTTCTGCTTGAACATCGTCCATTTGCGTTTCTGTACTGAGTTGGCTTTGTTTAGCGCTAAGCGCTGTTTCTGCCTCTTTGATTACAGTTGCTAAATCTGCCCCCGTTGATGCACTCACAACCGCCGCCAATGTCCCTTCAACCAAAGGTGCAGAACAAAGTTTTACATTTGCCGCCATATCAGGATCAATGAGATCTAATGCTGTTTCGGCACTTAAAATCGCACTACCTAGATCCATCAAAATAAGTACACCATCTTCACTATAAACAGATTCAATGGCTTCCATAATTTTTACTGCATCTGTCCCAATAGCATTTTCAGGTTCAGACATCCCCGCTGCGACAGCAATTTGACAACCATTGTTCATTTGTTCTGCCAATTCTGCAACACCACAAGCCAATGTATAGCTATGGGAGACTAAAATCAGATTAACCATTCACAACCACCTGATGTAAAGCTTTAATCATAAAAGTTGCAGAAGTAGCTCCCGGATCTTGATGGCCAACACTACGTTCACCTAGATAACTTGCACGCCCTTTTTTAGCCTGCATTGGAATAGTGCCAGCTAATGCTGTTTCAGCCACACTTACCGCACTTTCTAAAGCATTTGGGAAATCACTAGATTGTTTGATACTGTCTAACACAGGCAACCAAACATCACACATTGTTTTATCCCCTAATTCTGCTTTACCACGACTGACAATACCCGTGATACCATCATTAAGTGCTTGGGTAAATTCAGCCAGAGTTAAGCTTTCTTTACCATTCGTTGTAGGTGCCATTTTCATAAAGAATGTTCCAAAAAGAGGACCACTCGCACCGCCTACACTAGAAAGTAATGTCATTCCAACGGTTTTTAAGATCGCACCTATATCTTTATCAGCGACTGTCGGTAATTTTTCAATAACTTTGCTAAAGCCTCGGTGCATATTCAAACCGTGATCAGCATCGCCAATAGCAGTATCAAGTTCGGTTAGAAAATTTTGTTGTTCGCTAAAGGTTTCAGCACATTTTTCTAACCATTGGATAAGTTGTTGTTTGGTTAATTCCATTATGTTATTTCCCTTAATTATGTCTTTGCTTTTATTTTCTATGATGTTTTACCAAATAATTTTACCAATGTAACGCAGGAGTGGTGGCAGCATAATCAAATAAAGCGAGATCTTGTTCATCGACTTTCAATAGTGTAATTGAAACACCTTGCATATCTAATGATGTGCAATAAGAGCCAACAAGGTTTCGTTCAATCTCAATTCCAAATTGTTGGCAGTTATGTTGTAGACGACCAAAAACACCATAAAGTTCAGAAAGTGGTACGCTACCTAAATTATTAACTAACGCAATCACCTTATCACCTGCTTTTAAGGCAGTTTTGTGTTGTTCTTGTTCTAGCCAATCTCCCGCTTCACGATCCCATACACGAATAGTGCGTTTATAATCGCCATTTTCAATTAAAGTATTAAACATTTGATCAACGGTATCATTGAGATTGGTAAAGGTACGACGTTCAATACCCGGTTCGCCATGAATACCGACCCCAAATTCCATTTCATTATCTGCGAGAGTAAATGACGGTTTGCCCGCAGCTGGAACTGTACAGGCAGCAAGAGCTACACCAAAAGAATGTCCGTGATTATTTAATTTATGACCTAGTTCTACTAATTTATCTAGATCAGCACCTTGTTCTGCTGCCGCACCTAGTAATTTTTCAATCAATACTGTATTAGCAACACCTCGACGACCAGCCGTATATAAACTATCTTTTACTGCCACATCATCATCAACTAAAATGGAGGCTACTTTATTCCCTTCGCCATGTAACAATTCCACAGCAGTTTCAAAGTTTAAAACATCGCCCGTATAATTTTTTATAATCAATAGCACACCTTCGCCACTATCTACAGCTAAACCACATTCATACATTTGGTCAGGAGTTGGCGAAGTGAAAATTTCACCGGGACAGGCACCATCAAGCATCCCTTTTCCTACAAACCCCGCATGCATTGGCTCATGTCCACTTCCACCACCAGAAATTAAAGCAACTTTTTTGGCTACAGGCGCATCAGCTCGTACGACATAAAGAGGTTCATCATTTACACGTAAGCTAGGATGAGCATGAGCTAAACCTGAAATTTGTTCATTAATTACTTGCTCAACACTATTGATTAGTTTTTTCATACAATTTTCCTTTCGTTAAAATTATTAAAACTTTACTGGATTTTTCGATTTTATACCGCGATCCAATTCACAAAAACTAAAAAACATTTATTTGCGAAAGTTAATTAATCATAAAATAATCAAATTGTTGTTTGTGAATATTTTGCAAATTTTTATCAGAAAGTGACCGCTTGTAAGGTAAAAAGAGAGGATAGCTAGAGATAAAATGATGATTTAATCCTTAAAATATATTCTTTCTCTATATTATCTTTTGATTTATATCATATAATCTTTTTTAGACTAGCATTATAGTAACTAAATTAGATCTTAGATATAACAGATACACATAAAATAAAAAGATTAAAGATATTATTTAATAGTAATTATCTATTAACAGATAATAATTAATGGTATTAGATAATAAGGTATATTCAATAAATTGATTTGATTAGTAATAATAGAAGGTATAAGTAAAATTTATTCTTAATTTTTTGCTGGTATCTTTGTATACTTTTTTCTTCCAGAGTAATTTATCCTAACTTACAATTTTCATAGAATATAGACTTATTTAATTGCATTGTTTTATTTATTTCTATGTTGATTTATTTCCTATTTATAATAGTTTAAGAATTAATTATAAATATATTCAAATTAAAATATTTTATATTAATTAAATATAATTTTATTAATCAAAAATCAGATGCATTGTACTTACTACTCTAAATAATAGACTGCCAGATTGAGCTACCTATTATAAAAATAAGATTAATGCATCTTTTTTAATTATTTTTATATTGATTCTTAAAGTTCAATTCCAAATTTTTCTTTAACTAAAGCTAAAAATTCAGTCGAACCACCTACGTGTTGATCATCTAAGAAAATTTGAGGAACTGTTGCAACAGGGCCTCCAACTTTAGGTTCTAAATCCTCTTTTGAAATACCCTTCTCAATCATATTAATAAATTCAAAATCAAAATCAGGTAATTCATTTTTCATTTTTTCTGCTAATGTTTTTGCTCTCACACAATATGGGCAAGTTAAACGGCCATAAATTTCTACATGCATAGTATTTTCCTTCTGATTAATTAGAATAATAGATGAATAACATCATTAGCTACTAATAATACATGATTCTCTTACAAATTTTATATAATTGTATCTTATATCATATAATCTGAGATATTCAGATGTGATATAAAAATAGACATATTAAATCGTACAAACAAAAAGAGATTAAATACTTAATCTCTTTTTATCTACTATTAATTTATTGATACCAATCTAGTGGGTGCTTGTACTTGTTGTTGTACGATTAGCACGTTTACGATCAGTTTCAGTAAGGAGTTTTTTACGAATACGTACAGCAACTGGCGTTACTTCTACTAATTCATCATCATCAATAAACTCTAAAGCTTGTTCCAATGTAAAGCGAATCGGTGTAGAAAGCGTTAATGCTTCATCTTTACCTGATGCACGCATATTCGTTAATTTTTTACCTTGAAGTGCATTTACGGTTAAGTCATTTGAACGGCTGTGAATGCCAATAACTTGTCCTTCATAAACTTCTGTACCGTGATCAATCATTAATTTACCACGCTCTTGTAAACCATAAAGTGCATAAGCTAATGCTTTACCTGTACCATTTGAAATTAGTACACCATTGATACGTTGTCCAATTTCACCCGGTTTAACATCATCATAATGACTAAAACTTGAATAAAGTAAGCCTGTACCTGATGTCATTGTCATAAATTCGTTACGGAAACCTATTAAACCACGGCTTGGAATAATATATTCTAAACGAGTGCGACCTTTACCATCTGGTGCCATATCACGCACTTCACCTTTACGAATACCAAGAGCTTCCATTACTGAACCTTGATGTTGTTCTTCAATATCAATTGTTACTTGTTCAAATGGTTCTTGTTTGTGACCATTTTCTTGTTTGAAAATAACTTTAGGACGAGAAACTGCTAATTCATACCCTTCACGACGCATATTTTCAATTAAGACTGATAAATGTAATTCACCACGACCAGAAACACGGAAAATATCTGGATCTTCTGTTTCTTCAACACGTAAAGCTACATTATGAACTAATTCTTTTTTCAAGCGTTCTAAAATTTGACGAGAAGTAACGTATTTACCTTCTTGTCCACAGAATGGAGAAGTATTTACACAGAAGAACATAGTTACAGTTGGTTCATCAACAGTTAAAGCAGGCAATGCTTCCACGTTATTCACATCACAAATCGTATCTGAAATATTTAGTTCACCTAAACCAGTGATTGCAACAATATCTCCCGCAAATGCTTCAGTTTCTTCGTAACGTTGTAAGCCTAAATGACCTAAAACTTGCCCAATACGACCATTACGAGTTTTACCTTCAGCATTAATTAGCGTGATTGGTTGGTTTGGTTTTACTGAACCACGTTTAATACGTCCAATCCCAATAACCCCTAAATAGCTGTTATAGTCTAATTGTGAAATTTGCATTTGGAATGGTGCATTAAGCTCAACATTTGGTGGAGAAACGTATTTAATGATCGCTTCAAATAATGGGTCCATATTTGGTGAAAGATCTTCATGTTCTAAGCCTGCCACACCATTTAATGCCGAAGCGTAAATGATAGGGAAATCTAACTGCTCATCTGTCGCACCTAAATTGACAAAAAGATCGAAAACTTGATCAACAACCCAATCTGGTCTTGCACCCGGACGATCGACTTTATTGATGACAACAATAGGTTTTAAGCCATGAGCAAAAGCTTTTTGAGTTACAAAACGAGTTTGTGGCATCGGGCCATCAAATGCATCAACAACTAATAATACTGAATCAACCATTGATAATACACGTTCTACTTCACCACCGAAGTCTGCATGCCCCGGAGTATCTACGATATTAATACGGTAACCATTCCAATCAATCGCTGTATTTTTAGCTAAAATTGTGATTCCACGTTCTTTCTCAAGATCATTTGAGTCCATAACGCGCTCTGCATCATCACCTCGACTTGTATCAAGGGTACCAGAAAGTTTAAGAAGTTTATCTACTAGTGTTGTTTTACCATGGTCAACGTGAGCGATAATTGCGATATTACGCAATTTATTTGTATCTATATTTTGCATTGAAATTACTTATATATGGGGTAACTATGTCATTAAGACTATGTTACCAAGAAATAGGAACTTAATTGATGAATTTTCATCAAAACAAATCATTGGGTTTAACCCAAACAATTGAAATGTGATCTTCATCACAATTTACAAAGGCGATCGATTATACAGTGTTTTTGCTTAATCACCTAGAAAACAAGTGGTAACTTTGTCGTAAATATTTGCAAATTATTAAAGAATGATATCCCGACGACCTGAAAATGAGTGTGAGAGAGTTGTACCATCAACGGTTTCGAGTTCTCCACCAACAGGAATACCATGGGCAATACGAGTAACTTTGATATTATGTACCAAACACATTTCTGCAATATAGTTTGCCGTAGCATCACCTTCAATTGTTGGATTTGTAGCTAAAATTACCTCATGGAAGGATTCATTTTCTAAACGTTGCTGTAGTAAATCTAAGCCAATTTCTCTCGGACCAATCCCATCTAGTGGGGATAAATGCCCCATTAGTACAAAATAACGTCCTGAAAATTGCCCTGTTTGTTCAATTGCTTGAATATCAGCTGGCATTTCAACCACACAAAGTTGCCCACTCATTTGGCGACGATAATTTTGACAAATACTGCACTCATCATCTTCAGTAAATGTACGACATGATTTGCAATGTCCAATATGAGTCATCGCTTCATTTAATGCTTTAGCCAAATTAATCCCACCTTTCCGATTACGTTGTAGCAAGTGATAAGCCATACGTTGTGCGGATTTAGGTCCTACCCCTGGTAATGCTCTAAGTGCTTCTATTAAATTTTCGAGTAATGGACTAGTTTGCATAAATCTGACTTTTGATATCTCAAGGAAAATAATGGAAATGCATTTTATGTGTTAATAAATAGGATAACAAGTGATATATCTATAATCTAACTTGCTTAGTTTGTAGGTAAATTATCTTATCAAGAATAATTTTTAATCTAATAAAAAAATTTTTATAATTTCTGTTTGACACAAGCGTTCAATTCGCTAGAATACGCCTCATTGAAATGCTACAGTATTCTGTAGCGTTTTTTAGCGGGAATAGCTCAGTTGGTAGAGCACGACCTTGCCAAGGTCGGGGTCGCGAGTTCGAGCCTCGTTTCCCGCTCCATTTTAGCGTTTAGCCCGAGTGGCGGAATCGGTAGACGCAAGGGATTTAAAATCCCTCGCCTTTCGGGGCGTGCCAGTTCAAGTCTGGCCTCGGGCACCATTCTAAAATAAAAGATAGCACCTAAGGGTGCTTTTGTATGATATAATTAAATCTAAACTCACATTCCTTTAAAAATAAATGAAGTTTTTTTAAATTCTGTCATATTTCCTTAGAACTCTCTTTATTTGTAACTAAGAGTCCTCTATCTCATCTATATAATTTTTCTTCTCTGCAGATATTTCTAAATGGGTTATCTTTCATGATGAAATATGCTTATATCAAGAGTATCATAACTGCGATAAATATCCTTTTAATCCAGTTATCTGAATTAATTTTCCTTTTAATAACAAGAGAGTAATATTTCTAACTTACTAACTTAGTGTTTTATACAACTAACGTAAAGACTTTATATCTTATCTTCTCATAATACCAAAAACAACGAGTTTTTATAAAGCTTCTCTTTTACCTTTTCTGCACTCTCTAAAATAATCTTTACTTCAAAAGCTTTATTAGAGTCAATCTCAAAATAATAGGTAACTACCTGACAAATTTTATGCTAAAAAAGTATAACTAAACTAGTTTAAATACCTAAAATATCTGTAGCAGAACAAACTGTTACTTCTAGTACAAAAAATTTAATAAGCTTTTCCTATATTAATTTCTTTAATTTACAATTAGTTATCTTCATACTTAATAGTTTATTATATTGTTAATCTATATCATTCCAAATATTTTATTACAGACTCAGTATTTATAACGCTGAATATTATTTTTAATTTATATTTAAAAATTATTAAATTGTAACAAAATGTACAATTTATCATGCACAAATCAAAAGAGAAGGTTAACGACTTGTAGCATAAATTTTTACTAATTTTCCACACTTCAGCGTTATAATTACTTAATCTATAACGAAATATTTAGGGTTAATTTACTATAACCTATACTATTTTCTTTCTAAAAAACGATCAATACTCCAAGCTCCTCCACCAAGTAACATAATTGCTAAGAATCCGCCAGTGATGCCAAAATTTTTCATTAATTGAATTTCTTGTCCCGGTGCACCATGTACAAGAAAACCTGAAGCTAAAGTGAAAAGACCTAAAAATAGAGCAAGAATACGAGTTTGAAAACCCAAAAGTACTGCTAATCCACCACCGACTTCAAGTAATATAGTTGGTGGTAGTAATAGTGATGGAATACCTAATTGTTCCATATGTTCAGCAGTAATTTGATAACCATTTAATTTTCCTATTCCAGAAACAAGAAAAATATAAATTAAACATGCACGAGCAATTACATTTATTAATGCATAAAGGGTTGGATTAGTAACAATATTTTTAACAATTACGTTAGGATTGACCATGTATTTTCTCCATGAAGAATAATTAACTACTTGATACAACTAATCTATTATTTAGATTAAAAATTGAAATTAAAAGACGTTTTAAAAAGAGATTAAAATGCAAAATGTATAGCAATTCTAAAATTTTATTGTCTTTATGAAAAAATAATACAAATATTTTACAAATGTAACAATAACAAATCTTAAGTTCATTGAAAATAGCTATAAAAACCTTCATATTATTGTTTGATTAATATCAATAAAATTGAATTAACCCTACCCATCCATAAATAATAGGTAGAAGATTATTAATCTTGGCAATGCTTAATTTATTGATTCTGCATGTAACTGCTGAACAGAATATACATCAAATTTGTTGATATGTTGGACTGCTATTGATATTGCGTCAGCACCTGCAATTGTCGTATAAATTGGTACTCGTTGTTGTAGAGCGGTTCGGCGAATAGAATGGCTATCTGCGATAACTTCTGAATCGCCACTCACCGTATTAATCACTAATGCAATTTCATTATTTTTTATTGCATCAACAATATGTGGACGCCCCTCTCTCACTTTATTAATAGTTTGTACAGCAATCCCATTTTCTCGTAAGAATTTAGCTGATCCCCAAGTCGCACATAAACCATAACCTTGTTCTTGGAAACGTTTTGCAATATTTAACAATGTTGGTTTGTCTTGATCCACAACAGACATAAATATTTTGCCGACTTTCGGAATGCGTTCTCCCGCTCCTAACTGTGCTTTATAAAAAGCTTCCGCAAAAGTTTCGCCTATGCCCATCACTTCACCTGTTGAACGCATTTCAGGCCCTAAAATCGTATCAACTCCAGGGAATTTAATGAATGGGAATACGGCTTCTTTAACAAAATATTTAGTTGGAATGACTTCTTTAAGAGCATTTAATTCAGCTAGGGTTTCACCCGCCATTACTCGTGCAGCAATTTTGGCTAAAGATTGCCCTGTTGCTTTACTCACGAAAGGCACAGTACGGCTTGCTCTTGGGTTCACTTCAAGTACATAGATAATCTCATTTTGCACAGCAAATTGTACATTCATTAGCCCTTTCACTTTTAAGGCTAATGCCATTTCTTTAGTTTGTCTGCGAATTTCATCGAGGATCTGACCGCTTAATGAGTATGCTGGAAGTGAGCAAGCTGAATCACCACTATGAA
>NZ_JARIDQ010000006.1 GCF_029256985.1 Otariodibacter sp. | reverse complement strand
TTCGGTTTCAGTAATAATTTAGCCAATAATAAACGGTTACGTTCTCCACCTGATAAGGCTTTAACGGGTGTCATTGCACGTTTTGGTGGGAATAAGAAATCTTGTAGATAACCAAGTACGTGACGTTTTACACCATTGACTTCAACATCTTGTTTACCATCCGCCACGTTGTCCATTACTGTTTTTTCAGGATCGAGCTCGGCTCTATATTGGTCAAAATAAGCGACTTCTAGTTTTGTGCCACAATGGATTGAACCTGATGAGGCTTGTAATTCTCCCAGTAATAATTTGATGAAGGTTGTTTTACCGCAACCATTTGGGCCGACTAGAGCGATCTTATCGCCTCGTAAAATCTTGGTACTAAAATCTTTAAGTAAACATTTTCCGTCAATTTGATAGCTAGCATTTTCTAATTCAAACACGATTTTGCCCGATTTAGCGGTCTGATCGATCTGAATTTTTGCAGTTCCTAATACTTCACGACGATTACGGCGTTCTTCTCGTAATGCTTTTAAGGCTCTTACTCTACCTTCATTACGTGTACGACGAGCTTTGATCCCTTGGCGGATCCACACTTCTTCTTGAGCTAATTTCTTGTCAAAAAGTTCATTTTGTAAGGCTTCAACACGCAATTCCTCAGCTTTTGTTTCTAGGTATAAATCGTAATTTCCGGGATAAGATACTAATTTCCCACGATCTAAATCCACAATGCGTGTCGCCATTTTGCGAATAAATGCACGGTCGTGTGATACGAAAATAATGCTCCCCTTAAAATCTAATAATAGATTTTCTAACCACGCAATTGCATCCACATCTAAATGGTTGGTTGGTTCATCCAGTAATAGAACATCAGGGTCGGACACTAACGCTCGTGCCAATGCTGCTTTACGTAACCACCCCCCCGATAATGCAGATAACGGTGTATCTGGGTTTAATTCAAGTAGTTGTAAAGTATCTTGAATGCGATTTTCAAACTGCCATCCATCTGCATGCTCAAGTTGAGTTTGAACATTGGAAAGTTTAGCCATCAATGCTTCGCTATAATCCGTCTGCATTTGCAGTGAAATATTATGGTATTGTTTTAATAAATCGGCTAAGTGAGCAATGCCCTCTGCCACATAATCAAAAATAGTGCCTTCTGCGTGACGAGGCGGATCTTGTTCTAAACGTGCAACAACGATATCTTTTTCAAAAATGAGTTTTCCGTCATCCAATTGAATATCTTTAGCTAAAATTTTCATTAGGGTCGATTTACCTGCCCCATTTCGCCCCACTAAACAGACTCGCTCGCCAGCTTCAATATGTAATTCGGTATTATCGAGCAAAGGGTGATCGCCAAAGCCTAAATAAGCATTTGAAAGATTAATTAATGCCATACTCTCTTTTTCTCATAAATAAATTTGCTCTAATTCTAGCAGTTTTGCGGGCGCTTGTAAGCGGTCAGTTTGGTAAGAAATTTTACAAATTGGCAGTAGCGTAATAATATATCGGCAGATTTTCCATTAGGTAAAGATTATGAATCAAAATAGCCGTTTCAAAACGATCGCAATTGTAGGTAAACCCCGTTATGATATTGCGTTCGAAACACATATCGCTGTTTATAACTGGCTCAAAGATAGAAAGTATAAATTATTAGTCGAAAGTAAAATTGCTGCTCAACTGAATCTTCCCAATGCAAGTACGATTGCAGAAATTGGGGAACAAGCCGATTTAGTGATTGTAATCGGTGGTGATGGTAATATGCTAGGCATGGCACGGCGTTTAGCCCAATATGATGTGCCTTTAATTGGCATCAATCGAGGTAATCTCGGTTTTCTAACAGATATTGCTCCCCAAACGGCATTTGAACAGCTTTATCGTTGCTTAGAAAGAGAAGAGTTTATCATTGAAAATCGCTTTTTATTAGAAGCTAAAATTGAATCAAACGGTAAAATCATTGAATCAAATAATGCATTAAATGAGATCGTAGTCCATTCTAGCCAAATTGCTAAAACAATTGATTTTGAAGTGAGTATCGGTGGGAAGTTTGCTTTTTCTCAACGTTCTGATGGTTTAATTATTTCAACACCAACAGGCTCAACTGCTTATTCATTATCTGCTGGTGGTCCAATTTTAACACCAAGTTTGAATGCGATTGCACTCGTACCAATGAATCCGCATAGCCTATCTTCTCGTCCATTAGTCATTGATGGAGATAGTATGATTTCACTTCGATTTGCTCAATACAACCAACCTCACTTAGTGGTAAGTTGTGATAGTCAGCGCCTTTTACCATTCAGTTCTGATGAACGTGTTATCGTACAAAAAAGCAAAGATAGCCTGCAGTTATTACATTTAAAAGATTATAACTATTTTAATGTACTAGGTTCTAAATTAGGTTGGTTAAGTAAATTATTTTAAGTAGTTCATGATACAAGTTAGCCCAATATCTACAATTTAATTTATCGAATCTAAATAATACAAAGTAAAATGGGCTATTTCTGTCATTTACATTATTTTTTCAAATTCAGAAATCATATCTTTAAGTTGAAGCAACCCCAGTGAGTGATGATCATGATCTTCAAATTTAACTAATTTAGCATTTCCTCCATATTGCTGATAATTATTTAGTGCAACTTCTGGATTATTCTCATATGGAACAGTTTTATCTGCTGTGCCATGATAAATAATTAAAGGGGAAATAGGTTTCCATCCCACTGCAAGATTATTTTTATCAACTTGGGCTTCTAAATGTTTCAGTGCTTTTTCATCCAGATGTTTAAATACTAAAGCGGGAATATTTGAAGATCTATTTATTAAAAAATCTAACTCATTTTTGACTGGAATCCTAAAAAGCTCGCTTAATTCCATAGGGTTATCACTGAATTTATTATATGTATAATATACCCACGCAAAAAAATCTAATACGCCACCTAAATCTTCATTAATATGTGGAGCTTGAGATAAGATAGGTTTCATATTTTCTGTATTTAAATATCCCGACATTGGAGCATTAGCTAAAACTTTAAGTCTCCCTTTATAATTTTCTTCGATAAGTTTTTGTGTTGCGACAGCAACAGAAGCACCTTCAGACCAACCTGATAAAAATACCCCATCATTTACAGCTATATTTTTAGATTTTACAAACTCTCTTGTTGCCAAAATCATATCAATCGATTCTTCGGCTAGTTCTGAATTGATACAGTAAGGATGTTCCAAATTTTGAGAAACACCATAACCTGCATAGTCAGGCAAACTCACTAAATAACCATAAGATCCCAAATAGTTAGCATTTAAGCGAGTTTCATAAAATGCCATCGGTATCTTAGGTCCTCGACCATCATATAAAGAGGGAGCATCCAAACTTCCCCATCCTTCTTCTTTAGCATAAGGATAAAGTGTTCCATGATGATATTGTATATGATTAAGCTTTCCCTCTTTTTTAGGAACAACAATTAATCCCGAAAGAACCACAGGTAAATTTTTATAAATAGAACTGTACGTAATTCGATACAAATCAATATTATATTTTGGTAAATTATCAATATTACCTTCCATCATTTCTCGTTCAGGAAAATAACTATTAATATTATTTTTATCTATTGTCGCAATGAATTCTGATGTTAATAGATTCCCTCTTTCTAAAGAATGCTTTTCCATAGTTTATCTCTCTCTAACTAATAATATTTTACTATAGATATTTAAATCATAGTATTGCTCACCTATTTTCAATCCTTTTCCTTCTACTCCTATAAATTGAAACTGACAACGATCCGCTATAGCATTACTTTTCAGATTATGCACGGCACAACGTAATCGGTAATGATTAAAAAGTGATTTTGTTTCTTCTATTACTTGATTAACTGACTGAGTAATAATACCCTTACCTTGTACATCTGGCGAAAGCCAATAGCCCAATTCTGCGATTTTATTCTCCCAATCTATCGGGTTATTCAACGAAAACGCCCCAACAACATCCCCTTTATAAGAAATTACCCAAACAAACCCAAGACCATCTTCAGCTTCTTTTTTGCTTGTATTCACAAAATTCAGGCTATCCTCTACTGTCTTGTTAAAATCAATCCAATCAACAAATTGTTTAAAGAATTGACGATGTTTATCTAGCTGTGTAAATAATGAAATTGCATGCTGTTGTTCAATTTTTTCAAGAATGATATCTGAATTTACTCTTATTTTATGTGGAATTTGATGCGAATACATATTTTATCTTTTCCTCATATTTAAGATTATTTAAATAACTTACATTGTAATAAATAAGCAGTTAGATGCACTAAAAAATTTACAAATTTTATCGACCTTCTCTTGAAAACAAAAATTTTACCTCCAAATAGTGCTACGCTATGCCAGCATGGCAAATTTATTAATTTATTTAGGGAGCTATTTCAATGAAAATTCGTCCGTTACACGATAAAGTAATTTTAAAACGTGAAGAAGAAGAAACAAAATCAGCAGGTGGAATCGTTTTAACAGGTTCTGCAGCAGCTAAATCTACTCGCGGTAAAGTATTAGCTGTAGGTGAAGGTCGTCTTTTAGAAAATGGTAATATTCACCCAATGCATGTAAAAGTAGGTGATTTAGTTATTTTTAATGAATACGGCATAAAACCAGAAAAAATTGATGGCGAAGAAGTGCTAATCGTTTCTGAAGAAAATATTTTAGCAATTGTTGAAGAATAATTAGAAGAGGAATTAAGAATATGGCAGCAAAAGATGTAAAATTTGGTAACGATGCTCGTAGCAAAATGCTAAAAGGTGTAAATGTATTAGCAGATGCAGTAAAAGTTACTTTGGGTCCAAAAGGACGTAACGTAGTTTTAGATAAAGCTTTTGGCGCTCCAGCAATTACTAAAGATGGTGTTTCTGTGGCTCGTGAGATCGAATTAGAAGATAAATTCGAAAATATGGGTGCACAAATGGTTAAAGAAGTAGCATCAAAAGCAAATGATGCTGCAGGTGATGGTACAACAACTGCGACAGTATTAGCACAATCTATTATTAATGAAGGCTTAAAAGCTGTTGCCGCAGGAATGAATCCAATGGATTTAAAACGTGGTATCGATAAAGCAGTTTTATCTGTAGTTGAAGAGCTTAAAACATTATCAAAACCATGTGAAACTTCAAAAGAGATCGAGCAAGTTGGTACAATTTCTGCAAACGCAGATAGCACAGTGGGTAAATTAATTGCTCAAGCAATGGAAAAAGTAGGTAAAGAAGGTGTTATCACTGTTGAAGACGGTACTGGATTAGAAGATGCTTTAGATGTTGTTGAAGGTATGCAATTCGATCGCGGATACCTTTCTCCATATTTCATCAACAAACCAGAAGCAGGTACTGTTGAGTTAGAAAATCCTTATATCCTTTTAGTTGATAAAAAAATCTCTAACATTCGTGAAATTTTACCAGTATTAGAAGCGGTTGCTAAAGCTGGTAAACCATTATTGATCATTTCTGAAGATCTTGAAGGTGAAGCGCTTGCAACTTTAGTTGTGAATAATATGCGTGGTATCGTGAAAGTGGCTGCGGTAAAAGCTCCAGGATTTGGTGATCGTCGTAAAGCGATGTTACAAGATATCGCAATCTTAACTGCAGGTACTGTAATTTCTGAAGAAATTGGTATGGAATTAGAAAAAGCAACACTTGAAGAACTTGGTCAAGCAAAACGTGTTGTGATCACTAAGGATAATACAACTATCATTGATGGTATGGGTGATGAAGAGCAAATCAAAGCACGTGTTACTCAAATCCGCCAACAAATTGAAGATTCAACTTCTGACTACGATAAAGAAAAACTTCAAGAACGTGTTGCTAAATTAGCAGGCGGTGTTGCAGTAATTAAAGTTGGTGCAGCAACTGAAGTTGAAATGAAAGAGAAGAAAGATCGTGTTGATGATGCTCTTCATGCAACTCGTGCAGCCGTTGAAGAAGGTGTTGTTGCGGGTGGTGGTGTTGCATTAGTACGTGCGGCAACTAAAGTAGCTGAAAGTTTAAAAGGCGACAACGAAGATCAAAATGTCGGTATTAAATTAGCTCTTCGTGCAATGGAATCCCCATTACGTCAAATCGTTAGCAATGCGGGTGAAGAAGCATCTGTTGTTGCTCGTAACGTTAAAGATGGTAAAGGTAACTATGGTTATAATGCAGGAACAGAAGAATACGGTGATATGTTAGAAATGGGTATCTTAGATCCAACTAAAGTAACTCGTTCTGCATTACAATTCGCAGCTTCTATTGCTGGTTTAATGATTACTACAGAGTGTATGATCACAGATCTTCCAAAAGATGACAAAGCAGCCCTAGACGCTGGAATGGGCGGTATGGGTGGAATGGGCGGAATGATGTAATTTTCGCTTAACTCATTAAATAAAAAAACTCCACTACTTATAAAGTAGTGGAGTTTTTTATTGTTACTTGAGACTAGAAAAACTATAAGAATTTTACTGCTTGTTCTGCTAACTCTCTCGCCAACTTATCTGCATACAATACATCATCAATCTCTTTTACATCAATTGGAGCAATACGTTCTATCACTGAACGATTAATTTCAGCAATATCAGTAAATCGAATTTCATTATTTAAAAATGCATTCACTGCAACTTCATTCGCTGCATTCATTGCGGTTGTTGCATATTGTCCTTCTGCAAAGGCTTCTATCGCTAATTTTAAATTTGGATAACGAGCGAAATCAGGTTCAATAAAGGTTAATTCAGATAATTTAAAGAAATCTAATGGCTCAACACCTGACTGAATACGATTTGGATATGCCATAGTATGAGCAATCGGAGTACGCATATCAGGATTACCCATTTGAGCAATCACACTACCATCCACATATCTCACCATAGAGTGAATAATAGATTGGGGATGAATGATGATCTCCATTTCTTCGGCGGTAGCATTGAATAGCCAGCGAGCTTCAATATACTCTAATCCTTTATTCATCATCGTTGCAGAATCAACAGAAATCTTTTGTCCCATAGACCAATTGGGATGAGCAACAGCTTGTGCAGGCGTAATTACATCAAATTCATTTAAAGACTTATTTCTAAATGGCCCGCCAGAGCCTGTAAGGACAATTTTACTAATTCCTAATTCTGCTAATGGACAGAATCCAATTTGTTTTTGTGCTTCAGGTGGCAAAGATTGAAAAATAGCATTATGTTCACTATCGACTGGTAATAATTTTGCCCCTGATTTGCGTGCTTCATCAATAAAAATTTGTCCACACGTTACCAACGATTCTTTATTAGCTAATAAAACCTGTTTACCTGCTTGTACTGCAGATAATGTAGGCAATAATCCAGCAGCCCCTACAATCGCTGCCATCACCATATCTACGTGGCTATCGGTTGCTAATTCACAAATTGCCTTTTGACCAGCTAAAACTTCTGTTTTGATATCGAGATTTTTTAAATTTTCAGCTAACTGCATAGCTTTGCTTTCATCATCTAATGCAGCAAACTTTGGTTGATATTTTTGACATTGCTCAGTCATTAACTCAACATTCCGCCCCCCCACTAAAGCAAAAATATGATATTTATCAGAATTGTTCTCAACAACAGATAAAGTACTCTTTCCAATAGAACCTGTTGATCCTAAAATTACTAAATTCTTCATTTTTTATCCTTTTTATTTTTGCTAGCTTGATAAGCGTTTAGCTTCAATCACATCATCTAATTGCGTAATTCTTGCCAATAATTTTGTTAAGAATTGAATATTATTTAATTCTATTTCAATATCCATCGTTGTAATATTTTTCTTGGTATCTGTTCGGCTAGATACACCGATTACATTCACTTTTTCATTTGCCATAATGGCACTAATATCCCTCAGTAATCCATTATAAGGATTAGCAATAATTCTAATAATGAGATTAAATCCTGAAGCATAATTTTCACCCCATTGTGCGTCAACAACTCTTTCTGGATTAATTAATTGCAATTCATAGAGTTGTTCACAATCATTTCTATGAATAGAAATTCCTCGACCCTGCGTAATATAACCAACAATCTCATCACCTGGAATTGGATGACAACAGCGTGCAATATGGTGCATTAAATTACCGACACCTTCAACAACAATAAAGCCATTATTTTTTACTTGTTTTTGAGTATTATGTCCTTTGGTCGCTACATGTTTTAAAATAGCTTCATCTGCTTGCTCAGCTGTTGTTTTTATCAGCTTCCCCTGTAAATAACTCATTAATGGGCCTAATCTAATATCTCCACTACCAATACTCGCATAAAGATCATCCATTTGTTTTAAGTTATAGCGTGGTAAAGCGTATTCTTCTATCTGCTTTAATGTGAAATTAAATTTTGCCATTTCTACTTCTAACGCATCTTTGCCAAGTGGAATATTCTTATCTCTATCGAGTTTTTTAAACCAAGCAATAATCTTAGAACGAGCTTTAGCTGTATGAACGAATCCTTGATTTGGATTTAACCAATCTCGACTTGGATTCGGGTTTTTCTGGGTACTGATTTCAATTTGATCACCCATCTGTAATTGGTAAGAAAATGGTACGATACGTCCAGCGACTTTAGCTCCAATACACCGGTGTCCAATTTCACTATGAATAGCATATGCAAAATCGAGAGGAGTAGAACCTTTAGGCAGATCAACAACCTCACCTTTTGGGGTAAATACATAAACACGATCATCAAAAATTTGAGAACGAATTTCACCCACCATATCAGCTGAATCTGCAATATCTTTTTGCCAATCAAGTAATTTACGTAACCACACGATCTTCTCTTCATAACCAGTGCGACCTGTTGTTGCTCCCTCTTTATATTTCCAGTGTGCCGCAACTCCAAGTTCTGCTTCATCGTGCATTTTCTGTGTACGGATCTGAATCTCTATTGGTTTATTACCCTTACCAAGTACAACAGTATGAATAGACTGATAACCATTAGGTTTAGGATTAGAGATGTAATCATCAAAATGTTCTGGTAGGTGCTTATATTGTGTATGAACAATTCCTAATACCGTATAGCAATCTTCCAGAGTTGGCACAATAATCCTCACAGCCCGAATATCAAATAATTGATTAAAAGCGAGGTGTTTTTTCTGCATTTTTTTCCAAATACTATAAATATGTTTTGGACGTCCATATATCTGCATCACAGACAGTGATTCTTTTAAATAAGCGGTCAGTTCTGAAATAAAATCTGCAATATATTTTTCACGATCTAAACGACGTTCGCCCAATTCATATTTAGCAATTTGATGATAAACCTGAGGATGTAATGCTCTAAAACAATAATCTTCTAACTCCCATTTTAATTGTCCAATACCTAATCTATTCGCCAAAGGTGCATAAATATGAGTACACTCTTTTGCAGCTAAAACTAAATCTTCTTCCGTGTGAGATTCATCGCGCAAAAATACAATTCTCTCCGCTAACTTAATGACAACACAACGGAAATCATCCACCATAGCTAAAAGCATACGACGAATATTATCAATTTGTAGATCGGACGCATGGCTTGCATTTAATTGACGGATATTGTCCATCTCCAAAACGCCTTTTACGAGTCGCCTAACCTGTTCTCCAAAGTGCTCATGGATATCAACAAGATCTAATACATTATGTTTTACTAACGGAAAGAGTAGAGCTGAAACAAGACTATCATCATCCATATTTAAGCTATGGAGAATCTCAACCATCTCGATTCCATCCCAAATTAAATGCCCTTTATTGATATCTAATTTTTCTTGAACACAACGCCAAGCAAGAAGTAATTGTTCGAAAGTAATAGGAGACATCTGCAACCCGGCACCCCAGCTTGCCAATTCAAAATTATTGGGGTCAAGTTGGTGTGAATGACGAATCGCAACCATAAAGTCCTCCTAAATACTCAAAAGGGAATCTTGTTTTAATTTGACAAGAAAAATCTCTCTTAATTATATATCAAATGGAGATTTTTTTATGCTTTTTTAAAGCTCATGACGTTATATCATATAACCTTTTTGTTAGAAGGCAAGCTTTGTTATAGGTCAAATCTATCAAGACAATTATTTGCAGTAAGCTAAGCGATTTATTAGAATGCAAGATCCTAATCTTGAGATATTTCTTAATTTTTTACTTATTTTTATTTAATTTGTGGGCTTTGAACAATGACGATTCTAGCGTTAGGTATTAATTATAAAACAGCGCCTGTTAGCTTACGGGAAAAAGTTTCGTTTGTTGAGAATAAGCGTGAACAGGCTTTCGAACAAATTAATCAGCAAGCTTTAGCTGAGAGCGTTGTTATCTTATCTACGTGTAATCGTACCGAACTCTATTTTCATAAACCTGATGTCCCCCCGCAAGAAGATCATATTGATAATATAGCTTGGCGTGAGCAATGTTTAGACTGGTTTGCAAAAATACATCACCTCAATAAAAACGAATTAAAAGAATCACTATACATTAAGCAAAATATGGATGCAGCTGAACATCTCATGCAAGTTGCTTGTGGCCTTGATTCCCTCGTATTAGGTGAACCTCAGATTTTAGGGCAAGTTAAACAGGCTTATCAAGATAGTGAGCATTTTTATCAAACTCATGGAGGAGCAATATCTAGTAATCTATCTAGATTATTTCAAAAAACCTTCTCTGCAGCCAAGCGTGTTAGAACAGAAACAGAAATTGGTGCTAGTGCTGTATCTGTTGCCTATGCAGCTTGTGGATTAGCTCGTCAGATCTTTGATAATTTTGATAAGCTACGCTTTCTACTTGTGGGAGCTGGAGAGACGATAGAACTTGTTTCTCGTTATTTGGTACAACATGGTGCAAAAACTATCATGATAGCCAACCGTACTCCACAACGAGCTGAATTACTTGCAAAGAAATTAGATAAGCCCATGCAGATCCTATCATTAAGTGCATTGCAGGTTGGATTAAATCAAGCTGATGTAGTGATTAGTTCTACAGGAAGCCCCGATACGCTCATAACAAGAGATATGGTAGAAATAGCGCAAAAAGAGCGTTATTTTACTCCAATGTTACTGATTGATATTGCAGTTCCACGTGATATTGACGAAACAGTAACAGAATTAGATGGTGTCTATTCTTATAGCGTAGATGATCTGCAAACAATCATTGATCAAAATCTTGCAAACCGCCAACAAGCGGCAGAGCAAGCAAAAGAAATTGTACAACAAGAGGCACAAGAATATTTCGCTTGGCTAAAAAAACAGCAATCAAGTAATTTAATTAAACATTATCGACAAAATGCTGAAGAAATTCGAATTGAATTATTAGACAAAGCATTGAATGCCTTACGACAAGGACAAGATAGCGAAAAAGTTCTTCAAGAATTAAGTTATAAACTAACTAATCAACTACTTCATGTGCCAACGCAAGCCTTACAATTGATGGCAAAAAGTGGCAATTCAAAAGGCCTGCTTAACTTTTCTAAAGCGTTAAAAATCGAAGATTAATTCCTCATTTTATAAAAAGTCTAGCTAAATTGACCGCTTATTGCGAGTTTTTTACTAGATTTTCCCGCTATTCCATTATTTAGGCTATAATACAAAGCATTTTACAAATAATTGTAAACCGAATTGTTATTGAGGTTCTAATTTATATGACTCCCGTTATTGCCCTTGTCGGCAGACCCAATGTGGGAAAATCCACATTATTTAACCGCCTAACTCGAACACGTGACGCATTAGTGGCGGATTTCCCTGGACTTACTCGTGATCGTAAATATGGTCAAGCCAATATTGCTGGTCATGATTTTATTGTTATTGATACTGGTGGTATTGATGGCACAGAGGAAGGTGTTGAAGAGAAAATGGCTGAACAGTCGTTACTAGCGATTGAAGAAGCTGATGTTGTGTTATTCCTTGTGGATGCTAGAGCTGGCTTGTTACCAGCCGATGTTGGTATTGCTCAGTATTTGCGTCAACGTGATAAAACTACTGTTGTGGTTGCAAATAAAACAGATGGTATCGATGCCCACTCACACATTGGTGAATTTTATCAATTAGGTTTAGGTGAAGTTGAAGCGATTGCCGCAGCACAAGGCCGAGGCGTAACACAACTTATCGAGCAAGTGTTAGCACCATTAGCTGAAAAATTTGAAGAATCTGAACAAGAAGATGAAGCAGAATCAGAGCAAGATGAATGGGATCATGATTTCGATTTTGATAATGAGGAAGATACCGCATTACTTGATGAAGCTTTACTAGAAGAAGCTGAAGAAAGCGAAGAAAATAAAAATATCAAAATTGCCATTGTAGGGCGTCCAAATGTTGGGAAATCAACTCTTACTAATCGAATTTTAGGTGAAGATCGTGTTGTGGTTTATGACTTACCAGGCACGACTCGTGATTCAATTTACATTCCAATGGAACGTGATGATCAACATTATACTATTATTGATACTGCGGGTGTACGTAAACGTGGTAAAGTCCATTTAACTGTTGAAAAATTCTCAGTAATCAAAACATTACAAGCGATCCAAGATGCCAATGTGGTGTTATTGACGATTGATGCAAGAGATGGCGTGTCAGACCAAGATCTATCATTACTCGGTTTCATCTTGAACGCAGGTAAATCGTTAGTGATTGTGGTCAATAAGTGGGATGGGCTTTCACAAGATATTAAAGATAACGTGAAATCGGAATTAGATCGTCGCTTAGATTTTATTGATTTTGCACGAGTGCACTTTATTTCTGCATTACATGGTAGTGGTGTAGGTAATCTTTTTGAATCAATTCAAGAAGCATATCAATGTGCCACTCAAAAAATGACGACCTCAATGCTAACTCGTATATTGCAAATGGCAACAGATGATCATCAACCACCATTGGTAAATGGTCGCCGAGTGAAATTAAAATATGCTCACCCAGGTGGCTATAATCCACCGATTATTGTTGTGCATGGTAACCAAATTGAAAAATTACCAGATTCGTATAAACGTTATCTGTCGAATTATTTTCGTAAAAGTTTACGTATTATTGGCACACCAATAAGAGTGTTACTTCAAGAAGGAAATAATCCATTTGCAGGTAAACGCAATAAACTTACGCCAAATCAGTTACGTAAGCGTAAACGTTTGATGAAATTTATTAAGAAAAATAGAAAATAATATACAGAACAAGCGGTAAGATCGTGTCAAAATATTGCAAATATTTCTATTTATCTGACCGCTTTTACTTTGTTGTGAAGACGTAAGGAATTTAATATGATGGAATACTCACCTCAATTTAGCCAAGCCAAAGTATTAGTACTAGGCGATGTTATGTTAGATCGCTATTGGTTTGGTGCAACTAATCGTATTTCGCCAGAAGCTCCTGTACCAGTGGTTAAAGTTCAACAAAATGAAGATCGGGCTGGCGGTGCTGCAAATGTGGCAATGAATATTGCTAGTTTAAATGTATCCGTTACTCTACATGGACTTATTGGGGAAGATGATGCAGGTACTGCACTAGGTAAACTATTAAATTCGCACAACATTCAAAATCATTGTGTCGCATTAAAAACACATCCAACGATTACTAAATTACGTGTTCTTTCTCGCCATCAACAATTACTCCGTTTAGATTTTGAAGAAAATTTCTACGGAGTTGATAATGCCTTATTACTTGAAAAATTGAAAAACGAAATTCAAGAATATGGTGCTTTGGTGTTATCTGATTATGGAAAAGGCACTTTAGAGTCTGTACAACAAATGATTCAAATTGCACGCTCTGCTAACGTGCCTGTGTTGATCGACCCAAAAGGTACTGATTTTGAACGCTATCGTGGTGCAACTTTACTTACTCCTAATATGTCAGAGTTTGAAGCTGTTGCAGGTCATTGTCCAACAGATGATGATATTGAAAAACAAGGTTTAGCCATGATCGAAAAATACGATCTGCAAGCCTTACTTGTAACACGTTCTGAAAAAGGTATGACTTTACTTCGTCCAAATCAACCTGTATTCCATTTACCTACGGAAGCCAAAGAAGTTTATGATGTGACAGGCGCTGGAGATACGGTAATCAGCGTATTAGCTACCGCTATCGCCGATAAACGTCCTTTAGAAGAAGCGTGTTACTTGGCAAATGCAGCAGCTGGTATTGTAGTTGGCAAACTTGGTACATCCACTGTGACACAAAATGAATTAGAACAAGCAATTCATCAGCGTATTGAAACAGGTTTTGGCATTACTGAAGAGCAAACTTTAAAGCAAATTGTGCTTGAAGCTAAACAACGTGGTGAAAAAATTGTAATGACGAATGGTTGTTTCGATATTCTTCATCCAGGTCATGTTTCTTATCTTGAAAATGCTAGAAAACTAGGTGATCGCCTAATTGTTGCAGTAAATACCGATGCATCGGTAAGAAGATTAAAAGGTGAAACTCGTCCAATTAATGATCTTGATGCACGAATGGCAGTATTAGCAGGTCTAGCCTCTGTTGATTGGGTTGTACCATTTGATGAAGATACACCTCAGCGTTTAATTGGTGAAATCTTACCTGATTTATTGGTAAAAGGTGGCGACTATAAACCAGAGGACATTGCAGGTAGCCAAGAAGTTTGGGCCAATGGCGGCGATGTTCGGGTGTTAAATTTTGAAAATGGATGCTCAACTTCTAACGTTATTAAAAAAATCCAAGGACTATGATTCGTATGGAAAAAATCATTATCGATACTGAACAATTTCAACGAACAATTTCTCGTATTTCTCATCAGATTATTGAGAAACATAGTTCGCTGGATAATATAGTGCTAGTTGGAATTAAACGACGTGGTGCAGAAATTGCCGAAATGTTACAAGTACGTATTTTTGAGCTGATAAAAATTCAGTTGCCTATAATGTCATTAGATATTACGTTCTACCGTGATGATATTAACCCTACGACCCCAACTAGTGAGGATCCTATTTACTCTGGCATTGACAATCCACTTAATATTAAGGATAAAGAGATCATTCTTGTTGATGATGTATTATTTACAGGAAGAACTATCAGAGCTGCTCTTGATGCTTTAGTCGATTTAGGACGTGCAAAAAAAATTGAGCTAGTCATATTTATTGATAGAGGTCATAGGGAATTGCCTATTCGAGCAGATTATGTGGGGAAAAATATTCCTACATCTCGCTCAGAAAGTATCCAAGTAAGAACATTACATTATGATGGAATTAATCAAGTCGCTTTAATTCAGTAACATAAAACGAGGTTGAACCTTTTTAAGAAATCACCTTCTAAATCGGGGAAACTGATTGTTAATTATCCCATAAGGAATAAAAATGAAATTAACCTTTGTAAAATTATTATTTACAACTTTGATCGCCTACTTCTCATTATTTTCTATTGCACAAGCTGAAGAAAGAGTCGTTGCTACTGTTGATGGCTACCCAATTATGCAAAGTCAAGTAGACAAAGCCTTGGGTAAACGTGCTAATAATGAGAAAAATCGCCAAGCTGCGCTTAATGATGTTATTGATGATTTTCTTGTACAACGTGCTATCCAAGAGTCTGGTATTAAAATAAATTATGCTTATGTGGATCAAATGATCGAGAATATCGCGATTCAGAACGGTATCACATATGGTCAACTTCTCGATGCTCTTGATTATCAAGGTATTACTCTCAATCAATACCGTCAACAACTAGCACATCAATTATTAATGGAAGGTGTCCGCCAAAAAGCAATTGAAAGTAGTATTCAAGTTCATCCAGAGGAAGTACAAAATTTAGCTAAGGAAATGCAAGATAAAGCAAAGGCTTCAGGGACATTAAAAACAACAACAGGAACACAATACCGTATTAGTCATATTTTGATTAAGACAAACCCAATATTGAATGATAATCAAGCAAAAGAAAAATTAACAGCTATTGCTAATGATATCAATTCTGGTAAAACGACTTTTGAAAATGCAGCAGAAAAAAACTCTTTAGACTACGTTTCGGCCGCTGAAGGTGGTGATTTAGGTTGGAATTTCTTAGAAGTTTACGATCCAACTTTTGCTAAAACTGCACAACAAACTAAAGTAGGCGTATTATCTAAACCATTTAAATCCAAATTTGGATGGCATATTCTTAAGGTTACAGATACTCGTAAAGCTGATAGAACTAAAGATGCTTATTTACAAAAAGCTTATCAGCAAATTATCAATAAACAAGCACAAGCAGCATCACAAGATTGGGTGAAAGCTTTAAAAGATCGTGCTGATATTAAATATATTAAGTAAAAACTTACTTATATAAAGAGCCTCGCAATTTTGCGAGGTTCTTTTATTTTTATAAAATTTGTAAAATAATGTGATGAACTCACCGCTTTTAGGAAAAATAATGAACCCAAATTCAAAAAAACATCTTGGTCATACGGCTCGTAAACGTTTTGGTCAAAACTTTCTACATGATCAAAATGTTATCCAAAGCATTGTTTCTGTAATCAACCCTCAATCCAATGAGTTCTTATTAGAAATAGGACCAGGGCTAGGGGCATTAACCGAACCTGTTGCTGATCTGGTTGAAAAACTCACTGTGGTTGAATTAGATAGAGATCTTGCTGAACGTCTACGCCATCATCCATTCTTGAATCAAAAACTCACCGTTATTGAACAAGATGCATTAAACTTTAATTTTCGAAAATATTTTGAAGGTTTAAATCTACCAGAAGGACAAGGAGTCCGTGTTTTTGGTAACTTACCTTATAACATCTCCACACCTTTAATTTTCCATCTATTGAAATTTCACGATCTCGTGCAAGATATGCATTTCATGCTACAAAAAGAAGTGGTAAAACGATTATGCGCAGCCCCCAATAGTAAAGCCTATGGTCGATTAACGATTATGGCACAATACTACTGCCAAGTAATTCCAGTGCTAGAAGTTCCCCCAACTGCATTTAAACCTGCACCTAAAGTTGATTCTGCGGTTGTGAGATTAGTACCTTATACTGTATTGCCACATCCTGCAAAAGACGTTTATTGGCTAAATAGAGTGGTAACGCAAGCATTTAATCAACGTAGAAAAACGTTGCGTAATGCCTTATCGACATTATTTTCTGTAGAGCAATTGGCTAATCTAGGGATTGATAATAATGATAGAGCCGAAAATTTATCATTAGCCGATTATGTTAGATTAGCAAATTGGTTATATGATCATCCTTCCGAGGATAATCAACCTTTCACTGAAGATATAAATTTAGCTGAATAAATTTAGGTACTATCCTAGATAATGGCTAAAATACCATTTAGATTATATACTTAAGAAAAAGTCGTTTAAACCAACATAAGCAAAACAAACTGATTGAGCTATTTGTTGTAGGTGTTGCTGTATAAGTAATTGCGGAATTAGTTAATATAAATAAAACTACTACAGCTTACTTATTATTTTCACCTCTTAAGATTATCTATTTATCAACAGTAGCTCATATTTAGAGATGTTTGAGAAGAAGATTAAGGTAGATGAAAACTATTTCAGTAGGATTTGTAAAGGTAAACAAGGTTACGGGGCAGTAGGTAAAGCAATTGTATTTAGGCTGTTGAAGTGTAATGGGAAGTTTATATCGTTGTACCATATCTAATACGCAATCAGAGATCTTATTACTCTTTATTCGAGAGAAAGTGAAACCTGATAGTATTGTTTACACAGGTTTAATAGTATTTATTCCTAAAGCCCATCTTGAGACGTATTTGAAGAAATGATAATGGTGCTTGTGAATCACTGTAATTTAAAGACTTATATTTATATTTTAACATAATAGTTAAAAGCAATTTTCTCTAGGTATTTAAAACACCTCAAAAAATTACCTACTTTCCTTCCTCAGTCCAACCTCCACCTAATGCTTTATATAAATTTAATAAATTTTCCGTGCTTGCTAGGCGAGATTGGATGATTTTTTGTTGATATTCTAGGCTTGTAAGTCTCGCTCTTAGTGCTACGTCTAAGGTTTTTTCACCATAAGTAAAAAGCTTTTGGGCATTATTCGCTTGTGTAGTCGCTTGTTTATAGGCTTTTTCTAATAATTGAGTTTGTTTTATAAGAGCTGCTTGCATTTGATAAGCACTATCTACTTCACCTAATGCAGTTAATAAAGTTTTATCATATTGGATTAGTGCAACTTTTAAACTAGCATCAGCATTGTCAATATTGGCTTGGATACGTCCATTGGTGAAAATAGGTAACTGTATGCCGATGCCAAATAACCCACCTACGCCTGATACATTAGCCAGATCATCATTTAATTCTATCCGCCCACTTCGCCCTAAAAAATGAATACTAAAACGAGGCAATAAATCAGCTTTAGCACTCGCTAATTTTGCCATATTAGCTCTAATAATATGAGTATTTGCACGAATATCTGGGCGACGCTCAATTACGCTACTCGGGATAATTCCTTGTGGTGCCTTAGGTATGTTAGAAAAAATATTTTTAGTTTTTTGAATATGGAAATTTTGTGGGGTTTTGCCGAGTAAAATAGCAATATTCCGTTGTAAATAATCTGCTTGAGCTTCTAATGTAGTTTGTTGAGCTTGAAGTAGGCTAATTTTTTGAGTCACTTCTTCAATTTCATAAGAAGTAGCTTGTCCTGTTTGAAAACGACCTTGAACATAACGTGCTAACTGTTTTAATGTATTAATTCCTTGAGTTATGACCGCACTTTGTTCTTCAATTGCGTGAATCTTAAAGTAATTTTCGGCAATCTGGCTAGTAATAAGTAATTGTGTGCCATACACTTTTTCTTGATAACCTAATGCAGCTTCTTTTGCCATATCTGCATCGCTACGTTTTTTACCAAAAATATCAGGTTCCCAAGACATATTTAATGCCACACTTGCATTATTAATGCTAACAGAATCAGGGTTGATGATATTACTATCTAAATTGATCTCGCTTCTGCCAATATTACCACCAAGACCAATCATTGGACCAAGATCTGCATCTGCTAAACGGCTATTAGCTAGAGCTTCTCGTAAACGCATTTGAGCAATGGCGATATCTAAATTATTTTTAAGTCCTTCTTCAATCAACTCATTAAGTTGAGGGTTATGCCAATTTAACCACCATTTTTGTATTTCATTGAAATTATTTTTAGTTTGTTGTGAGGTTGTATATTCAAACTGTTCAGGAATATCGACCTTTGATGAAGTAGAAATATTGGTATTTTGGCAAGCTGCGAGCATTATGATAAAAATGGCGATGCTTGAGAGTTTTAAATTGTTCATATTTCTTCCTTCTTCTATAAATTTTATTACAAAGAGTGTTGATTCTATCCTTGCTTAGAAAGCATAGACTTAAATTTAGTTAATGAAATACCTAAGAAAACTAAGCCAATAGCGATAATTTTAATTAATTCTTGCCAGACTAAATTAAGAGATGCACCTCTAAATAACACATCTTGTGCGTAAGCTCCTAAAATAGTGGTAGGTGAAAATTGAGTTACCATTTGAGCAAGCTGCGGCATATTTTCTAAAGGTGAAATTGCACCAGAAAGTAAATACATCATGATATAAACAGGAATACAAAGTAATCCAAATTGTGGCATAGAAGGGGCGATCGTTGCCAATAATATGCCTAGAGATGAAATAGCAAAAACATAAGTGATAACACCAAGAGCAAATAGAGGAAAAGCACTAAGTGGAATTGGGACGTTGAGTACTCCCTTTACTATAAAGAATAAAGAAAGTATTGATACTACGACTAAAATAAATCCATTCGCAAGGATTTTTGATGCCGCAATTTCACTAGCACTAACAGGCATAACAAGTAGATGTTCTATAGTGCCACGTTCTCGTTCTCGAATTACTGCAGCACCAACAAGTAATAAAACTAATAGATTAAGCCCTCCAATAATTTGCATTGTTCCCATAATCCATACACTGGAATGATTAGGGTTATAAAGTACAGAAACAGTAATATCAATAGGAAGTAAATTAGTGATATTTTCTTTCTTTAAAAATTTATTAATTTCTTGTGTGAAAATCTGTTTAATATAGATACTCCCAATATTCGCTTGGCTTACAGCAGTAGCATCTACTAATAATTGAATTTTAGGATTTTCTTCTTTGAGTAAAGATTGTTCATAATTAGGTGGAATATCAATAACAAAAGTATATTCCCCTGTATCCATTAGGTGATCGACTTCGTCTATGGAAACTTCTGTTACAGTTTTAAAATTTGGTAGAATTAAGCTATCTCTTAATTTATAAGAAAGAGTTGAATGATCATTATCAACAATCGCAACTGCTGCATTTCTAACTTCTGTAGTTGGCATATTAGCAATCATAATAACTGCCATAGAAAACATATAAGCAATTAGAACCAGTAAAATAGGATCTGAAAATAGGCTACGAAGTTCTTTTATTGATAAATAAAAAACATTTTTAAACCAGTTTTTCATGTTATTTTTCCTGTTTTTTTAGAAAGATATTTGCCAGCATTAAGTAACAAAGATAAATAACAATAAGTGCAATATAATGTGGGATAAATTGCATAAAACCTAATCCTTTCGTAAAACCACCCAAACTAATAATTTGAAACCAAGCCCCAGGAAAAGCATGTGCGAAAAGATATATATCCATAGGTAAAGTTGCTGTTGGGTAAATCATGCCAGAAAAATTCATTGAGGGAACAATCATAATAACAGACGTAGCAAAAAGTGCTGCTACTTGAGATTTTACGAAACTAGAAATAAGTAGCCCAAAGCTCGTGGAAGCCAAAATAACCAATATAGCACCAAAAAACATTGCTAGTACCGAACCTTTTATGGGAACATCAAACACCACAATTGTAATCCATACTGTAAATAAATAACTCAAAAAAGACAAAGCAACGTAAGGTAATTGTTTACCCAGTAAGAATTGTAAACCGCTTGCAGGAGAGCCATAAAGGTTCATAATTGAACCAATTTCTTTTTCTCTAACAACACCGAGTGCAGTCATCATTGATGGAATTAACATCATTGCAAGCATAATCACTCCGGGAGTCATTGCAACAACACTCTTGAAATTTTGATTATAAATAAAACGGGTTTCGATAGGATCGTTGTCTGGTATAGTAAAGCCTTGTTTGTAATAAAACTCTTTAATATATTGAGTGATGACACCAAGAGTTGATGCTTTTAAGTTTTCAGCAGTGGCAGGAAAAGCACCATCAATGAAAATACCAATTTTAGGTTTTTTGGTAGAAAGAAGATCTTTTCCAAAATTATCTGGAATATCTATAACAAGTTTTATTTCAGAACTTTGAAGAACGGTACTAATTTGGTTTGCATCGGTGAGTTGTGGCTGCAGTAAAAAATAAGGTGAACCACTAAAATATTCAATAAAATGGTGACTTTCTGAAGTATTATCACGATCTAGTACAGTAAATTTTAGTGGCGTTATATCAAAAGAAATGCTTGCAGACATAGCTAATAGCATAATCGTTGGACCACCTATAGCAAAAAATAACCGAACTTTATCTCGTAATAATTCTTTCCCTTCACGAAGAGCAAAAGTCCATATCATTGCAAACCAACTGATAAGTGGTGTAAAGAAATAATTTGCTGGTTTTAAATTTTCTTGAATAGCAAAATTACTATCAGAGGATTTTGGTAAGGTAACATCATCCACTTGCTCCTCAAGATACATAATAAATGCATCTTCAAGTGAATTGGCATTTTTTATTTTTTGAAGTGCTTTAGGAGTATCAATCGCAAGTACTTTTCCACTATGCATAAAAGAAATTCTATCGCAACGTTCAGCCTCATTCATAAAGTGAGTCGTCACAAAAATAGTAATTTTATCTTCTCTGGAAAGTTTAATTAAATATTCCCAAAACATATCCCTTGCAGCAGGATCAACACCAGAAGTTGGTTCATCTAAGATCAGTAGCTCAGGTTTATGTAAACAAGCCGCAGCAAGTTGTAAGCGTTGACGAATACCTAAGGGAAGAGATATTGGTGTGATATCAGCTATATTGAGCAAATCAAATTGTTGCATCGCTTGATTGACATATTCTTCCCATTGCTCTTTTGGAATTTGATAAAGCTTAGCGTGTAACTCTAAATTTTGTTTTACTGTGAGTTCTTCATAAAGAGAAAAAGACTGTGACATATAGCCTACACGTTTTTTATTCTCAATATCATCTGCTTCGACAGGTTGCCCTAATACAATAGCCTTTCCTTCAGTAGGTTCTAATAATCCTGTAAGCATTTTCATTGTAGTTGATTTTCCACAGCCATTTGAACCCAGAAAACCAAAAATTTCACCTTTGGGAATAATAAAGCTAACATTATCAACAGCAACAAAATCACCAAATTTTTTGGTTAAATCTGTGGCAATAATTGCAGGCTCTTCATTAGGGTCTTTTTGATAAAGTGGAATAGACAATCCATCTACCGCACCTTTTTTATCCTCAGGTAGTAATTTAATATAAGCCTGCTCAAGATTTTTACTATTTGACCGCTGAATAAGTTTTTTCGTTGGTTCAAAAGTTAAAACTTTTCCATCATCCATTGCAAGAGCATATTCAAAATTTTCTGCTTCATCAATATAAGCTGTTGCGACAATAATTGTCATATTTGGTGTTTCACTACGTAACTCTTGTATTAATTGCCAAAATTGGCGGCGAGAAAGTGGATCAACACCAGTAGTTGGTTCATCTAAGAGGAGTAAATCAGGATTGTGTACTAATGCACAGCATAAACTTAATTTTTGTTTCATTCCACCAGAAAGTTTTCCAGCCGCACGTTCTGCAAATGGTAATAAACCTGTTGCACCAAGTAAGCGTTTTATCCTTGTTTGACGTTGTGATTTGTTTAATCCAAACATTCTAGCGTGAAAATCAATATTTTCATAAATAGATAAGGTAGGATAGAGATTTTTGCCTAACCCTTGTGGCATAAAAGCAAGTCGTTGAAAAAGTTCGGTACGTTTTCCAAGAGTTTTTATATCGCTATCAAATACTAAAATCTCTCCAGATTGTAAAATTTTTACACCAGCAATAAGAGATAATAAAGTGGATTTACCCACTCCATCTGCACCAATAAGCCCCACAGATGAACCTACTGGTATTTTCAAACTAATATCAGTGAGAGCCTGTATTTTTCCATAATTATGACTTAGGTTTTTGATCAAAATAGCAACATTCTCTTTCGTCATTATCTTTACCTTTGAAATAGTCAGGATTTATAACAATACTCTAGGTGCTTTTACTTCAAGATTCTCTGGCCAACTTATTTGGTTATCATATTTCACATAGCCGACTGCAGTCATGCCACCTTTTAATAAACTAGGATATTGTGTTGCAAATTCTACTGGAATTTGTAATTTCACTTTAAACATTAATTTTTCTCGTTCTTCTAATGTCTCAACAGATTTTGGTGTAAATTGAGCATCAGTTGCGATATAAGTGATTTTAGCAGGTAATACAGCATCTATCCCATCAACAACAATACGTGCATCGTCACCAATACGAACTTGATTAGATTGAAAAGAAGGAAGAAAAACATTAATGTAAACTTGAGTTAAATCTAAAACACTAACTACTTTTCCACCAGCAGGTAGTACATTACCAACATCAGCAATTTTATATTCTATTCTGCCTGCAATAGGTGATTTAATTAGTAAATCATTTAATGTATCGGAAACTTGCTGAATTTGTGCATCAGATTGCTCTACAGCGGCAAGAGCTTCACCTTTTGCCGCATTAGCAGCTTGTATTGAAGCAAGGGCTGATTGATAAGCTGATTGACGTTTTTCAACTTCAGTAGAAGAGATAAGACGATCTTGTCGTAATCGTTGAGCATTAGTTAGTTCTAATTTTGCGAGATTTACTTTTTGTTGATAGGCATTAATTTCTGCTTCTGCACGTTTAACAGCTTCTAAAGCTCGTTGTTTTTGTGCTTCAGCAAGTTTTAATTGAGCGTCAGCTTGTGTTGATGAAAGTTTTGCAACCACTTGATCTTTTTCTACATCACTTCCCTCATTAACATAAATTTCTTCAATTTTTCCAGGATAAAGTGTAGCGATCTCTATACGATCTAAGGTCAAACGCCCATTGACTGTGGCAATACCTTCAAACTGATTTAAATCTGTTTGTTGCATTTTCCAGTATGCAAAACTAGCTCCCAGTAAAATGACAACTAAAATAATGATACCCTTTTTCATAAGCTCATCCTTAGAAAAGTAGCAATGGTGTTAGTGTATAATAATTGAAAAAATTATTCAATTATTGAAGGATAAAACATTATATAATAATATAAATTCTTATAACCTGGTGGATATAATATGTTAAAATACGATTTATTCTAGTTATCTAAAGTAGCCTCTAAATTTAATACAATAAAAAAAGCAGGATTAATATCCTGCTTTTAACTTTACTTAAAGATTAATTAAAGAATTTCTTTTGCTTTTGCTACGACATTCTCTACAGTAAAGCCGAATAACTTAAATAATTCATCTGCTGGTGCAGATTCTCCGAATCTCTTCATGCCAACAATACGACCATTTAAACCGACATATTTGTACCAGAAATCTTCAATACCTGCCTCAATTGCAATACGTTTAGTAACAGAGCTTGGTAATACTGATTCACGGTAAGCTTCATCTTGTGCATCAAATACATTCGTACTTGGCATAGAAACCACACGTACTTTACGACCTTCTGCTGTTAATGCATCTGCGGCTTTAACGGCTAATTCTACTTCAGAACCTGTTGCAATAAAGATTAATTCAGGTGTGCCTTCACTATCTTTTAAGATATATCCACCACGATAAACATTAGCTAATTGCTCTGGAGTACGATCCATTTGTGCTAAATTTTGACGAGTGAAAATTAATGCACTTGGTCCATTTTTCTTCTCAACTGCATATTTCCACGCAATTGCAGATTCAACTTGGTCACATGGTCTCCATGTATCTAAGTTAGGTATTAAACGTAACGCTGTTGTTTGTTCTACTGGTTGGTGAGTTGGACCATCTTCCCCTAAACCAATTGAATCATGGGTATAAACAAAGAGGACACGTTGTTTCATCAATGCCGCCATACGTACAGCATTGTGTGCGTATTCCATAAACATTAAGAATGTTGCACCATAAGGGATAAAACCGCCGTGTAATGCGATACCATTCATCATGGCAGACATACCGAATTCACGTACACCGTAGTTTACATAGTTACCATCAACATTCACATCCGCACGGATTGGTTTAGAACCAGACCATAAAGTTAAGTTAGAACTTGCTAAGTCTGCTGATCCACCTAAAAATTCAGGTAAGATATGTGCATAAGCTTCAATCGCATTTTGTGATGCTTTACGGCTTGCAATAGAGGCTGGATTTGCTTGTAATTTTTCAACAAATGCTTGAGATTCCTCAGCCCAATTTGCAGGTAATTCACCAGAAATACGACGTTTAAATTCAGCTGCAAGCTCTGGATAGTCTTTTTCATACGCTGCAAATTTTTCATTCCATGCTTTTTCCGCAACATCACCTTTTGCTTTTGCATCCCATTCTGCATAAATCTCTGCTGGAATTTCAAACGGAGCATAATCCCAGTTTAATGCTTTACGTGTTAATGCAATTTCTTCATCACCTAAAGGCGCACCATGACTATCATGTGAGTTAGATTTGTTAGGTGAACCAAAGCCGATAATTGTTTTACAAATAATTAATGTAGGGCGATCTTTTTCCGCTTGTGCATTTTCAATCGCAATTTTGATTTGCTCTGCATCGTGTCCATCAACGTTACGAATTACTTGCCAGCCATAAGCTTCAAAACGCATTGCAGTGTCATCAGCAAACCAACCATCAACATGACCATCAATCGAAATATTATTATCATCATAGAATGCGATCAATTTACCAAGCCCTAAAGTTCCCGCTAATGACCCAGCTTCATGAGAAATACCTTCCATTAAACAGCCATCACCTAAGAATGCGTAAGTATAGTGATCAACGATATTGTGTCCTTCACGGTTGAATTGGCCTGCTAATGTTTTCTCTGCAATCGCCATACCTACTGCATTGGTAATACCTTGACCTAATGGTCCTGTTGTGGTTTCAACACCTGGTGTATAGCCATATTCAGGATGACCTGGGGTTTTTGAATGTAACTGACGGAATTGTTTTAAATCTTCAATAGATAAATCATAACCTGTTAAATGTAATAGACTATAAATCAGCATTGAACCATGTCCGTTTGATAATACAAAACGGTCACGGTTTGCCCATGATGGATTTTGTGGGTTATGAGAAAGGAAATCACGCCATAATACTTCTGCGATATCTGCCATACCCATAGGCGCACCTGGGTGTCCAGATTTCGCTTTTTGTACTGCATCCATACTTAAAAAACGGATTGCATTAGCTAATACTCTACGTTCTGTCATTTTAACTCCTTAAAATTTAGTAAATGAGCATATAAATATCCATCCCATTCTACACTATTTTTAATTTGCTACCTATTTTCTATTTATAAAAAGACTTTCTTTTTCTAAAGAAAAAAATATAGTATATGATAATTGAATTGATTATAAATTTAGAGTAGAATAACAAGCTGGCGCCAAAGATAATAATATTTTTGGCTTTTTTGATTACATATGGTATCAGACAGCTAAGTAGTATGCTCTGACGGCGATATGGCTTCTTTGAGGTTTTCTATTATGAAACAAGGTATTCATCCTAATTATGTAGAAATTACAGCAACATGTTCTTGCGGTAATGTGATTAAAACTCGCTCAACAGTAGCGAAAGATTTAAATTTAGATGTGTGCGGTAACTGCCACCCATTCTACACTGGTAAACAACGTGTGGTTGATACTGGTGGTCGTGTTGAACGCTTTAACAAACGTTTCAGCATTCCAAGTAAGAAACATTAATAGATTAATAAAGAAACCCCACATTATTGTGGGGTTTTGTTTAGGTAAGACCCGAATAAAAGATGAATAATAATCCAACTCCTATTTTTATCATAAACTTAGAAAAGTCTGTAGATAGAAAAAAATTTATTACTGAACAAATTAATAAGTTTAATACAAGCTCACCTGGGTTAGTAAATTATCAATTTTTCCCAGCCATTAATGGTAAAGAAAATCCTGATTTTTATCTTTTTAAAAAATACAATCAAGAAAAACGCTTACGATGTAAAGGTCATACAATGAATTTTTCTCAGCTAGGATGTTGGGCAAGTCATTATCTATTATGGGAAAAATGTATAGAGCTAAATCAAGGGATTATTGTTCTAGAAGATGATGCAATCATTCACGACAATTTTTTAGAGGTTTATAGATTTTGTTCATCTACAGAAAATACTTTTGAATTTTTTTGGCTAAGCCCCCCATCCCCACAAAGACGTAATCAAAAAGGCACTAAAATCTATACTATACCTCAAACCCAAAATACGTTACTACGATTCTATAAAGCATGGAATAACACAACAGGATATTATATTACTCCTCAAGCAGCTAAAAAATTATTAGATTACGCAAAAGAATGGATTTATGAAGTGGATATTACAATGGAAAGATATTGGGAAAATAATCTTGACTTTCTTGCTGTAACGCCATTTTGTATTGAACCAAATATTGATTTAGATAGTAA
>NZ_JARIDQ010000088.1 GCF_029256985.1 Otariodibacter sp. | reverse complement strand
TATTGCAAAATATTGATGAAATCTGACCGCTTGTAAACTCTTCTGGTGTATTAAAATTTTTAAAAGCACAAGACTGCTCAGAAAAATCGACTGCTACACTTTTTTGTGAATGAAAAAATTGTAACAAGCGGCGTTCTCCTCTTGCCAAATAATCTGCTAATGCCTTTTCCACAGAGCGATGAATTAAAGCGAAAGTTGGATGAGGTCTTTCACCATCATGCGCATACGCAATTTGAGCCTGATTAATTCTTAGAACTGTTGATAATTTCTTTAGTAAATTAGTTGGTAGAAAAGGGGTATCACAAGGCACAAACAATAGATATTCACTCTCTATATGCTGAAATCCCGATAAAATTCCACTTAATGGACCTTGAAAACCCACTAAATTATCTGAATAAGTTGGAACAGCAGGATACTGCTGATGATAATTCTCATACAAGCGGTTAATATTGAGATAAATTTTGCAAATTTGAGGCGATAAACGTTCAATAATATGTGTAATCAATGGTTTTCCTGCAACTTCCTGCAAACCTTTCTCAACCCCCTGTAAACGACGTGCTAGGCCTCCAGCTAAAATTACTGCTGAAATATCATTTATTTGACACATTTTATTTCCTTCATTTTGCAAAATTATGGTGAAAAGTATATGATTTCCGCTTGTTTTTTCCAAATTATTTAAGGATTTATCATGAAATGTAAACGTTTAAACGAGGTACTAGAATTATTAGGTGAACATTGGCGTAAAGAACCTGATTTACATCTACTTGATTTACTTTATAAAATTGCAGAAGAGGTTGGTGAAAAAGATAACCTTGATGCACTTCGTGATGAAGTCTTAATTTATCAATTAAAAATGCGAGGGAAAGACAAATCGGAAGCGATTCCTGGAATCAAAAAAGATTATGAAGAGGATTTTAAAACTGCCCTATTGAAAGCTAGAGGTATTTTAAAAGATTAATGAAACTTTACGCAGTTATCTGTTGTCAATTTAGATAACTTTTTCACTAGAGGATATGTATGAAAAAATTAGCATTAAAAACGACTTTTATTGCGCTTTCTGCGTTATTTGCATTTAATTCGGTAGCCATTGCTCAGGATCCTGTCTTAGGCAAAGAATTTATTGAAGTTCGTCAAGTACCTTCTGCACAAAAAGAAGTGTTAGAATTTTTCTCTTTCTATTGCCCACACTGCTATAATTTCGAAATGAATTATGAAATTCCAGATAAGATTAAAGCAGATTTACCAGAAGGAGTTGTTTTAAAACAATACCATGTCGATTTCTTAGGTCGTCAATCTAAAAACCTCACTCGAGCTTGGGCTCTTGCAATGGCTTTAGGTGCAGAAGATAAAGTAAAACGTCCGCTATTTGAAGCTGCACATAATGATAAGTTCAAATCAATGGATGATATTCGTAATGTATTCATTGCAAATGGCATTACAGCAGAACAATTTGATGGTGGAATTAATAGCTTTGCGGTTAATGCATTAGTTAATAAACAAGAACAAGCTCAAGAAGAATTTAAAGTTCGTGGAGTACCAACATTCTTGGTAAACGAACAATACCAAATCAACGGTGAAGGCTTCTCTGACTCAAAATCAACAAATGATTTTATCCAACACTATGTTGATACTGTATTATTCTTAGTTAAATAATAAATTACTTTGATCAGAGTGTTATAAGAGCTTAAAACGTATTTCTATTTTTTTATTGTCTTGATATCAAACATTTCAAATAGTCTATAACGTAAAAGATATAGTAGACAAAAGTGTGGGAAAAGTGGGTTAGCGCTTTGTAGTACAAAGCTTTAGCCTACTTTTTTTGGAAGTAATGGAAAAGCCTATATAATTATTGTAATTATAATACTCTGTAAATGTCCTCCTAAAATAATACAACTTATTCGTAGAATTTTCTTATAAAATATCTATAAAGGGTCTTGATAAGAGTAAATAACTGAACCTAAATAGTCTTACTGCGAAAAGAAACTAAAATAGATGTACAAACTAAAAAATTATACTGAACCAGATTATTCTTATCAGAATATTTATATTGAACGATTTGATCATAGTTATCGAACGAAGATTTAGGTTGCTATCTATCAACAGTTTAAATAAGGTCAATCAGTTAAAAGAGGAGTATATTAGGATTTATAATAAGTTATAACATGAACACTTTTTGAATATAAGTAGAAGATTTAATTAATCCACAATAACATTGTATTAAGAATAGGATATTTACAGACAAATTTTCTAAGATTTTTATCACTATGCAAAAAAAACCAACTTTTGAAAAGCTGGTCTTTTTTTATTATATATCTTAATTAATAGTATTAAGATGCAGACGTAGCTGCATTACTTTCTTCTAGAGAAGGTAAGTTTAGAGAAAATAGTTTATTTGCATTTTCACGACCTATTTGTAACTTAGTTTGGTTATCAAGCAAAATATCATCAAACCAACGAGAACCAGCATCCATATGCTCATAAGGATAGTCTGTTGAGAACATGATACGGTCAATACCTACTTGATCAATTGCTTCAAGTAATGGTCTTGCATGGAAATGTCCACTAGTAGTTAGATGGAAGTTATTTGCTAAGTAATAACCTGTACGATGTTTTGCCTTTGAACCTTTAGAACCAAAACGTTGCATATCTAATCTATGTTGCAAACGTGGAAGCATGTAAGGTAAACCTTCACCTAAGTGACCTAAAATAACTTGTAAAGTCGGATAGCGATCAAACAATCCGCTAAGCATTAATCTTACTGCATGGCTTGCAGTTTCATAACCAAATCCCCAAGCTGAGCCTACAAGTTCAGGATAGCCTTGAATAGAACGACGTTGACTTGGAAGTGGTTCACGAGGGTGTAAATACATAGGTACATTAAGTTTTACCATACGTTCCCAGAACACATCTAAAGGTGCTTCATCTAAGTATTGTACTTGTTCATTAGGACCAATATTACTATAACCATTGATTAGTACACCTTTTAAGCCAAGTTTAGTTACTGCACGTTCAAGTTCATCAGCTGCAGCTTCAGGATTTTGAAGGGCAACAGAAGCAAAAGAGGTAAGTCTGTCAGGGTGTTTTTGAATAAATGAATAAGCATAGTCATTTGCATTACGAGCCAATTCAACCGCTTCTTCAGGATCTTCAACAGATTGTACACCTGGTGAGGTAAGTGACATGATACACATTTGGATACCAGCTCGGTCCATTTCTGCAACACAAAGATCAGGGTCAGCTAGTTTACGAGCAACATCTTTTGAGTAGTCTTCACCATTACGACCCTCCTCGCCTTCAGCATCCCAATATTTATTATTTAATTCTGTAGAGAAGTGCTCTTCAAGAGCAATTTTACCTTCCATAATTGACTCCTTATCAAATGTAATAAGATGTGAATTGGGGAATTCCCAATATTATAAACAGCATAGGTAAAAGTTACTACTGATATAACTTAGGGTGTAGTTTAATTTCTTTTGTATGTAAATATGTCTTTCTACTAGATAACAAACATACAGAAAGATTTTTTTCACGGTTTTAACCCATGCCGAGCCTTAACCCCACTTTTTTGTGGGATATATTCTAACAGGCTTAGGTCCTTCATAATACGGAGGGAGATAAGTCTTGATCCCTTTTTCTATTTGGGATCATATTTTTCGACAATAACATAGAGCTAAAGTTCCTTTGTTTTTCAATTGAGTGATGTCTAGTATTTAAAATTTGTGAGAAAACTTAATAATAAGATTAAGTAATTTAATTAAAAACAAATAGTTAATATTTTTGTCTAAGAGGGGTAATGATATTTTGGCTAAAGATTTTTATATAAGCAGTAATACATTATACTTATTTTGGTAAAAATGCAATCTATACTATATGTAACGCTCTCCTTGATTCCTTGATAAACTTAATTATTTTAAATAATTATTATAAATATAACTATCATAAGGAAATTGTAGATCAATATACTAAACTTATAAAATATTATATTTATTTTTTATTTACTACATAATTTTCTGTACCATATATAAACATTCTAAGTTGCTTAGTTAAGCGATGTTTCAATATATATTTCTCTTTATTACTCATATCTAATGCTCTTGCCCCTGCAGTAAAAACAAGTGTTACTAACCCTTCAGATTCTATATAGGCAAGCTCTGTTGATATATTTGGGTTGCGGATTTTTATATATTCAGCAAGTTCTGCAACAAAATGCTCTATTTCACGAAAAATAGCCGCTCGAAATGCTACTGAGCTTCCTGAACTTTCCCGAAGTAACAGTCGAAACATATTTGGTCTAGCTGTAATAAACTCAAAAAAAGTGTCGACTGATGTAGCAACAATTCCACCACCATTTTCTAGTCGTTTCCTTGCTCTTCGCATCAATTGGCGTAAGACTAACCCTGACTCATCAACCATTGCTAATCCAAGTTCATCCATATCTTTAAAATGACGATAGAATGAAGTTGGAGCAATTCCTGCCTCTCGTGAAACTTCTCTCAAACTCAAATTAGAAAAACTTTTTTCTGCACTTAATTGATTAAACGCTGCATCTACCAAAGCTCTACGCGTCTTTTCTTTTTGTTCAGCTCTAATACCCAATTTAATTACCCTTCATAATAGATTCAATTTCTTTTGCTAAACGTTCATAACGCAAACGCAATGGTGAACCCGGTCTATAGACAAGTCCAATTTTACGATATGGTACCGGATCACTAAATCCCACATAAACCAGATTATCATCTTTTTTAATCCTTGTAGCTAATTCTGGAATAAACGCCATGCCAATTTCTGCTGCAACCATATTTCTTAATGTTTCTATGCTGCTCGCTTTAAAATGCTCATTTTCTTTTGCTCCTGTAGATAAACAATAATTCATTGTCTGTGTTCTTAAGCAATGTCCATTATCTAACATTAGCATTTCTTGATCACGCAGTTCACTTAAGTTTAATACATTCTTATTTGCCCAAGGATGAGTATGAGAAACTGCAAGATACATTTTTTCATCAAAAATAGGTACTTCAATAAATGTCTCACTCTCTTTCCCTAATGCTAAAATACCACAATCAATTTGCCCTGCCTCTAACTGCTCTAATAATTGTTCTGTTTGCAGTTCATAAATATAGATATCTAACTCTGGGTATTGTTTTTTTAATATAGGTAAAATGACTGGAGATAAATACGGTCCTAATGTTGGAATAATACCAATAAGAATTGGTCCAGACATATCTTTTCCTTGATTACTTGCCATTTCCTTTAAAATTTTTACTTCACGTAAAATTCGTTTTGCTTGTTCCACAAGAGTCAAACCTGCTTGAGTAAATAGAACTTTGCGACTCGTTCTTTCTAGCAAAACAGTTCCCAATTCATCCTCTAGCTTACGAATTTGTCCACTTAATGTTGGCTGGCTAACATTACAAGCATCTGCTGCTTTACGAAAATGTTTAAAATCAGCTAATGCAATCAAGTATTCTAGATCTCGTATGTTCATAATATATTCTCTTTATCCCTATGATTGATGGGTAAATTATCTCACAGTTATAGATAAAATAGATTAGGATTATGTCATATTTATGTGTAGAATGGTGAGGATTTTTAGTCATTAACAGAGGAGAAAACAATGTCTTTTAAAGATATGACTGGTCAGAAGGTTCCAAGCGTAGTATTCCATACTCGTCAAGGCGATAGTTGGGTTGATGTTTCAACTGATGAATTATTCAATAACAAAACTGTTATCGTATTTTCATTACCAGGCGCATTTACCCCAACTTGCTCATCAACTCATTTACCTCGCTATAACGAGTTAGCAAATGAATTCAAAGCAGTAGGTATTGATGACATTATTTGTATGTCTGTTAACGATACTTTTGTTATGAATGCTTGGAAAGAAGCTCAAGAATCTGACAACATTACAGTAATTCCAGATGGGAATGGTGAGTTTACAGAAAAAATGGGCTTATTAGTTGAGAAAGATGATCTTGGTTTTGGTAAACGTTCTTGGCGTTATTCTATGCTCGTTAAAAATGGTGTTGTAGAAAAAATGTTTATCGAGCCAGAAGAACCAGGTGACCCGTTCAAAGTATCAGATGCTGATACAATGATGAAATACATCAAACCTGACTGGTCAGCTAAACCATCAGTATCAATTTTCACAAAACCAGGTTGCCCATTCTGTGCAAAAGCGAAAAAATTATTAACTGAAAAAGGTTATCAGTTTGAAGAAATCGTACTTGGACACGATGCAAGCACAACTTCTGTTCGTGCAATTACAGGTAAAACATCTGTACCACAAGTATTTATCGGTGGTAAACACATCGGCGGTAGTGACGATTTAGAAGCTTATTTTGCTAAATAATTACGAATAGTTAATTACATGAGGCTAAGTGAAAACTTAGCCTTTTTTGTTTATCAATAAATGGTAAACTATCTCAAATTTAACTCAATATACTCTATATTATGAATAAAAATTTACGCCCTTTTCATACTTTTCATCTTTCCGTTACCGCAAACAAGGTTATTCCTGTTCATACCCCATCTGAATTAATTGATGAGTGGCAAAAAGCCAATCAAGCTAATCAGCCTGTTCTATTATTAGGTCAAGGGAGTAATATTTTATTTGTTGAAAATTTTGCTGGCACAGTGTTAATTAATCAATTAAAAGGGATTCAACATACTGAAGATGAGGATTTTCATTACCTTAACGTTGCAGGAGGGGAAAATTGGCATGAATTAGTAAAATGGACATTAACACAAAATATCATGGGATTAGAGAATCTTGCTTTGATTCCCGGTTGTGTAGGTTCAGCACCTATCCAAAATATTGGTGCTTATGGCGTAGAATTTGAAAAGGCTTGTGAGTTTGTTGAAGTCATCAACCTTCATTCTGGCGAAACATTAAAATTATCGAACGAACAATGCCAATTTGGTTATCGAGAAAGCATTTTTAAACACGAGTATAAAGACGACTACGCAATCATATCCGTAGGATTAAAGTTAGCTAAACAATGGCAACCGACTCTAACGTACGGATCATTAACACAATTCGATCCTACAACAGTTACAGCTCAACAAATCTTTGATGAAGTCTGCGCAATTCGATCGGCAAAATTACCCAATCCAGATCAATTTGGTAATGCAGGCAGTTTCTTTAAAAATCCGATCATTACTTTTGCAAAATTTTCAGATCTTCTGACCGCTTATCCAACGATACCTCACTACCCTCAAGCTGATGGCAACGTTAAAATTCCTGCTGGTTGGCTTATTGACCAATGCCAATTAAAAGGCTATCAAATTGGAGGGGCAGCCGTACATACTCAACAAGCTCTGGTATTAATCAATAAGGATAATGCAACAGCAAAAGATGTCATCCAATTGGCTAAAACTGTCCGCCAAAAAGTGCGTGAAAAATTTGGAATAGAAATTCATCCTGAGGTTCGTTTTATAGGGAAATCTGGTGAAATTAATAGTGAGGAAATCACTCGATGATCTTATTGAATCAAGCAGAGATCCAAAGAGCATTAAACTATGGTCAAGCAATCGTTTTTACTGAAATTGATTCGACTAACGAATATTTATTAGCTCACCATAATCAACTTCCCTCTGGCTCTGTTTGTATTGCAGAAACTCAAACCGCAGGAAGAGGACGACGAGGTAGAAAATGGTATTCCCCATTTTCTGAAAACCTCTATTTCTCAATGCTATGGCGTTATTCTTCTATTAACCTTTCTCAAATTGCACCATTAAGTTTAGTGGTAGCAATAGTTATTGCTGAAACCTTTCAGCAACTCAAAGTCAAAGATATTCAAATTAAATGGCCCAATGATATTTACTACCAAGGTAAAAAAATGGGTGGGATTTTAATTGAAAGCCGAACAAATCGTCATAGTATTGATTTAGTGATTGGCATTGGTTTAAATTTATCTATGAATGCAATTGATCCAAAAATTGTCAATCAAGCGTGGAGTGATCTTTCACATTATCAACTCGATCGTAATCAATTCGCCTCCCTATTAGCACAACGACTGCAAAAAATGCTGGTTGAATTTCCTCAACATACCTTTTTAGATTATTTACCACAATGGAATCAATTCGATTTATTCTATAAAAAACCCGTGAAATTGATTACTGAAAAAGGAGAAATTCATGGAATTGCCAGCGGAATAAATAATAGTGGAGAATTATTACTAGAGCAAAATAATACCCTAATCCCTTTTGCAATAGGTGAAATTTCATTACGCTCTGATAATTAATATTATAGGTTATAGGGCTTTGTGATATTTCACAGAAAAAAGTAAAATAGACAAACAATCATTTTGTACTAATATTGAGGAGTAAAACTCATGGCAACCCCACAAAGTGGCATCACATTAATGCACCGTAAATCAGGTATGTTTATTGAATTAACCATTAATAATTCAACAAAACTAGCAGATAAAATTAGAGTTATTTATGAAAAATTTCAGGCTACAAAACAAAAGTTTTCACTTGAAGAATTAGGAATTACATTTGCTTTTGGTGAAAAGTTATGGAGAAAATTAGCACCTAATACCTCTGCTCCAGAATTGAAATCTTTTATCTCCTTAGGTTCAGAAGAACGTGAATTTGCTCCTGCAACACAACGTGATTTACTTATTCATATTCAATCAGATCGCCCTGATGTTAATTTTGCACTGGCTCTTATTGTGGTTGAACAATTACAAGATATTGCTACTGTTGAAGAAGAAGTAAACGGTTTCCGTTGGATAGAAGAACGTGATCTTACTGGATTTATTGATGGTACAGAGAACCCAGAAAATGAAGAGAAATTACGTGAGGTAGCACTTATCAATGAAGGCGAAGATGAAGGTGGGAGTTATGTGCTTAGCCAACGTTATATTCATCAATTACAAAAATGGAATAAAATGTCTAGCGATCGCCAAGAGCAAGTGATTGGTAGAACAAAAGCAGATAGTGTCGAATTAGATGATGTGCCAAGTAACTCTCATGTAGGACGAGTTGATCTAAAAGAAAATGGCAAAGGATTAAAAGTGTTACGCCATAGCTTACCTTATGGAAAAGCAAGTGGCGAACATGGTCTCTATTACCTTGCTTTTTCTAAACGTTTATACAATATTGATCAACAATTAAAAAGTATGTTTGGTGAATTAGATGGTAAAACTGACCGCTTATTAGGATTTACAAAAGCAGTGACAGGAAGTTATTATTTTGCACCTAATTTAGAAACATTACTTCATTTATAAAACTCATTTCTTTAATGAAAAATAAGGATGTTAGCCACTAACATCCTTATTTATTTTTCCTTTTTTAAATCTTATTTTTCTAATTATTTATAAAAAATCATAAACATAAGCATTTTTCATATTTGAAAAATCGAAAAAACAAATTAACTAATTAATTCAACACAAAAGAGGAAAACATAATATTTCATCCTAATTTTAAGGAACTTATTAATACATTAACTATTAGTATTAAATTATCATTATCTGCATGGTCTAATGATCCTATTATTGAATAAACACCTAGCATAGATTGGTAATTGATAAACTATATCAGTCACTACCATTATTCTAGTTTTAGCCACAATATTATTCCCTATTGCGCTTAAATTAGGTATTGATCCTATTAATTTAGGGATCATTACATATATACCAGTCATCTCAATGGCATTACCTGAATGGATTGGTATACACTAATAAATATCAATACTTCAATAAAAAGGATTAAATCGACTTTAATACATTCTGGTTTATTCCTTTTTATTGTACAATATTCAAATCGACGTTCTCATTGGGGTGCTTTAGTTAAAGCTGAGAAATACCCATAGAACCTGATCTGATTAATATCAGCGTAGGGATTTGAGACAAGCTACTTTCTTCTTGTTTTAGATCCTTCTATTTTAATTCTATGTAGAAGGAATTATTCTATGAAACTTACCCACATTTTTGCACTTTCCAGCATTGCAATATCTGTATCTGTACTAGCTGCTAATCAACCAACATTAACTGTTTATACCTATGATTCATTTACCTCTGAATGGGGACCTGCACCAAAATTAGAAGCAATTTTTGAAGAAGAATGTAATTGCGATTTAAAATTTATGCCATTTGAAGATGGAGTAACCATGTTCAATCGCATTCGTTTAGAAGGTCAAAAAACAAAAGCGGATGTGATGTTAGGTATCGATAATTTTGTAATGCCTGAAGCTGAAAAATCAGGGTTATTTATTCCTCATCAACTAGATACTTCTAAATTAGATTTAGAAACAGTGTGGACAGATAAAACTTTCGTTCCTTATGATTATGGTGAATATGCATTTGTCTATAATAAGAAAAATGTCACTAACCCACCAAAAAGCTTGAAAGAATTGATTGATCGTGAAGATCTAAAAATCATCTATCAAGATCCTCGCACAAGTACTGTAGGCCGTGGCTTACTATTCTGGGTCAATCAAGTTTATGGTAATGATGCAGAAAAAGCTTGGGAGCAATTAGCTAAACATACTGTAACTGTTGGTAAAGGTTGGTCTGAGACTTATGGCGCATTCTTAAAAGGTGAATCTGATTTAGTATTAAGCTACTCAACTTCCCCACTCTATCATCAATGGAGCGAACAAGATGATAGTTATGCAGCCGCAAACTTTGATGAAGGTCATCTCGTTCAAATTGAAGTAGCTGGAATAACAAAAGCAAGTAAACAACCTGAGCTTGCTCGCCAATTCTTAACTTTCTTACAAACACCTGAAGCTCAAAAAATTATTTCTGTGAATAATGTAATGAAACCTGTAGTAGCAAAAGATGCAGATCCTGCATATAGCACACTTCCACATTATGCTCAATTACCATTTACTCAACCCGATGTTGAAACTGTTAAACAATGGTTAGCAACTTGGCAAAAAGCAATGAGTAAATAAACTACACTCCCCGCATTAAGCGGGGATTTTTATTAATTCTACTCAAAATTCGCTATAATGAGGCATTACCCCTTACTTTTATAAAATCTATGCTGAATTTTATTCAAACGGCGAATCAACTTGGTACGACAAGAACACCTTTTTTCTTTCTGATCGATTTTGAGCAAAATAAACCGCTGATCTATCCGCTTATAACATTAGAACAGCATAAAATTTGGTTTAAATTCCCCGATAAAGCAAATGCTACCGAGCAATCTATCGATAAAAAATTCGAACTCACATTTACCCCAATCGAACGTACGTTGTATCAAGAAAAATTTAACTTAGTAAAAAATGAAATTCAGAATGGTAACAGTTATCTACTCAATTTAACTGTGCCAACGTCTATTCGAACCAACTACACCTTATCTGAAATATTTCAGGCAAGCAGAGCTAAATATAAACTACTACTTGATAATGAGTTTGTCTGCTTTTCACCCGAATGCTTCATCAAAATTGATAGCAATATGATTTATTCCTACCCGATGAAAGGAACGATTAATGTTAAGGAAGAAAACGCTCTAGAAAAGCTACTCAATTCTGAAAAAGAGTTGGCCGAGCATAATACGATTGTGGATTTAATTAGAAATGATCTCGCTCTGGTTGCCCAAAATATTCAAGTTACAAAATATCGTTATGCGGAACAAGTGAATACGCATAAAGGAGCGATTTATCAAACAAGCTCTGAAATTCGAGGCGAACTACCGCTTAATTGGCAAAATAAGGTAGGGAATTTACTTACGAAAATGTTGCCTGCAGGCTCAATTAGTGGTGCCCCTAAGGTCAAAACCGTTGAGATTATCCAGCAAGCCGAAAAACAAGAACGAGGTTACTATACAGGGATATTTGGTTATTTTGATGGCGATGCTTTAGATAGTGCAGTCGCCATTCGCTACATTGAAAATGATCATAACCAATTTATTTTCCGCAGTGGTGGAGGCATTACAGCATTAAGTCAATGCGATGATGAATATAATGAAATTCTAGAGAAAATCTATGTGCCATTATCCACTATTTGAAACCTTATCACTCATTAATGGCAAATTTCAAAATCTCTCTTTTCATCAAGAGCGGATGGATCACGCTTTTAATAATTATTTAAAAGTAAAACCTAACTTCAATTTATCGGATATTGTTATTCCCAATGAATATCAACAAGGAATTTTTCGCTGTCGAATTGATTACAATATCAATAAATACGAAATGCAAATTTCGCCCTATATTCCAAGGAAAATTGAACAATTTCAATGTGTTTCTATGGAAAATTTTGACTACTCATTTAAATTTACCGATCGTAAGCGGTTAGATTCATTCAAAAATTTGCAAAAACCAAGTCAAGAAATATTGATCGTAAATAATGGTAAGATCAGCGATTGTACGATTGGTAATTTACTCTTTTTAAAAAATGATCGCTGGTATAGCCCTAAAGATTATTTGTTGAAAGGCACTCAACTTGCATCCCTACTGGAAAAATCATTGGTAGAATTGGTATCAATCAGTATAGATGATGTATTTGAGTACGAGGAAATTATGATGATTAATGCGTTGAATCCCTTTGATCGCAAAAGAGCGATCATTATCAATCAGCAATCGATCATTCTTTGATATTTTCGATCTCTATCGAAAATCCTAAAAAAACACTTGAAACTGTATAAACAAACAGTATAATAAATTCAAAATTTTGCACCACATCAAAATAAAAGGATCAGGCAATGGCAGAAAAAAAATCATCAGCATCAGCAACTAAATATAATGAACCAGATAGCAAAGAAAAAGCACTGGCTGCTGCTCTAGCCCAAATTGAAAAACAATTTGGTAAAGGCTCAATTATGAAATTGGGCGATACGCAACAATTAGATATTGAGTCGGTTTCAACTGGATCTATCGGTTTAGATTTAGCGTTAGGGATTGGTGGCTTACCAATGGGACGAATTGTTGAGATTTTTGGACCAGAATCGTCAGGTAAAACAACCCTTACATTATCAGTTATCGCTCAAGCACAAAAAACGGGTAAAACTTGTGCGTTCATTGATGCAGAACACGCATTAGATCCTGTTTACGCTAAAAAATTAGGGGTGGATACGGATAAACTCCTTATTTCACAACCTGATAATGGTGAACAAGCCCTTGAAATTTGTGATGCTTTAGTGCGTTCTGGTGCAGTTGATGTGATTATCGTGGACTCTGTTGCTGCACTTACACCAAAAGCTGAAATTGAAGGCGAGATGGGTGATTCTCATATGGGGTTACAGGCTCGTTTGATGTCTCAAGCTTTAAGAAAATTAACAGCAAATATCAAAGCAACTAACTGTTTAGTGGTATTCATTAACCAAATTCGTATGAAAATTGGTGTGATGTTTGGTAATCCTGAAACCACAACTGGTGGCAATGCGCTTAAATTCTATGCATCTGTCCGCTTAGATATCCGTCGTTCTGGTGTTGTAAAAGATGGCGATGAGATCTTAGGTAGTGAAACAAAAGTTAAAGTGGTTAAGAATAAAGTTTCACCACCATTCCGTGTTGCAGAATTCGATATTATGTACGGAGAAGGTATCTCTAAAGTTGGAGAAATTTTAGGTCTTGCTGTTGCTCACAATCTTATTCAAAAATCAGGTGCATGGTTCTCGTACAATGGAGAAAAGATCGGCCAAGGTAAAAACAATGCAATTAAATGGTTAAAAGAGAATCCTGAACACGCAGATAAGATCGAACAAGATATTAGAAATTTACTAATGTCTAATAATGAAAAGTCAGATCTTGCGCCAATTGAAGACAATGATGCTGAAGAAGTATTAGAAGAAATTTAATTCATTTTTAATCAAAGAATAATGCGGTTTCCAAACCGCATTTTTTATATACTATGACAAATAAATACACCGCTCTTCAATATGTCGTTTATCTTCTTTCAAGAAGGGATTATAGTGAGCTAGAATTAAGACAAAAGCTACATCAAAAATCTTACATTGAAGAAGATATTGAACAAGCTATTGAAAAAGCACAAAGCCATAATTGGCAAAACGATCAACGCTTCTGTACCCAATTTATTCGTTCACGAGCCAATCAAGGCTACGGTCCAAATAGATTAAAGCAAGAGCTCCGCCAAAAAGGTATTTCGAGCTCTCTTATATCAGAGGGATTGGAAAATACAGAAATTGATTGGTTTGAGCTTGCAGAAAAGGTATTTAGAAAAAAATGCCCAGCGACTTTAGATATAAAAGCTAAACAAAAAATATGGCGATATATGCTCTCTCATGGATTTACTCCCGAACATTTCGGGCACTTAATGGATCTTTCTATTTATGATGAATAAAATTACATTCTTTAGTCGATTTGAATCAGATATTATCAGTGGTAAAAAAACAATCACAATTCGAGATAAATCTGAATCCTATTTCAAGCCTACTCAAATCCTTGATGTTTTTACTAATGAAACTGACCTCTTGTTTGCTAAAATTCAAGTTATTTCAGTTACACCAATTACTTTTGATCAATTATCCGAACAACATGCTCAACAAGAAAATATGACTCTAGAGCAATTAAAAAGAGTGATTAAGGAAATCTATCCAACTGAAAATCAGTTTTTTGTTATTGAATTTAAGTTAATTAATGAGCCTATTTAAATCGACTAAACAGACTGAATATTGCCCTAAATGCAATCATCCCTTAGTGATAAAACGAAGCAAACAGGGATTATTCTGGGGATGCTCTAATTACCCAGCATGCGATTATTTAAAACCATTACATCAAGCAACACATATTATAAAAACCCTTGATGATACTTGCCCAGAATGTGGAGCTTTATTGCAAGTAAAACAAGGTAGTTTTGGTATGTTTATAGGGTGTAGCCAATACCCTGAATGTACTTTTACCGTACATGAAGAAAATGATACCGTTGAAGAATGGGATTGCCCAGAGTGTCGAACGCACAAATTGGTTGAGCGAATTGGACGTTCAGGCAAACATTTCTACGCTTGTACAGGCTATCCAGAATGTAAATTCACGCTACCCTCTAAACCGATAGAAAAACCTTGCCCTCAATGTCATTATCCTTTGGTAACAAAGAAAAAACAACGAGGTAAGACGGTCTATGTATGTGCCAATAAACTATGTAAGCATATATTTACTGAAGAGGAAAACTAATGTTCTCTTTTAATGAGATTATCTCAACACTACAAAATGATGAAGTTATTGCCTATCCAACCGAAGCCGTTTTTGGATTAGGCTGTAATCCTAATAGCGAAACTGCTGTGATGAAATTACTCGCACTAAAAAAACGTCCAATAGAAAAAGGCTTAATTCTCATCGCACCAACAAAAGAGTTCTTAATGCCTTATATTGATACCACACAATTAAGCCAATGCGAATGGGATATTATCGAACAACCAACAGACAAAGCGATAACTTGGATTGTGCCAACCACCCCTTCTACTCCAGCTTATCTAACGGGTAAATTTAACTCGATTGCAATACGCCTATGCAAAATTCCAGCAGTAACAAAACTCTGCCAAGAAGCTGGATTTGCATTAACATCTACTAGCGCGAATTTATCAGGACAAGAGCCTTGTCGCACAGTACAAGATGTCATCTCTCAATTTGGTAATCACTTTCCTGTAGTAGATATGCCAACAGGAGGAAGACAAAATCCTTCCGAAATTCGAGATATTTTTACCCAAAAAATTTTAAGAGCGGGCTAATAATGAATAGATATGCGGTTTGGGGTAATCCAATTAACCAAAGCAAGTCACCAAGAATTCATCAACTATTTGCAGAACAATTAAACAAAGAGATTAGTTATGATGCAAAATTAGGGAATGACATCCTATTTGAACAACAAATCACAGATTTTTTTGTACAAGGTGCAAAAGGGGCTAACGTCACTTCACCTTTTAAAGAACGTGCATTTGCATTAGCTGATGAATATAGTGAAAACTGTAAACAAGCAGGTGCTTGTAATACTCTAAAGTGCTTACCTGATGGTCGTTTATATGCTGATAACACTGACGGGATTGGCTTAGTTACCGATCTCAACAGATTAAATTGGTTAGAGAAAAATCAACGAGTTTTAATTTTAGGTGCTGGCGGAGCCACCAAAGGTGTGCTATATCCACTACTACAAGCAGAACAAAATATTACACTTTATAATCGAACTATCGAAAAAGCGGTCAGTTTAGCTCAACATTTTGCAAATTATGG
>NZ_JARIDQ010000079.1 GCF_029256985.1 Otariodibacter sp. | reverse complement strand
GCTAACATCGTCGCAAATTGAAGTCCTATACGGTTTCCATTTTCATCAACTTTGTGTAACTTACCCAAATCCTCATTGTATTTAACTAGTTCCCAACCTTGATAATATTGTTTTAATTCGCCTTCTGCGAAGGTAAATGAGAATGGCATTTTGCAAGGATATTTATCAGTACTCATGGCACATACAATGAGATTGTAACCACCCACTTTGGTATTTTTTTGCATATTTTCAATAATGGCAGGAATACGATCTCGATTTAAGAACATTAAAACAACGGTTGAAACAATTAAATCAAATTCACCTTCAATAGTTGCTTCATTGATATCATAAACTCCTGTGTTCAAATTTTTAATTTTATCTCTCTCAATCACATGATTTAAAAATGCAATACTTTCTGAATTAAAATCTACAGAGGTAACATCAAAACCTAATAGGTTAAGAAAGAGAGAGTTTCTTCCTCGACCACAGCCTAAATCCAATACTTTGCCTTGTTTAATATAATTGACCGCATTTAACACTTCTGAATGTGTTTTAGTTAAACCATATTTTTTAGCAACATAATCTTCTGGTAAACAATAGAAAGCAAGCTGACATTCTAAATCATCACTCAATGCTTCTACTTTATGCCATACTTGAGGTTCAACAAAATCAGGTTGATTATCGACATCAAAAATATGCTCACCAATCACTTCACCTTCTTCAGTCAAATGATAGAATTTCAACGAACCTTTTAAGATTGATAATTTTGCCCAAGTTCCCTCTTTAGTATTATGTTTTTCTTGAAACATTTGCGGTAAAGTTGAAATATTCCATACAGGCATTTGTTTATAACAGACTAAGTCTTCCATTATCTCTCCTTAAGCTAAAATATATTTATACTGCCTGATAAATATCTTATTCTTTTGTAAAAAACTCGCAACAAAAAACCGACTAAAATAGTCGGTCTTTATCGTTCAATTGATATATATCAAAAGTAAATATTACTCTTTCCAAATCACGTGATATTCTCGATTTTCTTCTTCGTGAGAAATAAGGAAACGAGCAAAAATATCGTCCATTTCATCATTCTCATTGACTAATCCAACCCATACTTCTGCAAAAGCATCAGGGTCGATTAAAGTACCAATTTCCTGATCCCAAGCATCACTGGTTTCAACCATTTCTACCGCACCACGCTCTTCAAATTGCAAATTAAAAAGCAGAATATCGGCAGGATCAAGATTCTCTCCTGCCATTTCTAAGAAAATATCGTAAGCAATATCAATTGCTTCATCTGGTGTTAATTTTGTTGTCATATTTTTACCTGAAAATGAATAAAAGAAAGAAGCTTCTTATTTAGTAACTTTCTTGAATACAAACGAAAAACCCAAATATATCCTATATTTTTTACAAAGATAAATTTGGGTTTGGATTTAATTAAATTTATACTTAAAGCCTATTAGGTTTAAATCTTTAATTTAGATAATATTTAAGTTTATTAAGAAATTCCACCAACTTAAACCTATTGTACAATGAATTAATAAACTACCAAAAGCAACGATAGCGCCTGCAGTCCACCAAGATTTAATATCATTGTAGCCTGCTCCAAATGCTATTGGTCCAGGACCACCGCCGTAATGAGTAACCGATCCACCGTATGCATTACTAAATAATAACCCTATTGTTAATAACTCAGCAGGAGCTCCCACAACTTTACCTACTGTTGCAAAAACTGGAACCATCGCCGCCACATAAGCACCTCCTGAAGCAAATAAATAACGTACGGAAACACTTACTAACAATAGTACAATCAATGCAATATTAGCATGCCCCTCAAAACTTAATACATTGCCAAGTACATCTGCTAACCATTTGAAAAAGCCTGCTTTATCTAGTACTCCTGACATACCAATGATACCACCATACCAAATTAAAGTATTCCAGCCAGCTTTTCCTTTTAATATATCATCCCAACTAACGATATTTAAGATAATACAAGCAACCATTATAATTAATGAAACAATAGTTGCATTGATATGTAACGCACCAGAAAAAATCCAACCAAATAATGCAATAATAAATAAAATAGCTAATGCCTTCTCTTTAAATGAAATTGGTCCTAGTTGTTCTAATCCTTTACGAGCAATTTCCTCATTATTGACTTTTTTCATCTCAGGAGGAGAAACAAAATAGCAAACTAGAGGAATTAAAATCAAGCATAGTAATCCTGGAACAGAAGCCGCAATAAACCAATTGATCCAATTTAACTCAAAACCTAAGATTGGGGCCATTAATGATAGAGCTAAAGCATTTGGTGCCATCGCTGTCAAAAAGATATAACTAGTCGTTTTTACCACCATATATACATTCATCATTAAGTAACGACCTGCTTTTTTAGGACTTGTTTCTGGATCAGATCCTAAAGCCACAGCGACACTGTTGATAATCGGAAATATAATCCCGCCTGATCTAGCTGTATTAGATGGAGTAGCTGGAGATAGCAATAGATCAAGAAACATTGTTACATAACCAAGACGTAAAGTGGTATGCCCCATGGCACGAATCATATGGTAGGCTATTCTTTTTCCCAATCCAGTAATAACAAAAGCAGAACTTAAGGTAAAAGCAGTAAAAATTAACCATGTAGTACTAGATTTATATCCATCTAGAGTATTACCTACTTTTACTAATGCTGTTGCGCCTTCAACATTACCAATAATTGCACCTGAAATAGCTACTGCAGTAAGTAAAATAACGGGTTCTCCATAGGGTTTTAGAATTAATCCGACAATTGTTGCTAAATATATTCCAAATAAGTACCAAGCAACAGGATGTAATCCAGTAGGCGGGGAAAACAGTGCAATAATAATAGGTATCGCAACTATAATTGCTAATTTATGAAATTTTGATAAAGACATATCAATGACCTCTTAAAGATTGAAAAAAAATAATTAAAGCTAATAAATCTGCACTGCCTCCAGGGCTTAAATTTTTTTCGATACAAATTGAATCAAATTCAATTAGACATTTATTTAAAAAATTATGATTATTATAAGTTTTTGAATCAGCCAATAATTTTGATGCATATAATTGCATAAATTTCAGTCCTTCTAAACCACCTCTATTAATGACATTTGTATCATTATTTGTAGCAATAAGAGATAATAAAGAAAGTTTTAAATAATGCTCTTTATCAAGTTTTTGGTATGTTTTTAATTTTTCTATCACATCCAATACTAGAGGAAATCCATTTTCAGCTTCTCCTCTAGCACCCGTAAATCCAAATTTTCTAAAAATTCTAATTCCTGCGGTCTCAATAATACTATTAGAATTATTAGATAGTTCTTTTGTTAAATTAACTGTAAATTTCTTGATTAATTCACAAATATTTTTAATTGAAATAATATCTTCTTGGTATGTAAAAGTTCTACCTATTGCAGCACAAACTAATCCTAAAGTAAAAATACTCCCCTTATGAGTATTCACACCATCAGTTGCCATGAACATAGCCTTTTCAGCTTCTATACCGATTGGTCTAATAACCTTAAGAAACTCATCATCACTTACTGAATTTGAAGTTTCAATTCCTTTATACACAAAAAGAGTAAAAAAAGGACGCAGTGCTTGTGCACTCTTTTCAAAAGTTATTAATGACATATCAGAATGTGCGCCTGTATTTAATCTATCAACTAAACCAGGTTTAGGTGTCAATCTAGCCTCTTCTAACAAAGCTAAATAAGCTAATTCCCCTATTTTTTCTGCGAAAAAATAACGTTTTGCTCTAATTTCTATTTCATTATAAATCTCGCAAATACTATGCTTACGTAACTTCGCACATATTTTTGCCGTTTCATCACATATTAAACATTTTCGTGGAGGTATTTTAAAATCTCCTCGGCTTAGTATATAACCATTACTATCTACGATATCAATATCCCATAACCGGCTAAATTCAGAGCTATCTTCTAATTTTATTGTAGCTAGCTTTAAATCTCTTGCACTAATAGGAACAACAAAGAATGCTTCATGCCCTGTTATTAATTGCCTAATAAATATCTTTTCAGGTTTAATATCTAATTTTTCAAAAAGTAGAGTTAAAGCCTCTATACTCTTATCAAAAATATAATCTAATAATTCATTCTTTTTTATATTTCCAACTGATAATAAAGTTAAAGATAATAGAGTCTTATTATATTTTCTTATAATATTTCTTTGAAATTCGGCTCTATTATCCCTAGCTTCAAGTAATTGTTCTAAAGAGATTTCTTTACCTATTTTAGAAAAATTTTTATTAAACTTATTTAAAATCATATTATTTAACTATGATATTTATCATTCAATATTCTTTCTCTTATATACAACATCAATAATTGAACCATCTCTATATCGAACCAAAGCAACAGGTGTATCTGAAAATGCAATTTCTTTTGGTTTTCCAGTTATGCTGTAAGCAAGCTCACATAATTCCTCAATTGTCGATAATTGAATACCTGATTCAGAAAGTGATTTTATTAAATCTGGACGTTTTGGATTAACTGCAATACCATGATCCGTGACTAAAATATCAATATTTTCTCCAGGGGTGACACAGGTAATAACATTTTCTACAACGGTAGGTATTCTTCCTCGAACTAAAGGCGCAACAATAATAGATACTTGTGCAGAAGCTGCTGTATCACAATGCCCACCAGAAGCTCCTCGAATAATTCCATCAGATCCAGTTAAAACATTCACATTAAATTGAGTATCAATTTCCAATGCGCTTAATACAACATAATCCAAATATTCAACTGAAGCACCTTTTGAACTAAAATTAGCGTATTGATTAGCACTAACCTCAATATGATTAGGATTACGGGCTAAAGACTCTGCCGCGTCCTTATCAAAACTCTGAACATCAATCAATTTTTGTATAAGCCCTGACTCATGCAAATCAACCATACTTGAAGTAATTCCACCTAGAGCAAAACTTGCTGTAATATTTTCTTTACGCATTTTGTCTGCTAAAAAACGAGTTACTGCAAGAGAAGCGCCTCCTGAACCTGTTTGTAATGAAAAACCATCTTTAAAATACCCAGCATTAAAAATTACCTCTGCTGTCTTTTTGGCAATTAATAATTCTCTTGGGTTAGTTGTCATACGAGTAGCACCGCCACCAATTTTTTTAGGATCACCAACAGAATCAACCTGAACAATTAAATCAACTTGATCTTGGCTAATACTACTCGGTGAAAATGGATATTCTTCAAACTCTTCTGTGAGTAGTACAACCTTATCTGCATATTCAGCATCAACACGTGCATACCCCAATGAGCCACATTTACTTTTTCCAGTAAAACCATTTGCATTCCCAAAAGAATCACAGACAGGTACACCAAGAAATGCTACATCAATATGTAACTCACCTGATTTTATCAGGTGAACTCTACCACCATGTGAGTGAATATTTACAGGTTCTGATAAAATACCGTTAGAAATTTCATCTGCTAATTTTCCTCGAATTCCAGATGAGTAGATTTTTGTTACTACACCATTTTTAATATGCTCTATTAGAGGATAATGACTATCAATTAATGAACTAGATGCAAGAGTTAAATTTTTAAATCCCATTTCTGCAATCTTTTCCATCACCATATTAACTATAAAATCCCCTGCTCTAAATGCGTGATGAAAAGAAATAGTCATACCATTTTTTAGTCCTGATCGCTTAATAGCATCTTCTAAAGAGTTACAAACTTTCCTACCTTTAGCTGTCATAGCAAGTGACTCAGATTTGGAAATAGCTTGATAAGAATCTTTTTCTAAGTTCAATTGATTAATTCTTTGAATTCTTGTTGTCATTGTCATTTCCTCTTTATTGCTACTCTTGAATACCAAATTTTGCGCGCTCTAGAACTAATTTTGCTCTTTCAATAATAGGTGCATCTATCATTTTCCCATTAAGAGAAACTACACCTAATCCTTGTAATTTTGCCTGTTCTGCAGCATCTATAATTCGTCTAGCTTGATCTGCATCTTTTTGGGTAGGAGCAAATAGGTTATGCAATAGCTCTATTTGACGTGGGTTAATCAAGGATTTACCATCAAATCCTAGTTGTTTAATGAGTCTAGCTTCTTGTAAAAAGCCTTCTTCATTATTTACATTTGAATAAACTGTATCAAATGCCTGAATACCAGCTGCTCTTGCAGCTTGAAGAATTGAGCAACGAGCAAATAATAACTCAATACCTTCAGGAGAACGCTCTGTTCTTAAATTTCTTACGTAATCTTCTGCTCCTAGCGCAATACCAATGAGACGTTTAGAAGATGTAGCGATTTGGTTTGCTTGAGTTATACCTAAAGGTGATTCAATTGCAGCTAAAATCTTTGTTGAGCCTTCTGTTCTACCACAATCTTTTTCAATTTCAGATATCGCTAAATCCATATTTATTACATCTTGAGCAGTTTCAGTTTTAGGCATTCGAATAACATCTGCACCTGCTCTGACAATCACATTTAAATCTTCTATTCCAAATTCTGAATCAAGAGGATTAACCCTTACGATACATTCAATATTTTTATATAACGGGTGACTAAGAGCATGAGCAACTAAAATACGAGCAGAATCTTTCTCTTTTAATGCCACAGCATCTTCTAAATCAAACATAATGGCATCAGGCTTATAAATAAAAGAATTACTAATCATCGCCGCATTAGAACCTGGTACAAAAAGCATACTTCTTCTTATTTTCATACTAATTTCTCCCAACTAATCTTTTCATCGATTGCTCGTGATAACGCAGCCTTTATTCTTGCTCTTAATACACAATCTAAAGCCCCTTTATCATCAATAATAATTTTGACACCATCTATATTTAGATCATTTAATATACTATTAGTTGTTTTGAGAATGTCCTCTCCAAACTGCTCTTTTACTATACTATTTATTTCTATATCTACATCTTCAGCTGGTGATACTCTTATTAGTGCATCACTTGATTCTAACGTGCCTGCAACGGCTATCTTTACTACTTTCATTTCATTGACTTCCCTTATTTGACTACACAAACATATTTTCTCTTAAGAAAGAGAAAGTGCTACTAGGTACATAATTTAAAAGCTCCTTATAACTCTTTCTCTGTAAAAGAGATCTTACTAATGATGCTGATATTGGTTTTTGATGGTAATTCTTTCTCTCAAACTCTATAACATTAATAGGTGGGGCATCCATATCCGCATCTTGTAACCAATAAAACATATTTTTGTTATATTCTGATGTCACAGGGCAAATAGGTTCTGTACCAACAAATCTATGAGTTATTCCAAGAGATGGAGCAATAAACTTTCTAAATATTTTTAAATCAATTTCTAAATAAGTATTTTCTAAAATTTTTTTATCTTTTATAAAATAATCAGGAAAAGTTGCTTTTGATATGATATATGGAGAACTGTTATGCACAGATACATTCTTCAAATCTTGTACACCTTGTTTTACTAAAGCTAAACGATCTTGATAGGAAAACATTGAAGCATCTTCTTGAAGAACAAACACATGTAAGTGATCACACATTTTTAAAGATTGTTCAATTAAATATCTGTGACCTAATGTAAATGGATTTGCATTCATTACTATTGAACCAATTTTTTTTCCATCAACTCTTAATTTTTTCCACTTTTCACATTGCTCTTTTAATCTATTTTTACTGTTTTCTAGCAATATAGCGTTCGGATATGCTGATGATATTAAGAAAAAACCACATTGTTTGAATAATTGTTCATACTCTGGTTTAGTAAAAATGAATAGCTCTGAATAACCTAAATCATAAGCTAAATTAATTACTTCTGTAATGAGTGTAAGCGCTAAACATTGACCACGATATGATTTATCAATAGCCACACACTTTATAATATTAGGTGCAACTCCCCCACAAGCAATAATATTATAGTTATCATCATAGGCAACTATAAACTCAATAATCGACATATCTAGGCTAAGATTATTTCTATGAAGGAAACTTTCTATCTGAGATATTTTTAGATGATCAGTTATATTGATACGGTCAAAGTTCATATGCAAAATCACAAATTGGTTGATAACAAACAAAAAATCAAAAAACGTTTATTAGCAAACATTTTTTACTGCATTATATTCATATAATTTTCTTTTTCGAACTTTTTTTTATGTATTAATCTAATTTTTGATAATAATCAACTTTGTTATATTAGGAGGTGTTGATTAAAGAATATTTTGAATATAAATAGTTAATATTGTTAAAAAAATGTGTATTTTAGGATAAATTTAAAAGTCATATTAAAGCGGTAACTTCCTATCCATATTTTGCAAAATAATAGACGAAAGTTACCGCTTCTCTTATTTACAACAATTTGGCTTAGCCAACCCAAATAAATTTAGCAATGAAGAGTAAAGAAACCGCAGCAACTGGTGCATTAATTTCTTTAAATCTACCTGTACCAATTTTCATTAGGCAGTAGCTAATAAACCCAAATGCAATACCTTCTGTGATTGAATAAGTGAATGGCATCATTGCAGTGGTAATGAATGCTGGTGTTGCTTCCGTTAAATCATCCCATTTTACTTCGATTAGGCTTGATGCCATTAAAATACCAACGAAAATCAATGCACCTGCGGTTGCGTAAGCTGGTACTAGCCCCGCTAATGGCGAGAAGAAAATGGTTAATAAGAATAAGATACCAACTACGACAGCCGTAAAGCCTGTACGTCCGCCAACTGAAACACCTGAACCACTTTCAATGTAGGTACTGATTGCAGAAGTTCCCATATAAGACCCAACCATTGCACTCACACTATCCACATAAAGTGCTTGTTTCATTCTTGGGAAACGACCTTTTTCATCAGTAAAGCCTGCCTTGTTGGTTACGGCAATTAATGTGCCTGATGAGTCAAATAAGTTGACCAACATAAAAGAAAAGATAATACCCAGTAATGCCGTATCAAAAGCCCCAGCAACATCCACTTGCCCTACAACCGCCTCTAAACTTGGTGGGAAAGATACAATTCCATTAAAAGTAACCGCAGGATCAAAAGCTAATGCAAGCGCCGTAATCACGACGATAGACACTAGCACGCCTGAATACACACCTCTTGCAGCTAAAATCACAATAATGAAAAAGCCTAAAATTCCCATTAGTACTTTAGGATCGTGTAAATCGCCTAATGCGACTAAGGTTTCTGGATTAGCAACCACAAGTCCCATATTTTTAAAGCCAATCAACGCAATAAATAAGCCGATCCCTGCTCCAATACCGACACGTAAGCCAAGTGGAATTGCCGACATAAACCAATAACGGATTTGTAGTACAGTAAGGATAAATAAGCCAACTGAACCTAGAAAAATTGCTCCCATACCTGTCTGCCAAGAGTAACCCAGTTTTTGAACCACTACGAAAGCAAAGAATGCATTCAACCCCATTGCCGGAGCAAGTGCGATCGGTAAATTACTGAATAATCCCATCGCAATAGTACCAAATGCAGCTATCAAACAAGTCGTCACAAAAACAACTTGAGTATCCATTCCTGCTACGCCAAGAATAGATGGGTTAACAAATACGATATATACCATCGTAAAGAAGGTGGTAATTCCAGCAACAATCTCAGTCTTAACTGAACTGCCCTTTTGTTTGATCTGGAAAAGTTTTTCTAACATAACAATATTCTCTAAGGTTAATTAAAAGGAAATCTTATAAAACTTAATAATCTAAAACACGCTCAAGTAATGCGACTGCAAGGAATGCCATACTAAAACGTTGTTCGTCCGCCACAGACCAAAACTGCAAGCTATTTTCATCTTTATCCAGTAATTGACTAATTTGTAACACGTTACTGTTATTTTCTTCACTATGTTCGCCATTTTTAACAGGCGTTACCACATCTGACTCATGAAACTCAATCCAGTCTGTTTGTTGCCAAGATTCGCTCAATGCAACAGCATCTAATTGGTAAGATGATTGAATTGATACCATTTGAGCACTGCCGTAAAAAACAGGAACTTGAACAGAATGAAAAGTCACACTAGCGGTCAGATTTGGTAAAACTTTTGCAAGTTGTAATTCAAATGCTCGAGAGAAAGGTAATTGAGCCTCATCACCTTGCACATTCGCAGGTACAGTATCAAATGCGACTCTCGGTTTATCATCATCTAGCGGAATACCATTTAATAATTGAGCCGTTTGTCCTGCTAATTCACGTACTTTTTCATCACCGAAGTAAGCAGATGGCAATAACGAAGTCACAAAGATATTGTCAATTGGCTGAGTTAAAAGTGGTTTAATTGCTAATGCTAATTGGCTAATTTGTGGGTTCGCTAGTGCCACGATATTACGCTCACGTAAATTAACAATCGTTTCATCATTCACACCCGGTACAACCACTGGCACATCACCAATTAAGGCAGAAATGCCATATAAATCTAAAATAATACAACCTGCTTGAACTGCTTTTGCCAAATGTTCAGCTTGGGTCATTTTCCCTGCAAATAGTACGTGGCTAAATTGACTCCAGTCCACCTCGTCCAATGCGATTTGCTCTACAGCTTTAGTTCCAAAGCGTAATGAATGTTCCTCTCCAAAACTGTCTAATTCTACGGCACTAACCGTATCAATCTCTAGATCATTTGTCTCCAAAATATCCAATATTTTTTCTGCTAATAAAAAATCTGAAGCAATCGCTAAATGAATATTTGCCATTCTACTCTTCTCTTGTAAAAATAAAGGGTGAATTCTACTCTTATTTAAGCTTTTTGAAAAAGGAAAAACCATGACTCCTGCAATTAATCTTCTTAAAAAACAGAAAATTCCATTCACATTACATCCTTATGAGCACGACCCGCAAAATACGAATTTTGGACAAGAAGCGGTGGATAAATTAGGACTTAATCCTGATCAGGTATTTAAAACACTATTGGTTGCACAAAATGGCGATCAGAAAAAATTAGCTGTAATGGTATTGCCTGTATCTAAGATGTTAAATTTAAAACGAGCAGCACACGCACTTGAAGTAAAAAAAGTCGAAATGGCAGACAAAGATGTTGCCCAAAAATCTACTGGTTATTTAGTTGGTGGAATTAGTCCTCTCGGGCAAAAAAAGTTACTGCCTACTATTATTGATAGTTCAGCAACTCAATTTGAAACGATTTTTGTTTCTGGAGGAAAAAGAGGACTTGATATAGAACTTGTTGCCAATGCAATTGCCCAAATTTTGCGAGCGGATTTTGCAGATATTGCTGAATAAAATTATTGCAAATGATAATTAAATAAATAGTTTTAATCTTTCACAAAGGTTCTACTCTCCCCATTTTCAATATCTTAAGAGTGTGGTATAGTTGAGCTTTATAAAGTGGTATATCATTCTCATTTAGATGTAAATAAAAGAATAAAAATACCTAGCCCAGAAATTAGTTTGTATGGCAAAACAAGACTCAGATTGTATTACAATTGATCTATTCGCGAACATGCCAAGAGTTGGGCGACCTCGCACTAATCCTCTTAGCCGAGAACAACAAATCCGAATTAATAAACGTAATCAGCTAAAACGAGATCGTTCGTCAGGGTTGAGACGCGTGGAGTTAAAACTACATTCGGATCTCGTGCAAAAATTGGAAGAACAGGCTATTAATAAAGGTTTGTCTCGCGGACAATTAATTGAACGCATCTTAAGTGAATATATAAATAATCATTAATTCATTATATTTTAAACGAAAAATAGGTAAGTCAAATGGCAGCTGTTGGTTTATTTTACGGTTCTGATACTGGAAACACTGAAAATATTTCTAAAATGATTCAAAAACAAATTGGAGAATCACTTGTCGATATTCGAGATATCGCCAAAAGTACAAAGGAAGATATTGAAGCTTATGATTTTTTACTCATCGGTATTCCGACTTGGTACTACGGAGAGTCTCAAGCAGATTGGGATGATTTTATGCCAACATTAAAAGAAATTGATTTTTCTGGCAAAGTAGTTGGTATTTTTGGCTGTGGTGACCAAGAAGATTATGCAGAATATTTCTGTGATGCAATGGGTACAGTCCGTGATGTAATTGAACCAAATGGCGCTGTGATTGTAGGGCATTGGCCAACAGAAGGTTATTCATTTGAGGCATCTCAAGCTCTTGTTGATGAAAATACATTTGTTGGATTATGTATTGATGAAGATAGACAGCCAGAATTAACTGAAGATCGGGTTAATCGTTGGTGTAAACAAATTTTTGATGAAATGTATTTAGCTGAATTAGTTTAGTACTCACAACAAGAGTGCAAATAATTAGTACAGGAGAGATAAAATGTCTAATGAAAATATAAAGCTACTTAAGAAAGTGGGTTTAAAAGTTACTGAACCACGCTTGACTATTCTTGAACTAATGCAAACAACACGCAAAGAAATACAACATTTTTCTGCAGAAGACATTTATAAATTACTTCTAGAAAAACACTCTGAAATAGGCTTAGCTACAGTTTATCGTGTGTTAAACCAATTTGAAGAAGTAGGTATTCTTACCCGCCATAATTTTGATTCAAATAAAGCTGTTTATGAGTTAAACTTTAATCATGAGCATGACCACATTATATGTATAGATTGTGGAAAGGTATTCGAATTTAAAGATACTGAAATGGAAAAAAGACAACGTGAAATTAGTCAACAACATGGTATTGAACTATCTAATCACAGTCTTTATCTTTATGGAAAATGTAGTAATATACAATCATGTGATGAGAAAGATAAAAGCTAAATTCTATTCTTTTTATTCATTTTAGAAAAAAGCAAGCGGTGAGATTTTAACAATTTTTTGTAAGATCCCACCGCTTATGTTTATAAATTTATATATACAAGTGATTCCTTATGACCGAACAAAACTCCCCTCTACCAGCAAAAGTAAGGCAACCTCGTAGAATCTCACCTTTTTGGATACTACCGTTGATTGCTTTTATCATTGGTATTGTTCTCTTTTTTCAGATTCTAAAGGAAACGGGTGAAAATATTACGATTCGTTTTCAAAATGGTGCAGGAATTGAAGCTGGTAAAACGATGATTCGCTACCAAGGATTACAAATAGGTGTAGTTAAAAAAATTGCATTTGTAGATGATCTTAAAGAAATTGAAGTTACTGCCGAGATAAATCCTGAAGCTACATCAGTCTTACGTGAAGGTACAAAATTTTGGTTAGTTCAACCGAGTGCTTCTTTAGCTGGTATTTCTGGTATTGATGCTCTTGTTTCTGGGAATTATATTACATTATTACCTGGCAATGGCAATAACAAATATAATTTTCAAGCTGAAGATGAACCACCTCTAGTTCCTGTTACTGATGGTGATTTGATGGTAAAATTAGTCGCAGATGATTTAGGATCAATTTCTATTGGTGCTAACGTTTATTTTAGGAAAGTACCTGTAGGAACTGTTGCTGACTATCATTTTATTTCTGACCAAAATAAGGTAGAAATTGATATTGTTATCAATAAAAAATATACTCATCTTGTTAAAAAAGATAGTAGATTTTGGAATACAAGTGGTATTCGAGCTGATTTAAATTTCCCAACAGGCATTACTATTGAAGTAGATAGTTTAATGTCTTTTATTCAAGGCTCCGTTGCTTTTGATTCACCGCAAAATTCTGATCCTGCAATACAAGGAGAAGTTTATCCTCTTTATAGTAGCTTAAAAACAGCAAAACGAGGTACAGAAATCAAAGTTACCCTACCGATATCTGCCAATATTCAAGCAAATAAGACAGCTTTATTTTATCAAGGTACTCAAATTGGAGTTCTTTCTGAGATAGAGTCCTCTTCTAGTTCGGAAAATTTATCAACTTCATCAACACTAAATGGGACTTTATTAATTGACCCAAATTATCAGGATTTATTACGTTCTGATTCAATTATTTTACTAAAAGAACCCATATTTTCACTCAATAAGTCTCAACTAACTAAATTTAGTGAGCTCTTTCGAGGAAATTATTTTGAGCTAATCCCAGGTAAATCTGATGAACATAGCCTCAACTTTAATGTACAAAAAGAATCAGATTACTTACTCAATAGACCGAATACAGAAGTATTTACATTAGTTGCACCTCAATCCTATGGTGTAGAGCAAGGGCAAGGAATTTATTATAACGATGTACAAATTGGTGAAATCCTCAAACGAGAATTAACGATTGAAAATGTCAATTTTAGTGCAATTATTTTTCCTGAATATCGACACTTAGTTGGAGAAAATAGTAAATTTATCGCCATATCTAATCTTGATGTTTCTATCGGGTTAGATGGAATGAATATTAATGCAGGCTCCCCCTCTAACTGGTTGCAAGGTGGGATTCGTCTACTTGAAGGTAAGCCAACAGGACAAATCAAGCAAAAGTATCCTCTCTATAAAAATGTAGAAAGTGCAATAAGCGGTTTAACTGATGATAAAAAACAAGCAACAATAACTCTTTCAGCAAAAGACTTATCTGGTATTGATAAAGGGTCAGTATTACTTTATAGACAATTCCAAGTTGGTGAGGTTTTAGCTATTCATCCTCAAAAAGACAAATTTAAGGTTGATCTCTTTGTACAACCTCAATATCAACATCTTTTAAGTAATACAAGCCGTTTTTGGATTGAGCCTGCCGTAAAAGTTGATGTATCAACAAGTGGGTTAAGTTTACAAACATCACCGATTATGAGAACGTTAAAAGGCGCTATTAGCTTTGATAATGGAGGATCTAAAAATAATCTAACTCTCTACTCTGATTTTGAAAAAGCACACTCTGGTAATACCTATATCACTATTATTGCTAAAGATGCAACAAATTTAAGTGAAGGGATGCCTATAAAATATATGGGGTTAACTATTGGAACTGTTGAAGCTCTTAAACTGGATAACACAAAAAAACAAATCAAATTAAATGCATTTATTCATAGTCAATACTACAATATGGTTGCAAAATCAGGGAGCAAATTTAAAGCGATTTCACCTGAAATTAATACTACTGGTATTAAAAATTTAAATGCTTTACTACAAAACTATATCGAAGTAGAACCTGGTAATGGAAAATATAAAGCACAATTCTCTTTAACAGGATCTAGTGCAACATCAACAACTATACATAATGGTTTTCCAATTATTGTTGAAACGAGCGATGCTGATGGTATTACACCAGATGCACCTGTACTCTATCGAGGAATGCAAGTGGGTGTAGTGGAAAAACTTACTCTAAGCGAATTAGCTGATCGAGTATTCATTCATCTACAAATTAATCCATCTTATCGTCATTTAGTGCGTAAGAATTCTCAATTCTGGACATCTTCTGGCTATAGCATGAGTGTAGGGCTCAATGGTGCAACCATTAACTCCGGTACGATGTCTCAATTATTAAATGGGGGCATTGCATTCTCTACTCCATCAGGTAAGATTGTACAACCACAAGCAGAAGCAAATCGCCACTTCCGTTTACAACGTACCGCCCCAAACAATGCTCTAAAATGGAGCCAAGGAATTGCGGAATAATTTTTATATTTATTAAGGAGTAAGGTTAATGCCTTTATTAGATAGTTTTAAAGTTGATCATACAGTAATGAAAGCGCCCGCTGTGCGTGTAGCAAAAACAATAGAAACTCCAAAAGGTGATACTATTACTGTATTCGACTTACGTTTTTGTCGCCCAAATATTGATGCATTACCGCCAAAAGGAATTCATACAATGGAACACCTTTTTGCAGGCTTTATGCGTGATCATTTAAATAGTGAGAGCGTTGAGATCATTGATATTTCACCAATGGGATGTCGTACTGGATTCTATATGTCTCTGATTGGTACACCAACAGAAGAACAAGTTGCAGAGGCATGGAAAAACTCGATGGAAGACGTATTAAATAAAGTACCTGATGAGTCAAAAATTCCAGAACTCAATAAATATCAATGCGGTTCTTATGAAGAACACTCTTTAGCAGAAGCACACAAAATTGCACACAATATACTTAAGCAATCTATCAGTATTAACTACAATAAAGATTTAACCCTTGATGAAGAATTACTAAATCCATAAATAAACTTCATCAAAGCGGTGAGATCAGCGATTAAATTTGCAAATTTTAATCATGATCTCACCGCTTGTATTTTTGGAGAAAATTATGTTAAAACAACTATTTGAATGGTTTGAAACTCGAATTGATCCTTACCCTGTAGAATTACCTCAAACACCAAAAGCTAAATTAATTTCATTCATTTGGACTACCACACAAGGGCTACGCAAATATATCCTTGTTGCGGTTATTCTCAGTATGTTAGTTGGAATTATCGATGCTGTATTATTCCAATTTATTGGAGAAATTGTCGATTGGATTTCAAAATACTCACCACAAACTTTATTCTCTGAAAAATGGGGAAGTATGCTGTGGATGATTACCGTTGCAATCGTCGGTGCCGTTATCACTTTTTTATATTCAAGTATTCGTTTTCAAACAATGCAAGGTGTTTACCCGATGCGATTACGTTGGAATTTTCATCGTCTAATGCTTGGGCAAAGTATGAAATTCTATCAAGATGAATTTGCAGGAAGAATATCATCGAAAGTAATGCAGACGGCACTATCTACTCGAGATGTCGTCATGACATTTATCGAAATTATAGTCTATATGGCTGTATATTTTATTACCTCAAGTATTATCCTTGTTCAATTCGATACATTATTACTTATCCCATTTGTACTATGGATAATTATTTTGGTTATCAGTATGCGATATTTTATTCCACGCTTAGCCAAAGCTTCTCAAACACAGTCAAATGCTCGTAGTCTTATGACAGGCCGTATTACTGACGCTTATTCCAATATATCTACCATAAAACTCTTTTCACATGGTAATCGTGAAACAGATTATGTAAAAGATTCCATGCAAGAATTTATGGTGACAGTACATCAACAGATGAGATTAGTCACCATGATCGATACAGTAATTTACTGTAATGCCTTACTTCTACTCACTTTATCGTCTGTGATTGGCTTATTCCTATGGTCAAATAGCTTAGTAAGTGCAGGAGCAATTACCACATCATTAGCTCTAGCTCTTCGTTTAAAATCACTAGCTCAACGTATTATGTGGGAGTTTGCGCGATTATTTGAACATATCGGTACGGTACAAGATGGAATGGATATGCTATCTAAACCATACACCATTGTTGATAAACCCAATGCAGAATTATTAAAAGTTACAACTGGTGATATTCGTTTCAATCAAGTTAATTTTGCTTATGATGAAAAAAAACCGTTATTAAATGAATTTAATCTACATATTAGAGCAGGAGAAAAGGTAGGACTAGTAGGGCGAAGTGGCGCAGGTAAATCTACCCTTACAAATCTTTTACTACGCTTTTACGATATTCAATCAGGACAAATTGAAATTGATGGACAGAATATTAAAGATGTTACTCAAGAAAGTCTACGGGAAAATATTGGGTTAGTTACACAAGATACTTCATTATTACATCGTTCAATTAAAGAAAATCTGACTTATAGTCGCCCAGAAGCAACCGAAGAAGAAATTCTCAAAGCAATTGAAACAGCTTCCGCTGCTGATTTTATCGAACATCTTTCTGATTCTAAAGGTAGAACAGGATTAGCTGCTCATGTGGGTGAGAGAGGGGTTAAACTCTCAGGCGGACAACGTCAACGTATCGCTATTGCAAGAGTTATGCTAAAAAATGCTCCAATATTATTATTGGATGAAGCAACCAGTGCTTTAGATTCAGAGGTTGAGGTTGCTATTCAAGAAAACCTAACAGAGTTAATGAAAGGGAAAACTGTACTAGCGATTGCTCATCGACTTTCAACCATTATGGCAATGGATCGCTTAATTGTGATGGATCATGGTGAAATTGTCGAACAGGGCACGCACAATGAACTTCTTAAACTTAATGGCGTTTATGCGAAATTGTGGGCTCATCAAAGTGGTGGTTTCTTAATAGATTAAACTTATAATCCTCAAGTGAGTTTATTACCTTCATTTTGATCTTAATTACAGTTTACTATACACTTTAAAATGACAATTTTTATAGAAGAGAGGCACATTGAAAGGTTTAACCATTCGATTAATTATTGGGATAGCATTGGTTCTATGGGCATGGGATATGACATCCCCATGGCAAACGGCAATGCAGATGGAACATAATCGTTATACCCAAATTCAGCAATCAAAGACTATTAGATTTGGAATGATCAATCATCCTCTATCCTATTTTGTGGGCTCACAAGGTAAAGCGGGTATAGAATATGACTTAGCAAGTGCTTTTGCTGATTTTTTAGGTGTGAAACTCAAAGAAGAATCTTTTGACACTAGCGAAGCCTTATTCAACGCTTTAGAACAAAACAAAATTGATATTGCTGCAGCAGGACTACTCTACTCCCCAGATCAAATAGAAAAGTTTCAGATAGGCCCATCTTACTATTGGGCCTCATGGCAAGTTGTTTATAAAAAAGGAGCTCAAAGACCTTATAAAATTGAAGATCTCTCTTCTAATTTAGTTATTGCAAATGGTTCAGCAGTTATCCCTATTTTACAAAAACTAGCTAAAATATACCCTAATTTAAAATGGACTGTAACCGATAAATTTACACAAGAAGAATTATTATTACAAGTTGCTGAAGGTAAAATTCCTTATACTGTTGCAGTTTCTGTCGATATTTCATCTGCTCAACAGATTAAACCTAATATTGCTGTAGGGTTTGATTTAACCGACGAAACACCTGCAGTTTGGTATCTACAAAATAGTACTTTTAGTGAATTGCAAGCCTCTGTACTCGAATTTATGAATCAAGCAAATGAAACTGGACTTATTTCTCAAATTGAAGAAAAGTATTTTAGTCAACTATCTAGTTTTGATTATGTAGATACACAGAGTTACCTGAAATCCATTAGAACAACACTACCTAAATACAAACCTTTATTTGAAAAATATAAAGGAGATTTAGAGTGGCAAATGTTAGCGGCTATTGCCTACCAAGAATCACGATGGGATCCATCTGCTACCTCTCCAACTGGCGTAAGAGGGATGATGATGTTAACTCGAGATACGGCTGAAAGAATGGGTGTAACTAATCGAATTAATCCTGAGCAAAGTATAAAAGCAGGCTCAGAATATTTACAATATTTAATAAATCAACTTCCAGAAACGATTCCACAATCTGAACGTATATGGTTTGCTCTAACTGCTTACAACATGGGATTAGGACATTTAATTGATTTACGTCGTCTTACTAAACAACTTGGAGGCGATCCAAATAGTTGGCTAGATGTAAAAAAATATTTACCATTATTAGCAGAAAAGCGTTACTACAAGAACCTAAAATATGGATATGCAAGAGGATTCGAAGCATTTAGCTACGTTGAAAATATCCGTCGATATTATTATAGTTTAATTAATTACCAACGAATTACAGAACAAAAAGAGGAATCAACAGAAAATACAATAAGAAAAGAGGAATCAACAGAAAATACAGTAAGAAAAGAGGAATCAACAGAAAATACAGTAAGAAAAGAGGAATCAACAGAAAATACAGTAAGAAAAGAGGAATCAACAGAAAATACAGTAAGAAAAGAGAAATCAACAGAAAATACAGTAAGAAAAGAGGAATCAACAGAAAATACAGTAGAGAAAGATCAAAATATATCAAATGAAAATTTAAGAACAACAACAAAAGAAAAAAAATCAGAAGAATAAAAGGAGATAACATGTATAAAAAACTACAACGGAGAAAGCGCCTATATAGTAAAAAACCACGTCGTATTTTACGCATTTATCGTATGAAACGTCGTATTCTTAGTCGACACCGAATTGGCTTTATGATGTTTCAACAAACTCAATAGTATCCGATGCCCCCAAATAAACATGGGGGCGATATTTCCCTCCTAATATATTTTATCTATCACTTTATTGATAATGATTTTCATAATATAAAATTCCGCTTATACTATATCTCAATAAATACTGGAATTTTACACTACAGTTATATAAATAAACTGATTACTATGAAACCAATATATCTAGAACTTCGACATCTAAGAACACTTCTTGCACTAAAAGAAAGTGGTAATATCTCCCTTGCTGCAAAACGAGTTTATTTAACCCAATCGGCTCTTTCTCATCAGATGAAGATGTTAGAAGATCAATATGGTTTAGCTTTATTTGAACGAAAAACGCAACCCTTACAATTTACACCAGCTGGTGAACGACTTGTTAAGTTGGCAAATGAAATCCTACCTAAAGTAATAGATGCTGAACGTGATTTACTTTCAGCAAAGCAAGGAAATTCAGGTGAGTTGCGTATTGCAACAGAATCACAAAGCCATTTTGATTGGTTAATACCATCAATGGATAAATTCCGTGAAGATTGGCCTCTAATTGACTTAGATATCGTGCAAAGATATGAAACGAATTTACATAGTTTACTACTCAGTAATCATGCCGATTGGATTACTGTCTCAGAAATTGAAAATTCTGATAGAATCATCCATAAACCACTATTTTCTTATGAAATAGTTGGCGTTTGTGCCAAAGATCATCATCTAGCAAATAAATCAATTTGGGAAGCTGAAGATTTTAAAGATGAAATACTAATTACTCATCCTGTGCCTGATAATATGCTTGATATTTTTAAGCGGTTGCTTATCCCCAATAAAATCAATCCAAAGCGAAGATTAAGTGAATTAACAACAGCAATTCTTCAGCTTGTGGCAAGTAAAAAAGGAATTACTGTATTACCTTACTGGGCTATAAAACCTTATCTTGAAAAAGATTACATTGTTATCAAGCGTATTACTGAAAACGGGTTATATAATAATCTTTATGGAGCGATGAGAGAAAGTGATGCAAACACGGCTTATATCAATGATTTTCAAACAACTGTTAAAGAGCAAAGCTTCTCAATATTCCCTGATCTCATTGTTTTAGATGAATAACAAAAAGGCTCAATCTTTTAAAATTGAGCCTACCTTTATATTGTCTATTAGTATAGACAACTATTAATCTTTATAAATTATTCAGTTACACAACTCTTTAATGTCTCATTACCAGCCATTAAAGTTGCTTCTTTACCTTTTGTATATAGAGCAAGATTATAATCAGGACTAATTGCTTTATAAATTGCACCTGAAGCTGATTTTTGTATTTTCATCGGAATCATTTCATCAGTATCAACAATAATTGCATAAGAATCTTTGCTGGTATTCACAAATACCACTTCCATTGCATCTTTATTTTCACATGCATAAGCAATTTTTGTTAATTCATCAGTAGATGAATTTGTCATAACAGTTGCATTTGCTGACATAGATGCAACTGAGAGTAATAAAACACTCAATAATTTTTTCATAGTTTTTCCTTTATTTTATTAAAAACAAGACAGAGTTTCCATTCTATAAAAAAATAAAATTATATTCAAATAAAAAAATTAAAAGGTCTTACATTCCTAAATATTTTATCTCTTTCGTACAAGGCAATGTCTTTTGACGACAAAAGCGAATAACACGCTATCTGATTTGCGTTAAAGGTGTTTGTTTGATCACTCATAAAACAGTCCTATCTAATGAAATAAAATATTATTTATGCTTTAAATAATAGTATCTTACATTAAATAAGTAAAGTTTATAAAAAATACAAATTTGTATTTTTACCCATTCTGCAAGGTATCGAAAATTACTTCTGCAAGGGCTTTTGAAATACCGGGGACTGATGCAATTTCATCTAGTGTAGCGGACTTAACGCCTTGCATTCCGCCTAGATATTTTAATAGAGCTTGACGACGTTTTGCACCGACACCAGCAATGGATTCTAGTCCACTTTCAGTGAAGGCTTTTTGACGTTTTTTGCGATGTCCGCTGATGGCGTGATTATGGGATTCATCTCGGATATGTTGGATCAAATGCAATGCAAGGCTATCTGGTGGGAGATTGATTTCTTTATCCCATTTACTAATGAGCAAGGTTTCTAAACCCGCTTTACGTTCTACCCCTTTAGATACCCCAATTAACAATGGCTTGCTCTTATCCCAATCCACATTTAATTGTGAAAAAGTAGCTAATGCACGGTTGAGCTGCCCTTTCCCACCATCAATAAAAATAATATCGGGGATTTTTTCAGGTGGTAAGGGTTTATCGTAACGCTTAATAAGAGCCTGTTCCATTGCGGCATAATCATCACCGCCCGTAATTCCTTCGATATTAAATCGGCGATAATCGGATTTAAGCGGTCCATTTTCATCAAAGACTACGCAAGAGGCGACTGTTTGCTCCCCCATCGTATGACTAATATCGAAACATTCCATACGTTTAATCTCAGGTAATTCCAATAAACTTTGTAGAGCTTGGTAACGTGCCTGTATGCGAGAATCTTGCTTTAATTGCAACATTAATGCTGCCATTGCATTAGTTTGAGCTAAGGCAAGATAGCGACTTTTTTCACCTCGCACTTTATCTTGAATAACCACTTTATGCCCTGCTTGTTCACCCAAGACTTTTGCTAAAGATTCTGCTTCACTCACAGGATGATCGATAATAATTTGATTGGGAATAGTACGATGCTGATTCATCTGCAAATAGAATTGCCCGATAAAAGTATCACTTAATTCCGCCACATCCGTATGATTTGGCACTTTAGGGAAATAACTGCGATTTCCTAATACTTTCCCTTGTCGTACAAATAGAATATGCACACAAGCAATACCGTGTTGATAAGCGATAGAAATAATATCAAGATCATCTAAGCGTTCATTTGAAACAAACTGCTTCTCCGTTACTGCTCTAACTTGCTGAATCTGATCACGAAAACGAGCTGCACTTTCAAAATCTAAAGCTTCGGCAGACTTTTCCATCTTACTAATCAAATGCTCGATCACTTGTTGATCTTTGCCTTGTAAAAATAATCGTACAAATTGCACCTGTTGATCATATTCCTCTTGAGAATAATAACCTTCAACACAAGGGGCTAAACAACGTCCAATCTGATATTGTAAACAAGGGCGAGATCGATTTTTATAGTATGAGTCTTCACATTGACGAATAGGAAATATTTTCTGTAATAAATTCAACGTTTCTCTTACTGCTGTAACATTTGGATAAGGTCCAAAATATTCGCCAGCAACCTTTTTACTTCCTCGAAAACTACTTAATCTTGGATGCTTATGTTTTGAAAGTAAAATATACGGATAAGATTTATCATCTCGCAATAAAACATTATAACGAGGTTGGTTTTGCTTAATATAGTTATGTTCAAGTAATAAAGCTTCTGTTTCTGAATGGGTAATGGTGGTTTCAATATGAGCTATATGGGCAACCAATGCTTCTGTTTTTCGACTAGATAAATTGGTTCGAAAATAACTTGATAAGCGTTTTTTAAGATCCTTCGCTTTTCCGACATAAATAAT
>NZ_JARIDQ010000058.1 GCF_029256985.1 Otariodibacter sp. | reverse complement strand
ATATAGTGTCCTTTTATACATAGTAGTGTATTGTAACCTTTACTAGTCCTATCTCTCAAAATATCAGAGAAAACGAATATTATTACTTCCATAGTTTTTATATAAAATTCCTCTAAAAATATTTAATATACTCTATTTTATATAATTAATTTATTATTTAAATTAATTTGAATTATATTTAACTATCAATATTTAATATATTTTAATTAAAAAATTAAATATTTAGTTTAAATTATATATCTACATATAATTTAAATAAAATTTTTCCTTATAGTGATATAAGAAATAAGAAGTTTACTTGTTAAAGATAAATTAATACTATCGCTGTAACACTAATATTTTATAAGTAAATAAGAGGAGACTGCCGTGAAAATTAGTAACTTAAATTTTACTGAAATAACAGCATCATACGGTGACAATTTTCCTATGTATCAAGTTTTAGATGAAAAAGGAAAGGTTGTTGATAAAGATGCAATAAAAGATTTAACAGATCAAGAATTAGTTACATTAATGGAAACAATTACTTGGGGTCGAGCAATGGATGAACGTATCACTTTGTTAAATCGTCAAGGTGCTTTAAGTAACTATGCTCCAGGTGGTGGACAAGAAGCAAGTCAGTACGGCTCTGTTCTAGCATTAGATAAAAAAGATGTTTTTGCTCCAACTTATCGTGATGTTTTAGTGGGTGTTAGATTTGGTATGACTTTAACCCACGCATTCCTTTGGTGGAAAGGTCATTTTGCAGGTAACCAATATCCAGATGATCTAAATATGTATTCTCCAAATGTTATTGTGGGTGGCACAGCCATTCAAGCATTAGGAAATGGTATTGGTAAGCGCATGAAAGGAGAAAAACAAATCGCATTAGCACTCATGGGAGACTCAGCTACTTCGCAAGGTGATTTTTATGAAGCTATTAATTTTGCAGGCGTATTTGATGCTCAATTAGTAATAGTAGTTCAGAATAATGGTTATGGAATCTCAGTACCAACTACAAAACAAACAAAAGCAGTAACTCTTGCACAAAAAGCGGTAGCAGCAGGTATACCAGCTGTTCGTGTAGATGGTATGGATCCAATTGCTGTTTACTATACCGTTAAAAAAGCACGTGAATATGCAATTGAGCATGGTCCTATCGTTATCGAAAATGTAACTTACCGTTTTGGACCTCACACAATGTCAGATGATCCTAAACGTTATAGGGATGAATCTGAAGTAGAAGAATGGCGCAAAAAAGATCCTCTAATCCGTCTTGGAAATTATCTCATTAAAAAAGGATTATGGAGTCAAGAAAAAGTAGATACTATTTATGAAGATGTTAAAAACCAAGCTAAAGATGCATTATCAGAAATGGCAAAAACTTCTCCTCAAAAAATTTCTGATTTCTTGAAATTTATGTATGCAGATCAACCACAAAATATTAAAGAACAAATTGCCTACTACGAAGCTAAGGAGGAAAACTAATATGTCAGTTCTTACATTAGCACAAGCCGTTACTGAAGGCTTAAGAGAAGCCATGAAAAAACACGATAATGCATTAATTTTTGGTGAAGATGTTGGTAAAAATGGTGGCGTATTCCGTATTACTACAGGTTTACAAGATGAATTTGGTGAAAAACGTGTTTTTGATACACCTTTAGCCGAGTCCGGAATTCTTCATATGTCTGTAGGTCTTGCTCAAGAAGGTTTTCTACCTCTTCCAGAAATACAATTTTCAGGCTTTATCGTAGAAGCAATGGATGCCTTAATTGTTCAAATTCCTCGTCAACGTTATCGTACTGGTGGGACTCGAAAAGCACCAATTGTTATTCGTGCACCTTATGGTGGTGGTGTTCATACCCCAGAAATGCACTCTGATAGCTTAGAAGGCATGTTAGCTCAAATCCCTGGTTTGCGAGTTGTTATCCCATCATCTGCTTATGATGCAAAGGGGTTATTATTATCTGCAATTGAATCTGAAGATCCTGTCTTTTTCCTAGAACACCTTCGTTTATATCGTACTGTGAAAGATGAAGTTCCTGATGGTTATTATACTGTACCTTTAGATAAGGCTAACGTTGTTCGTGAAGGTAAAGATATTACTTTAATCGGTTACGGGTTAATGATTCCTCTAGCTATTAAAGCTGCAGAACAATTAGAAAAAGAAGGAATCAATACAGAAATTATTGATCTTAGAACTGTTTCACCAGTTGATTATGAAACTATTGGCAAATCAATCAAAAAAACTCATCGTGTAATTGTTCTTCAAGAAGCACAACGTCAAGCAGGTACAGCAGGTCAAGTTATGTCTGAAATTGCAGAACGTTATTTCATGAATTTAGATGCACCAGTTTCACGTGTAACAGCGCCAGATAGCACATTCCCATTCGGTTTAGCTGAAGAAGCATGGTTGCCAAGCACAGAAGATATCGTTGCTAAAGTAAAAGAAATTGTAGAATTTTAGGAGAACACAGAATGTATCAATATATTTTACCGGATTCAGGTGAGGGAACGCATGAAAGTGCCATTATGTCTTGGGCTGCAAAAGTCGGAGATAAAATTACCGAAGATCAAACTTTATTAGAGATTGAAAGTGATAAAGCAGTAGTTGAATTACCAAGTCCAATTACTGGTTATTTAGCAAAAATTTATGTTGAAGCTGGTGACACAGGTATTGTTGGTGAGCCTATTGCTGATATCGCAGAAACAGAAGAAGAATTAAAATCTTATTTAGCTAGTAGTGGTGCTTCAACTCCAGCAGCTAAACCTGCAAAAGCAGAATCTGTAACAACAACTGAAGAAAAAGCGACAGAAGCTCCAAGTACAGATGTAGCACCAGAAGTTGTCGTTAAAGAAATTGATAATAGTGTTGATGTTCGTACATTAGCTGTACCAAGAGTTAGACGCTATGCTCGCTCAAAAGGTGTTGATATCCGTTCAATTCAAGGTACAGGAAATCATGGCAAAGTTACTATGGAAGATATAGATAACTTCTTAGCTCATGGTCCATCAGTTCCAGCAATAGCAGCTAAAGATGAAGCTAAATCTGAACAAGCATCTACAGCAAGTACTCAAAAAGTGGTGTCAGGCGAAGAATATCCTGAAGTGGTTGAAAAATTATCATCAATGCGCCGTACTATTGCTGATGCATTATCTAAGAGTAGCACTGAAGTTGCTCAAGTTACCGTATTTGATCAAGCTGAAGTTGATGCTTTAGTTGCACATCGTAATAAGATGAAAGTCCTTGCTGCAGAAAGAGATATTAAACTAACATTTACTCCATATTTAGTGAAAGCATTAGTTGGAATGTTAAAACAATTCCCAGAACTCAATGCATCACTTGATATGAGTAAAAATGAAATTAGCTACCATCAATACTACAATATTGGCGTAGCAACTGATACTCCAAGAGGATTAGTTGTACCAATGATTCGTCATGCAGATCGTAAGAGCTTATTCGATATTGCTAAAGAAATTTCAGAAATTGCTCAAAAAGCTCGTGATGGAAAAATTGCAGCATCTGATATGGGTAAAGGTTCTATTTCTGTTACAAATGTAGGTGCTGCGGCTACTGCAGGTGTTTGGTCAACTCCAATCATTAATTTACCTGAAATTGCTATTTTAAATGTAGGACGTATCGATAAAGTATTTTTACCTGATGAAGAAGGTAATCCAATTCTTAAACAAGTCATGAAGATTTCATTTGCCTTTGATCACAGAGCTATTGATGGAGTTTATGCACAAAAAGCAATTAACCTTCTCAAAAAATACCTCAGTGACCCAGATTTATTATTAGCAGAAGGAGGTTAGCATGGTTGTTGGTGGATTAACAAATGAAGTAGATACCATTGTTGTTGGTTCTGGCCCAGGTGGATATGTTGCGGCTATTAGAGCCGCACAATTAGGCCAAAAAGTAGTTATTGTTGAAAGACAATATATTGGTGGTGTATGTCTTAATGTAGGTTGTATTCCTTCTAAGGCATTGATTCATATTGGACATGAGTATGCCAAAACTAAACATCCACAACCATTTGGTTTAACTGTGGGAGACAGCAAATTAGATTTTTATAAAGCACAAGATTGGAAAAATAATGAGGTTGTTTCTAAATTAACAACAGGTATCAAAACATTATTGAAAAAAAATAAAGTAACAATTATTGAGGGTGAAGCTCACTTTGTTACAAAAGATACGCTTTTTGTTACGCCTAAAGATGGTCTTGGCGAAGGCTATCGTTTTAAAAATGCAATTTTAGCAGTTGGAAGCCGTCCAATTGAATTAAAGACATTCCAATTTAATGATGACATTCTAGATTCAACAGGGCTGCTAAATTTAAGTAAAATTCCAAAAGAATTAGCGGTTATTGGTGGTGGTTATGTTGGAATGGAATTGGCAATGGCATATGCTAATTTAGGTAGCCATGTTACTGTTTTAGAAGGTCAAGAAAGTATATTAAATAACTTTGAAAAAGACTTAATTAAACCAGTTCTAGAAGAAGCTAAAAAATTAAATATAACTATCTTAACTAATGCTAAAGCTTCTCGTTATGAAAAAGATGATAAAGGTCTTCATTTATTCTATCAAGTTGGTGATAAAGAAGAAGAACTTGTCGCTGATAAGATTGCAGTTTTAGTTGGTCGTCGTCCAAATACAGATCAAATGAGTATTGAATTATCTGGTATTAATTTAGATGAAAAAGGATTGATCCCAGTTAATGAACAAATGCAAACAAATCAAAAGCATATCTATGCTATTGGTGATATCACAGCAGGACCTGCATTAGCACATAAAGCATCATACGAAGCAAAAGTAGCCGCAGAGGCTATTTCTGGTGTAGAAGGTGTTGCTGCTGATTATCTAGTTATTCCAACAGTAGCTTACACTCAACCAGAAATTGCGACCGTAGGGTTAACTAAAACGCAAGCGGAGGGAAAAGGAATCGTACCGAAAGTTGCAACTTTTAGATTTGCAAGTAATGGTCGTGCCTTATCAATGAATGAGCCAGAAGGTTTTGTTCGCCTAATTTCTAACAAAGAAACCAATCAATTAATTGGTGCTCAATTAGTTGGTCCTGGAGTTAGTGAATTAATTGGTGAAGTGACTTTAGCTATTGAGAACTTATTAACAGCTGAAGACATTACTCTCACTATACACAATCATCCAAGTTTATCAGAAACAATCATGGATGCTAGCGAGATATTACTAGGCCATGGTATACACCAATAGAGAAAAAGCTATGGAAAATAAATTATCTGCCAAACAATTTGCTATGAATGTACTCAACGGTGTTGCAACTGGTACTGTCGTTGTATTAATTCCGGGTGCTTTACTTTCAGAGCTCGTTAAAGCTTTAATTCCAAGTATGCCTTTCTTAGCTCCTTTAACGTGGGGGTTATCCGTCTCAAATGCAAGCATGGGGCTTGTTTCAGGCTTTTTAGTGGGGTTAAATTTTAAATTTAATCCTATTCAAGCTGCTGCCTTGGGACTGGCTACATTATTTGCATCAGGAGCCATTGTACTTAGAGATGGAGCTATAGTTATTGCTGGAGCAGGCGATATAGTCAATATGTTGATTGTTTCAGCCTTTGGTGCGGGGATCATCTTATTAGTAGGAAATAAATTAAAAGCCTACACAATCTTAGTTATTCCACCATTAATGATGTTGGTTGTTGGACTTCTTGGTAATTTATTACTCCCTTATGTTTCTAAGATTACACAGCTTGTAGGGGTTGGTGTAGCACATTTACTAGTTTTAGAACCTCTTGTCATGTGTATTCTTCTTGCCATTATTTTTGGTGTATTAATTGTTTCGCCTATTACTTCTGTTGGAATTGCTTTAGCCATCTCCTTATCAGGCATTGGGTCAGGGGCTGCTAATCTAGGGATTTGTGCGACAGGCTTTGCTTTCGCTATGCTTGGTTGGTCGGTGAATTCACGAGGAACATCGATTGCTCACTTTATAGGATCACCTAAAATATCTATGCCCAATGTTGTTAAAAATCCTAAGGTATTATTGCCAGTTATGTCAGCTAGTGCATGTTCAGGTGCTTTAGCATACATATTTAATATTCAAGGTACACCAATGAGTGCAGGATTTGGATTCAGTGGTTTAGTTGGTCCAATTAATCATCTAAATTTAGTCGATGGCGGTTGGTCTACAATGAATTTGCTCATTACAACTTTAACTTTCGCTATTGGGCCAATTATATTCTCACTAATTTTTAAACACTTATTTATGAATGTTTTAAAAATTGTAACTCCTGAAGATTATCGTCTAAATATTTAAAAATTTAAGGTATATCTCTCTTAAAATGTAATGTAAGTGAGAGGTATATTTTTTAATTAGGGAGGAATTTTATGTCTTTATTAATCGATAAATTATTAGAAGCTAGACCAGAAATTAAAAATGTTGATAAACCTATGGCATTAGTCGTCGTTAAAGCTGCGGATGATGAAGTGCTTTCTTGTGTAGAAAGAGCTATCTCAGAAAAAAGAATCTATGCATATCTCATTGATGATGAAAATAAATTAAAAGAGAAACTCAACAAATATAAAATGGATGAAAATTCTTATGAAGTCATCAATATCTCAGATGATCAAGAAGCAGCATTTAAAGGTATAGAATTAGTTCGCCAAGGTAAAGGTGATGCTATCCTTAAAGGACATATTTCAACTGGAAAAGTACTAAAAGAAGTTGTTAATAGGGAAACTGGTATCCGTAAAGCTGATACATTATCTCATGTTGCAATCTTATCAATGCCATCACTTAATAAACTTATTTCAGTTACCGATGGAGGCTTGATCTTGCAAGCTAATAAAGACAATACAAAAGTAATTATTGCTAATGCAACTCAAGTTATGTCTGCATTGAATATTTCTCCTATTAAAATTTCTCTTTTATCTGCGGCTGAAAATATTATTCCTAAATTACCTTCTTCTGTTATGGAAAGTGAATTAGTCGAAGAATATAAAAAACAAAATGAAATTATTGTAGAAGGCCCTCTTTCTATTGACCTATCACTTTCAAAAGAAAGTGCTGAAGAAAAAGGATATCAAGGAAAGATCCAAGGTGATGCAAATGTACTAGTTGCTCCTGATATTGTTGCAGGTAATGTACTATCAAAATCTCTCATATTATTTGGTGGCTCAGAAATGGCTGGGCTTATTATGGGAGCTAAAGTCCCTGTTATCATCACTTCAAGAAGTTCTAGTTTTGAAGAAAAATACGCATCACTATTACTATCACAAATAATTATGTTAGATGCTAACTAATCATAGAGGGAGTTGAAATGAAAAATATAATTGCAGTTAATCCCGGCGCAACTTCTACAAAAATTGCATTTTATCAAGATGATAAATTGGTTTGGAAAGAAGATATCTTATATGAATCAGAATTATTAGATAAATTTGATAAAGTTTTTGATCAATTTGATATGCGTTTAAAAGATATTGAAGAATGTCTTTATAAAAATGATGTGAATAAAATTGATGTCGCAGTAGGAAGAGGTGGATTAATTGGGCCAGTTAAACCTGGTGCTATCTTAGTTACTGATGAATTAATCAATCACTTACAATTTAATCCCGTTGTTGAACACCCATCTAATATCGGTGCAAAATTAGCAAAATCATTAATGGACAAATATGGAAATGGTGGCCCTGCTTATGTTTATGATCCAGTAACCGTTGATTCTATGCGCGATGTATCTCGTATAACAGGAATTAAGGGAATCGAACGTACTTCTACAGGCCATCATCTCAATATGCGTGCAGTTGCTCGTAAGGTCGCTGAAGACTTAGGTAAGCCATACAAGGAAATCAATTTAGTTATTGCTCACCTAGGCGGTGGTTCAACTGCTAGTGCACATGAAAAAGGAGAAATTGTTGATTTTGTATCAGATGATGAAATTATGTTCTCCGCAGAAAGATCTGGCGGAATACCTTTAAAATCGATTATAAAAAAGATTAAAGAAATGGGTGTAGATGAATTTAATTATTTAGCTCGTAAAAAAGCAGGTCTTCAATCTCTATGCCAAACTACTGATTTAAGAGTAGTTGAAAAAAGAATCAAAGAAGGAGACAAAGAGGCCACATTAGCATTTGATGCTATGGCCTTAGGCATTGCTAAAACATTAGCTGCATTAGCTACAAGTATTAATGGTCCTATTGATATGGTTTGTATAACTGGTGGAATGGCACACTCTAAAGCCTTGTGTGAAGCTGTTTCTAAACGTATATCATTCATTGGTCCATTTAAAGCTTATCCAGGAGAGTTTGAACTAGAAGCTCTTGCTCTTGGTGGACTTCGTGTAGCAAATAAGAAAGAAAGCTACCAAGTTTTGAAGTTTCCAAATAAATAATTATTGATGTTTAATGGCTTCAATGAATTGGTTAACTAACAATGAATTGTAAGCCATATTTTTACAATAAGCTAATCCTTGTTTGTGTTGACTTTGAACATCTTGTATAGGAATCCAAACTATGTTGTTGATAGAACAGCTAAACTCTTCGAGTTCTTTCGGGAGGATTGTTACAGCATTCAATTTATTCAGGCTATGAAGAAGAATTTCAAAATCATCATGAATTAAAATAATTTGATTCGATATGCCTAGTTCCCGACATCTTTTTTTAGTCAGTTCTCCTAAAGCAAAATTTTCACTAAGACTCACAATATTGGAGTCTTTAATGTCTTTAAAGGTTGCACTTTTTTGAGAAGCAAGAGGATGATCTTTAGTAACAACTAAGCAAGCACCATAGCTAGAATGATTTATTCCTATAGGATCAATAATTATATTTTGTTCTACTTGGGGGAAGGATAAAATACCAATATCAATTTTTTCTTGAACAAGAAGATGCTGTAGTTTCATAGATCCTTCTTGTACAATTCGTACATCAACTGAAGGATTTTTTCGAATAAAACGAGATATTTGGTCAATAAATTGAAGCATGGTAAGAAAGGTAACACCAATAGTAAGAGATTGTTTTTCTTGTTTAGACTTGTTTTGAATATCAATCACTAATTGATTAAATTCTTGAACTAACGGCTCACCTCGTTCCAAGAGCATTTTCCCAATTTCGGTTAAATGGAGTCGGTGGTTATGGTATATAAATAATTGGGTATTTAGCTCATCTTCCATTTTTGAAATAGATTGCTTTAAAGCTGGCTGAGAAACAAAAAGACTCTTCGCTGCATGAGAATAATTTTGTGTTTTTGCAATGGCAACAAAATAAGAAAGTTGGCGAATATCCATAAATTAAAGTACCCTCTATTATATAAGTTCATTCTAACAATTTATCTTTACCATAAGAATGATGAGAGGAATGTTATATGCAACAGACCAATTTAGTACGTATTTTTGATAACTTTGTTCAAAAAAACAAATTACCAAAAGCAATAATACGTATTCAAAAGCGTAATGATGATGATTTTATCCAGCTATCTACAGATAACATGACTGAGTATACGCCATTTGTTTTGGCTAGTGTGACCAAGCTATGGATTACTACACTTACTCTCCAACTTATTGATCAGAAAAAACTAGATTACCGGGACATTGTAGCTAACTTCTTTTCAAAAGAAAAGTTAAGCGGATTACATCACTATGCGGGTGAAGATTATACACAATCAATTACAATTGAAGATTTATTATTTCAGAGAAGTGGCTTACCAAATATTTTTTATGAAGAACCTATATTGCTAAAAAATCGTATCAAACAGGAAGACTTCTCATTTGAATTATCAGATCTATTAGCTTGGGTTAAACAAACTGAATCTCACTTTGTACCGGGTAGTAAATCCACTTATTACGCAGATATTAATTTTGCTCTATTAGGAGCGATAATTGAAAAAATTACCCATCAATCTTTAGATGATTGTACTGATAAGTATATCCTCCGCCCATTAGGACTCGATTACTCCTTCTTACCTAGTAGTGAGTTTGCTGCAATCCCGCCACTTTATACAGGAGAAAAATATTTGGACAGACCCAAAGTCATTTCTTGTGGTCAAGGTGCTGGAGGTGGCGTTTCCACTACAGCAGATTTAATGGTATTTATCCAAGCCTTTGTTGAAGGACGTTTGTTTGAACAACATCATTGGGAAAAAATAGCCAACTATCTCCCTCTACAGGAAGATTATGCACCAGTTGAATATGGTGGCGGTCATATGAAAATAAGTATGGGAGAAAGATTGTGTTTTTATGGGCATTCTGGATTATCTGGAGCCTTCGCATTCTATTGCCCACAACTAGAAGTTTATTTAACTGGAACAACCGACAATGTTGGACAACCTGCATTATGTTTTCAACTACTCTATCTTATTCTTATTGAATTAGAAAAGAGCGGGAAAATTAGTTAGTAATAGATTTGTTAGTAAGGTGAAATATGGCGGAGGAAGTGAGATTCGAACTCACGGAGGGCGTAAACCCTCGCCGGTTTTCAAGACCGGTGCCTTCAACCACTCGACCATTCCTCCGCTGAAAACAGGCGAAATAATATAGTTAACAACGAAATCGGTCAAGTAAAAAATAAAGTAAATTTCTCAAATGCTCTATTTTTCGTCATTATTTTATTTTCTAATTAACCAAACCCCGCTTTCAATATGATCAGTGTAAGGGAATTGATCAAACATTGCGCATTTTTCGATACGATGTGTTTGGCATAATTGTTGTAAATTATCCGCTAATGTATTCGGGTTGCATGAAATATATAAAATTCTTTCGTATCCTTGTACCATCTTTAATGTTGCTTGATCTAACCCTGCTCTTGGTGGATCGACAAAAATAGTATTGCATTGGTAGCTGGATAAATCTATTCCTCGCAAACGGTAAAATTCACGCTCGCCGTTGAGGGCTTGAGTAAACTCCTCCGCTGACATTCGAATAATCTGTAAATTATCTACATGATTTTTTTCAATATTATATTGAGCCGATTCAACCGATGATTTAGAAATTTCTGTCGCCAGTACTTTGCGGAAATTACTGGCTAAAGCAATCGAGAAATTGCCGTTACCACAATACAGCTCAAGTAAATCACCCTCACTATTTTCAGTACAGCTCTTTGCCCATTCGAGCATTTTTATATTCATTTTGCCATTTGGTTGAGTAAAGCTATTTTCAACCTGACGATAAATATATTCTCTACCTGACACCATCAACTTTTCTTCAACATAATCATTATCTAGAACAACTTTCTGCTTAGTTGCTCGCCCAATGATGTTTACGTCAAAACCTTTTTGCGTTAAATTCGCTTTGAGTACTTTTGCTTGCTCAATCCATTCTTCCGTTAATTTTTTATGATATAGCAACGAAATCGCTATTTGCCCACTTAATGTCGTTAAATAATCCACTTGGAAGAGTTTATGAGAGAGTAAAGCATTATCCCTTACCTCATCTAACAACAACGTCATCATTTGATTGATAAGCTGACTTGCAATAGGAAATTGCTCCACTCGATAGCGCTGTTTCGTTTCCTTATCAAACATAATATGAAAAAGATCGCCTTGCTCATGCCAAATTCTAAATTCCGCTCTTAAACGGAAATGACTCGTTTCTGAAGCAAACACTTCAAGTGAAGGTGGAGAAAAAGGGGCAAGCAAAGCGGTAAGATTGTCTGCTTTTTTTGCTAATAAATTAGGGTACTCTGAGATAGGTAAATTCATGATTAGGTTTATATGAAATGAAAGCGTTAAGCTTAATAAATAATGTATAAAATAAAGAGTGGGCAAAATACCCACTTCACTAGATTATTCTGTATCGTCACCGTTACCTGCATCGCTCACATCACCAGAAAGAGTGTAGATACGTTTTGTTTTGCTCGTTAAAGTACGGTATTTCACCCATACTTTTTCAAGAAATGTTTCAGGCACTTTATTGCCCGTCATTACTTTTACAAACTCCTTCTCTTCTTCAGTAACAGGTTCACGCTCACCATTTTCTAATGCTAAACACGCTTGTCCAAACTGTTCTAAAGCTTGTGATTCACGAATGGTATAATCTCCGTGACGAGAAAAGCCACGTGGATAATTTTTATCGTCAAAGAAACGACGTGTTACACTAAAACTATCTGCCATAATATGCCTCTTTTATCTATATTTTCTTATAATCAAAATCTGGGCAAGCATTAAATCCAAATATGAAAAAGAAATCAATGGTTTTTTACGAATTTCCTTTATCTGTTTTGCGATACATTGCTTCAATTTGATCTTTATAGCGTTTCATTATGACTTTTCGACGTAATTTGAGCGTTGGGGTAATTTCTTCCATTTTAGTTGAAAAGGCCTCTGACAATAATGTGAATTTTTTTACTTGCTCGAAACCAGCCAACTCTTTTTGTAGTTCCGCTAAGCGTTTCTCAAACATTTGTACAATTTCAGAATGTTTAATCAGATCCAATCTATCGTGATATTTAATATTCAGCTGTTTTGCATGTTCTTCCAAACTTTCGAAACAAGGAACAATCAATGCCGATACATATTTTTTTGCATCCGCAATCACAGCAATTTGCTCAATAAATTTATCTTTGCCAATTTTGCCTTCAATATATTGTGGAGCAATATATTTGCCGTTAGATGTCTTCATTAACTCTTTTATACGATCAGTAATAAACAAATGCCCATATTCATCAATTTCACCTGCATCGCCTGTTTTTAAAAAACCATCTTCGGTAAATGCTTGAGCGGTTTCTTCAGGTTTATTATAGTAACCTCGCATAACCATCCCACCACGAATCAGGATTTCATTATTCTCGCCAATTTTCACCTCGGCATTTGGCATAACTGTACCGATAGATTCTGGATTAAATCCTTTATCATCCCAACAAGAAACGGTAGCAGTCGTTTCTGTCATACCATAACCTAATTTTACATTAAGTCCGATACTATGAAAAAATAAACCAATAGAAGGTTCTAATTTTGCTCCGCCACAAGGCATTAATCGAATATTGCCACCCAATAAATTACGCAATTTTGAAAATACTAATTTATCTGCCAATTGATAACGTTTTTGTAGGAAAAAAGAAGGTTTTTTCGCTTTAAAATATGTTTCACCTTGTTTAATCACCCATTTGAATAAAGCTCTACGATGAAATGGCGCTTTTTCTACTTTATCCCAAATTGCTGCATAAATTTTTTCGTAAAATCTAGGAACTGCACACATTAAAGTAGGTTTTAATGTGGTTAAGGCTTCACGGACTTGATTGGTATCTTCCAAATAGCAATTTACCGCACCGCTATACAATACATACATGGACCAAGTGCGTTCAAAAATATGTGATAAAGGTAAGAAAGAAAGAGAAACATCAGATTCATAAATCTTGATAGTTTGACTATGAACTTGTAGCTGATGAGCTAAATTCGCATAATCAAGCATTACACCTTTAGGTTCACCTGTTGTGCCGGATGTATAGAGCAAAGTAAATAAATCTGACATCTGTTTACTTGCCAAACGGGCATCTAATTCAGTGGTTTGAAGTGGAACTTGGTAAAACTCGTCCCATGATTGTGCTAAAGGAAATTCATATAAATTAATTGAATCATCCATAGCCACAATTTTTTCTAATTGAGTACAGTTGTTCGCTATTTTAATAGCAAGATCATATTGTTCTTGTGAACCTACAAATAGAATCTTAATACCCGCATCGTTGATAATATATTCTACTTGCTTATCCGTATTTGTCGCATAAATAGGAACTGTAACACCTCGAATTTGCATCGTTGCTACATCAACCATTGTCCACCGAGGCATATTTTTCGAAAAAATTCCAATTTTATCCTGAATACCAATTTTATTTGCTAGTAATGCATGAGAAATACTATCAATTTGCTTTTTTAAAGAAGACCATGAGATCGAATGCCATTTACCCTCTTTAAGAAAGCGTAACGCAGTACTCTCTGGTTGTTTTGTTGAACGGAAAATAACTCCATTTACAATATGAAAATCTAACATACTCATATTAGCCTATCCTCATTAAATTTCAGCTTACATACGTTAGCTAATATAAAGTATATATAATTAAAAAGCTATAAAAAGAGAACACCTGTACGCTATTTTAAAATTAAAATAACCCTATATAATACTCATATAATAAAAAAGCTACACATTTTAAAATGTGTAGCTTTGAATCTTATCCTATTCTAAGCACTACAACTAAATTTAATAGTTAATAGCTATTAATTAGAACTACTCCCTAAGGATAATGCATCCCATACACTTGGTTTTGCTTCAATAACATTAGAACCTTTAGAACAATAATATTGTCCGTGGTCTTTCCAAACTGGAATTTTCCTTGTACTGGAACAATCCCAACCTCCATAGCTATTGATTCCGACCCATTGAATATTATTACTTGTTGGTAATCGAAGTGGAGCTGGTAAGGATCGTTTTAAATATTCTTTATAAATCTGTAATGCACCGCTAGAACCAGTAAGGTGGGTATCACTGTTGTTATCTTTTCCAAGCCATACTGTGGTAATATTTTGCCCATCAATACCTACGAACCACGTATCACGTGCATTATTCGTCGTTCCTGTCTTACCCGCCAAATGTAACGATGAAAAATCACCTTGTAAACTTCTACCTGTTCCTCGCTCAACAACTTGTTGCATAGCATACAATGTCTGAATAGAAGCTTCGGGTGGTAAAACTTGAGTACTTTCATTATCAATATCATGGTGATAAATCATATTACCTTGATGAGAAATTATAGCTTCAATTGTTGTCAATGGTATTTTTACACCTCGATTAGCAATAACCTGAAAAGATTTTGTTACATCAAATGGTGAAATAGAATAAGAACCTAACAATGTTGAAGGATAAGGTGGAATAGTAGCTGTATCCCAACCCATTTCTTTTTGTTTAGCAATCACGTTCTTTAATCCCACTTTCATTCCAATATTCACTGTCGGAATATTAAGTGAGCGAACTAATGCATCCATTAGCATAACTGATCCACTAAACCTATGGTTATAATTACGAGGAGACCATAATGTATTACCTACTTTAATTGTAATTGGTTTATTTTCTATGGGAGTATTTAATCTAAATAAATCTGGGTGAGATAGCGCAATCGCATAAATAGAGGGTTTGACCAATGAACCTATTTGACGTTTAGATTGTAATGCACGGTTAAATCCTGCATATTGAGTTTGCACCCCACCAACAATCGCTCTCACTTTACCTGTAACATATTCCGCAACAACTACTGCTGATTGTAAATCACGAACTCTACGACTTGCATTTTCAAGATCTGCAACACCATTAATTACCGCTAACTCTGCCGAGCGTTGCTCTTTTCTATCTAAAGTAGTAAATATTTTTGCACCAGAAAGTGTACTACTTAGCTTATTTTCACCAAATTCTCGTTTAATCTCTAAATTAAGTGCATGCATAAAGGCGGGTTGTTGGCGATAAATATTTCCTTTTTTATTTACCCCCAAAGGTTGTTTAGCAAGAAAATCATAATCAGATTGAGATATTCGATTGTGATCTAATAAGATTTTGAGTACGACATTACGACGTTCTAAAGCTAATTCGGGATTTCGCCAAGGATTATAGAGAGAAGCACCTTTTGCCATACCCACCAATAATGCCATTTGCGATAAACTTATCTCCTGTACAGGTCGTCCAAAATAAAATTGACTAGCTAATGCAAACCCATGAATTTGATAGCTTCCATTTTGCCCTAAATAAATTTCATTTAAGTAAGTTTCTAAAATACGATTTTTGTCATAGCGAGCATCTAAAATTACTGACATGAGTGCTTCATTGACTTTTCGCTCAAGTGACTTTTCATTAGTTAAAAAAAGATTCTTAACAAGTTGTTGAGTTAGTGTACTTGCTCCTTGAACCGTTCTGCCTGCCTGATAATTAGTAATTAAAGCTCTTGCAATACTTAACAAACTAATCCCATTATGTTGAAAGAACCGCTGATCTTCGGTCAGAATTAATGTATCAATCAATAAGCTAGGATACTCTTGCAAACGAAGTGCCAAACGCTCTTCATCATTATCGGAATGTAACATTGCGATCAATTTAGGATCTAAACGGAATTCATTAATTTCTTTTAGCAATACAAGATCTTCTATTCTCGCTAAGCGATCCTTGACAAAACGTAATCGTAAGACTCGTTGTGCCTCTGGATTTTTCGGAAATAGAAAAGCGCGACGAAGTAGTGTTAGAGAGCCATCATCATTAATCTTAAAATCACCCGGTGTAGCAATGTTCGAAACCTGTCTATAACCATTGTCTAAGAGAGCTAGTATGACTTGCTCTTGAGTTAAATTATCATCAACCCGAATACTCTCAATGCGGCTATATACCTCTGCAGGTAATTGCCATATTTGCCCGTCCATTTTTGAACGGATCTTCCCATCAAGATAAAGTCCATATAAAGCAACACAAGAACTCCCTAACAGGAACAACTTAAATAAAGTTGGGATAATATAAGGCTTTTTTTTCTTTTTTACTGACTGAGTGCTTTGAGACTCATCAGCTTGTTGTTCTGTTTCTGAATATTTCGACATATTTATTTACCATCAAAATAAAACAAGCGGTAATATATTGCAAAAGTTTTACTAAATCAGACCGCTTGTTAATGTGAAGTTCTTGAAAACTTGTGCTATCTTTAACTTATCGCATTTACTTATCACATTGCTGAGAAATTTCATCATAGGAACCACCTTGATCTAAACAACTATCTTTTGCATCACACCCTACAAGCAAAATGCTCAAACTAAAAATCAAGGTGATTTCCCACAAATATATAACTTTTCCCACAGTCATTTAATTAAGGGTTACGTTGGAATTTACTGAAGTCAGGCGCACGTTTTTCATTAAACGCATTACGGCCTTCTTGTCCTTCTTCAGTCATATAGAATAGCATAGTTGCATTACCCGCTAATTCTTGTAATCCAGCTTGCCCATCACAATCTGCATTTAATGCTGCTTTTAAGCAACGTAAAGCGATTGGGCTATTTCTTAACATCTCACGACACCAACGAACAGTTTCTTTTTCTAAGTTAGCATAAGGCACAACGGTATTCACTAATCCCATATCTAATGCTTCTTGAGCATCATATTGGCGACATAAGAACCAAATTTCACGTGCTTTTTTCTGACCAACAATACGAGCCATATAACTTGCACCCCAACCGCCATCAAAAGAACCCACTTTAGGACCTGTTTGACCGAAAATAGCATTATCTGCCGCAATAGTTAAATCACATAACATATGTAAAACATGACCACCGCCAATCGCATAACCCGCTACCATTGCCACAACAGGTTTTGGACAGCTACGAATATCACGTTGAAAATCTAAAACATTTAAATGGTGTACACCACTTTCATCTTTGTAACCGCCGTAATCACCACGTACTTTTTGATCACCACCAGAACAGAATGCTTTTTCGCCTTGTCCTGTTAGTACAATAACACCGATATCTGCATCAAAACGAGCATCAGCGAAAGCGAGAATCATTTCCTTAACTGTTTGTGGTCTAAATGCATTGCGCACTTCAGGACGGTTAATGGTAATTTTTGCAATACCATCACTAGATTTATGATACAAAATATCACTATAACCTTCACTATAATCTTGCCACTCTATTGGTGCGTAAAGCACATCATCTTTTGGATTTTGCATAATCATATTCCTTTTTATTTTAAATAAACGATAGGATTATACCTGAAATTTACAAAATTTTTATATAATCTAACCGCTTACCCTTGTATTCCGTGGATTTACCCCCACATTTTTCAACTCATACAACCAATAAGGAAATATTATGTCTTTAAATTTAGATTCAATTGCATTAGAAAGCGTAGAAGCACAAGGTGGATACGGTATCGGACTACAAATCGGTCAGCAACTATTAAGTAGTGGATTAGAAGTTGAGCCAGAAGCAGTGGTAAAAGGTATTTTTGATGTATTAAATCAAAATCAACCAGCAATTGACTTAAACGTAGTGACTAAAGCATTACAAGAATTACAACAACGTGCAGAAGCACATCAAGCAGAAGCATTTAAAGTCATTGAAGCTGAAGGAAAAGCATTCTTAGAAGAAAATAAAAAACACGCAAGCGTAAAAGAAACTGAAAGCGGTTTACAGTACGAAGTATTGACTGAAGGTACTGGTAAAACTCCAACACAAGTGGACAAAGTACGTGTTCATTACACAGGTTCTTTAATTGATGGTACTGTGTTTGATAGCTCTGTACAAAGAGGTACACCAGCTGAATTTCCAGTAAATGGTGTGATTGCAGGCTGGATTGAAGCATTAACTATGATGCCAGTTGGTTCAAAATGGCGTTTAACTATTCCACATAACCTAGCTTATGGTGAACGTGGTGCGGGCGGTTCAATTCCACCATTTAGTACATTAGTTTTTGAAGTAGAACTTTTAGATATTCTATAATTCTCTTCCTGAATTTGATTAGTATCAAAAATGACCTAGCAAAAGCTAGGTCATTTTTTTGATTAACGTAATACATTACTTTTATGAAATTATATGATGACAACTAAATCAAAGGTATTCCCTATTCCAACTAGCTATTTTGGTATTGTACTTGGACTCAGTGCTTTAGGATTAGCTTGGAGGTATGCTACGCCTTTCTTACAATCAACATTGTCTCTATATCATCTGCTTGAGGTGATTCCTCATATTGTTAGTGAGTCCTTACTTCTTATTGCGGGGATTGCTTGGGTAATATTTATATCGGCTTATATGTGGAAATGGATTGCTTATCGAGCAATAGCGAAAGAGGAACTTTCTCATCCATTATTGGGTAGTTTTGTGAGTTTAATTCCAATCACAACAATGTTTGTTGGTTTAATCATATTGCCTTATATAACAATAGTTGGGCAGATTTTTATTTTTGTCGGTATTATCGTTCAACTGCTTTTTGCTAGCTATTATATGGCAGGAATGTGGCGAGGAACTTACAATATTGAATCTACCACCCCTGTTCTATACTTACCTACAGTTGCTTCTAATTTTGTAAGTGCAACAGCACTTGCAACCCTTGGTTATACTGAGTGGGCTTATCTTTTCTGGGGAGCAGGGACTCTTTCTTGGTTAAGCCTAGAGCCTGTGATATTAAATCGCCTTCGTACTATTGAACCTATTACTGAACAAATTCGTCCAGTAATTAGTATCGCTCTTGCCCCAACTTTTGTAGCTTGTGCGACTTATTTAACAATAAATGGCGGAGTAATTGATCTGATTGCAAAAGCTATTATCGGCTATGGTATTTTACAATTTTTCTTTTTCTTACGGATTATTCGCTGGATTATTGTCAGAGGATTTACTATATCGCTTTGGGGATTCTCATTTGCTTTAGCATCAATGGCTAAAGTTGGAATATATTTACATATTGCAACTCAAGGTCAGAGTATAGGTGTTTTAGGGTTACCTATGTTTATTATTGCCAATTTATGTATTGGCATCTTAGTTATTGGTACATTATTACTTTTATTTAAAGGGAAGTTTTTCACAAAGTAAAAATATAAAATATCTTAAATTCCAAACCAAAAATTATAAAAAATCTACACCTTAAGCAATCTATTAGTAATTCAATTGATTAAGGTGTAGATAAGAACTAAAGTTCTTTTATATTAAAGTTTGTTTTCTTAACAATCTTGTTTTCCATATTGCTCTTGACGTAAAAGTGAGCGTACACTTTCATCAAATTGAGCTAATACTTTTTCTGCATGTTGAGCATCGTCACCACGAACATCAAGATAGAATTTAATTTTTGGTTCTGTACCTGATGGGCGAACAATTAAACGGCTACCATTTTCAAGAGTGAAAACTAAAATATCACTTTGACGATCTGTCTTAGTATGATCAAGGAATTGACTCACTCTAAAGCTACCTATTTCGCTTGGTGGATTATTACGTAATGCTGCCATTAATTTGCTAATTTCATTCAAGTCTTGAACACGGATTGAGATTTGACCGCTTACATAAGCACCAAATTCTTTTGTGAATTCATCAATATAATCAGTCAATGTTTTACCTTGCTTTTTCAAATAACGTACGATATCTAAAAACATAACAGCAGCTGAAATGCCGTCTTTATCACGCACTTTATCTGGATCAACTAAATAACCTAATGCTTCTTCAAAACCAAAGAGTAATCCATCTACTTTACCGATATATTTAAACCCTGTTAATGTTTCTTGGGACTCAAATCCATATTTTTTCGCAATTTCTGCTAATGCAGGAGAAGAAACTAATGAACAAGCTAATACACCTTTTTTACCTTCCGCTTGATATTGTTTTGCTAAATACCAACCTAATAAGCATCCAACCACATTACCGTGTAGAGATTTCCAGTTACCTTGCGCATCTGGTATAGCAACAGCTAAACGGTCAGCATCTGGGTCATTGGCAATGATAAATTCTGCGTTTTTCTCTTTAGCTAATTTAATCGCTAAATCTAATGCCCCCTTCTCTTCTGGGTTAGGGAAATTAACTGTTGGGAATGTACCGTCTGGTTGAATTTGTTCTTTAACTAAGTGTGGTTGAGGTAATCCTGCTTTTGCTAGAGTTTTTGTTAATACTTCATAGCCAACACCATGCATTGCAGTATAAACGTAGTTGATATCCGCTTCTGGTTGTTTTGCTAAACTTGCAGTTTTTTCAATATACGCATTGACCACTTCATCACTTAACACTGTGAAATCTTGACTACGAGGCAAATCATTAATAGAACCAGCGGCAATTTTATCAATTAATTTTGCGATATCTTTATCTGCTGGAGAAACGATTTGTCCACCACCATTCGCTTTACCTAAATATACTTTATAACCATTATCTTCTGGTGGATTATGACTTGCTGTAACCATAACACCTGCTGTGGTATCAAAATATTTAATCGCAAAAGCAAGTACTGGAGTAGGTAACATTCTTGGCAATAAATAAGCTTTAATACCTGCACCTGCCATAATCTCAGCAGTATCACGAGCAAAAACATCTGAGTTCTTACGGCCATCATAACCAATTACAATAGAGGGTTGCTCTTTATCGTAATCTTTCAAATAATTAGCTAAACCACCTGCAGCTTGTGCGACAAGAACTCTATTCATTCCCATTGGTCCTGCTTGTAAACGTCCACGTAACCCTGCTGTACCAAATTGTAAACGACCAGCAAAACGGCTAGCTAACTCACGTTCAGCATCATGATCTCCAGATTGAGCAGCTTCGAGAAGTTTTGTTAATTCTGTTTTTGTTTCTGTATCTGGATCTTGTTCTAGCCAATTTTTAGCTAAATTAAAAAGTTCTGACATGGATATCTCCTTCTAATAATAAATCAATCTAAAACCACATAGATTTTGGGTATAGACTAGCTGAAAATGAGAAAAATTAACATGATTAAAGACAAAATCTGTAGAAAATGTCACATTATTTTTTATAAAAAACTGTTATAAAAATCTTTATAATACTCTGGCTTAAAAATAACTTACGATATATCCGATCAAACCATAGAATCCAATAAAGCTACAAGATAATAATATCTTAGATAATTGCTTATTTTTCTTATGAACTCGAAACAATATTAATGCTATTGTTAAAAGTACAAACGGATAAACCCAAAAAACAATAGAAAAAAAATCTGCCTGTAATACAGTTAATTTAGAATGTTGACTAAAACTAGGCGAAACTAATAAAGCCAATGGCCATAATGCACTAGGCAAACAGAATAAAGCCAACGCCCAACTAAATGAAGAAAAACCTTTTTGTATTGTATTCACATTTTTATCCTCTTGGATGAAATTGTTGATGAAGTGATTTTAAGCGAGCTTTAGCTACATGAGTATAAATTTGTGTAGTGGAAAGATCGCTATGCCCTAATAACATTTGAACAACTCGCAAATCAGCACCATGATTAACTAAATGAGTAGCAAATGCATGGCGTAATACATGAGGTGAAAGTTTATCGCTTTCAATGCCAACTAGTAATGCATAATGTTTAATTCTATGCCAAAAAGTCTGACGAGTCATCACTCGACCTAAACGACTTGGAAAAACAATATCTAATTGCAAATTACCTAATAGTACAGGCCTACTATACTGAAAATAATTCTGGATCCAATAACTAGCCTCTTCTCCCAAAGGTACAATTCTTTCTTTATCACCTTTTCCTACAATACGTACTAAACCTTGTGTCAAGCTCATATTTTCAATTGTTAAAGAAACAAGCTCTGTAACACGTAATCCAGTTGCATATAAAAGTTCAAGCATAGCTTTATCACGTAATTCTAAAGGATCTTCAATATTAGGCGCATTGAGTAAATCTAAAACTTGATCTTCGCTCAACGATTTTGGTAAATGCATTGAAACTTTTGGAGACGTTAACATCTCTGTAGGATCATCTACTCTATAACTTTCTAAAAATAAGAAACGAAAAAATTTACGTAAACAACTCAACATTCTAGCTGAACTTGTTGATTTATAACCAGCAGATATCCTTTCTGATAGGAAAGCTTGTAAATCAGAATGATCAATAGTTAAAAAATCTCTAGGTGATTTTAACCATTGTGTAAAAGAAACAAGATCTTGTCGATAGGAAGATATGGTATTTTGTGATAACTGATGCTCTTGCCACAAAGTATCTAAAAATTGTTCAATAATAGGATCAAGGTTTTTCATAAAAAAAATCAACTAAAATGAATTTCTTCATTCTAATTGATTATATAGATTAAATAAATATTTGAATTATTATAATGGCAGGGGCGGAGAGGCTCGAACTCCCAACACCCGGTTTTGGAGACCGGTGCTCTACCAATTGAACTACGCCCCTAAAGAGAAAGCGAGTTTATTACTCGCTATAATAAGTGGCGGAACGGACGGGACTCGAACCCGCGACCCCCTGCGTGACAGGCAGGTATTCTAACCAGCTGAACTACCGCTCCGCAAATATGGAACCTAGCAGCGACCTACTCTCACATGGCGAAACACCACACTACCATCGGCGTAACAGCATTTTACTTCTGAGTTCGGTATGGATTCAGGTAGTTCTACTGTACTATGACCGCTAGGAAAATTCTTTCTATTAAGTTAGTTCACTCTTAAGAATAAACTAATTTAATAAAGCCCTGATGGCGACCTACTCTCACATGGCGAATCACCACACTACCATCGGCATAACAGCATTTTACTTCTGAGTTCGGAATGGATTCAGGTAGTTCCACTGCACTATGACCATCAGGA
>NZ_JARIDQ010000039.1 GCF_029256985.1 Otariodibacter sp. | reverse complement strand
TTTTCTTCAAAACCGATTTAAAACAACGGTTAGAAGATCAACTTCCACGTTTAGAAACCGTTTTATTCCAACAACAATTAGGTACATTGCGTGATAAAACAGACCGTATTGAGCAATTAAGCGGTGCCATTGCAAAACAAATTGGTGCAGATGAAACCAAAGCAAAACGTGCAGGCTTACTCTCTAAATGTGACTTAATGACCAATATGGTGTTTGAATTTACCGATACCCAAGGTGTTATGGGTATGCACTATGCCCGTCATGATGGTGAAGATGAAGAAGTGGCGGTAGCATTAAATGAACAATATATGCCACGCTTTGCTGGCGATGAGCTACCAAACTCACTTGTTGCTTGTGCGGTCGCATTAGCCGATAAAATTGACACCCTAACAGGTATTTTTGGTATCGGGCAACATCCAAAAGGCGATAAAGACCCATTTGCTCTACGTCGTGCAGCATTGGGTGTATTGCGTATTATCGTTGAGAAAAAATTACCACTTGATTTAGAAGAGCTAGTAAAAACATCTGTTGAATTATTTGGCGATAAATTAACAAATAAAGATGTAGTTAGCGATGTGGTTGATTTTATGCTCGGGCGTTTCCGTGCGTGGTATCAAGATGAAGGTATTGCGGTTGATGTGATTCAAGCAGTATTAGCTCGTCGCCCAACCAAGCCTGCCGACTTTGATGCACGTGTGCGTGCGGTAGCGCATTTCCGTACTTTAGATTCAGCGGTTGCATTAGCCGCAGCGAATAAACGTGTAAGTAATATTTTAGCTAAAGCAGATATTGCAATTGGCGAGATTGATCTAACCGCTTGCGTAGAACCAACAGAAAAAGCCCTAGCAGAAGCTGTGATTAAGCTACAAAGTGATCTTCAACCATTAGTTGCTGAAGGTAATTACACCGCCGTGTTAGATCAGCTTGCGAATTTACGCCAACCGGTTGATAGTTTCTTTGATAACGTCATGGTCAATGCGGAAGATCCAAAACTCCGCCAAAATCGACTTGCGATTTTAAATACCTTACAGAACTTATTCTTACAAGTTGCTGATATTTCGTTATTGCAATAAATAAGAGTTATAAAGACCGCTAACAAGCGGTCTTTTTTCAATGTTAATATAATATACAGGGGATAAATTATGGTCAAAAAAACTGAATTATTATTTACGAATCAATGGGATGTGCGTATCAGTGATCCGGGGTTAGAAGGCTCAATGAGTAATTATTTTGAGACTGTGAGTTTAAAATTAGAGGCTCATATTGAAAATAATCAAGCGTCTTATGAGTTTATTCGTAAAGCTGAAAAAGAAGTTGAAATTCATCGTATATTTGATAATGTTGACGACTTATTCAAATTCCTTGCGGAATACTTAGGCCCTGTGGCATTGGGTAATATTGGTGTGAAAATTGGTAAATTGGGATTAGCTTAATTGTATGAGTGAAAATACACCCTTGTATTTACAAACACAGCCCTATTGGGATTTTTTGCGTATTGAGCGACAAGTCAGCCCACATACGTTAAGTAATTACCAACGGCAACTAAAAGCTATTTGTGAGATGTTGAATAAACAGCAAATTACAGAATGGCAAGCAGTTGATACCTCTGTGATACGTTGGATATTGTCCGAAAGTCACAAAGAAGGATTAGGTGCAAAAAGTGTTGGCTTGCGTTTAGTTGCGTTACGTCAATTCCTTGCTTTTTTAGTTAGTAAAGAAGTAATTCAGACAAACCCAGCTGTTGGTATTAAAGCACCAAAAATAAATAAACACCTTCCAAAAAATATTGATGCTGAACAGATTACACAATTGCTAAATGTTGAGAGTAATCAACCGCTTGATCTGCGTGATTTAGCTATGATGGAATTGATGTATAGTTCCGGCTTGCGTCTAGCTGAATTACAAGGTCTAGATATTGGCGATATGGATTTAAATGTAGGAGAGGTTCGAGTACTCGGTAAACGAAGCAAAGAGCGAATTGTACCAATAGGTTCAAAAGCGATTGAGGCTATCAATAAGTGGTTAGCTGTTCGCACTGAATTTAATCCAAAAGATAATGCCTTATTTTTAAATCAACGAGGAGGACGGATTTCTACCCGTTCAATTCAATTAATTATGCAAAAATGGGGAAAAAGACAGGGATTAAACACCCATTTACACCCACATAAACTTCGTCATTCATTTGCAACTCACATGCTTGAAGCAAGTTCTGATCTTCGAGCTGTTCAAGAGTTACTGGGACATAGTAATTTATCCACTACACAAATCTATACTCACTTAGATTTTCAACACCTTGCTAAAATTTATGATTCAACTCATCCAAGAGCGAGAAGAAAAAAAGAGTGATATGATATTATCACTCTTTATAAAAATTAGGCTGGTATCAACAAATACTTTATCAATACCGATTAAATAATTTACTCAGCGAAAGAGAGTCGTTTCATATCAGTCATATAACCACGAAGTTCTTGACCAATAAGTTCAACTGGATGATTACGGATTAATTCGTTTACATCTCTTAATGTAATATTATCAATCTCTGTTGCTGGTGTTGACTCACCAATATCTCCTTTGCGTAAAGTTGGTATAATTTTCTCACGGAAAATAGGTTCCGCTGCATTAGCAAATAGATAGTTACCATATTCTGCAGTATCAGAGATAACCACATTCATTTCATAAAGACGTTTACGAGCAATAGTATTTGCAATCAATGGTAACTCATGAAGTGATTCATAATAAGCAGATTCTTCGTAAATACCGCTTGCAACCATCACATCAAAGGCTAATTCAACGCCGGCTTTAACCATTGCGATCATTAATACACCATTATCAAAATATTCTTGTTCACTAATTTTGATTGCATCGCCTTTTGGTGCTTTTTCAAAAGCAGTTTGCCTTGTATCTTCACGCCATTTTAGTAATTTAGCATCATCATTAGCCCAGTCTGCCATCATTGTTGCAGAAAACTCGCCACTTAAAATATCATCCATATGCTTTTGGAAAAGAGGAGTAAACTCTTCTTTGATTTGTTCTGCTAATTTAAATGCACGTAGTTTTGCAGTATTTGATAAACGATCCATCATTAAAGTAACACCACCTTGTTTTAAGGCTTCAGTAATAGTTTCCCAACCAAATTGAATTAATTTACCCGCATAAGCTGGATCTTTCCCATCTGCAATTAATTTGTCATAACAAACAAGTGAACCTACTTGTAACATTCCACAAAGAATAGTTTGTTCACCCATTAAATCTGATTTAACTTCTGCAACAAAAGATGACTCTAATACGCCTGCACGATCACCACCTGTTGCTACTGCCCATGCTTTAGCAATGTCAAACCCCTCACCTTTTGGATCATTTTCTGGATGAACTGCAATCAAAGTTGGTACGCCAAATCCACGTTTGTATTCTTCACGCACCTCTGTACCCGGTGATTTTGGTGCTACCATCACAACCGTAAGATCTTTACGAATTTGCTCACCACCTTCCACAATATTTAAGCCGTGTGAATACCCTAATGCTGCGCCTTGCTTAATCAAGCCCATCACATCAGAAATAACTTTTGGATGTTGTTTATCTGGAGTAAGATTGATAACTAAATCTGCGGTTGGAATTACTTCTTGATAAGTTCCTACTTTAAATCCATTTTCTGTTGCACGTTTAAATGAGGTTCGTTGTTCTGCAATGGCTTCAGGACGTAAAGCATAGCTAATATCTAAACCAGAATCACGCATATTTAATCCTTGATTCAATCCTTGAGCGCCGCACCCAACTATAACAATTTTTTTGCCTTTTAAGAAATCTACGCCATTAGCAAATTCTTCTCTTTGCATAAAACGGCAATGTCCTAATTGATCTAATTTTTGACGAAAATTTAATGTATTGAAGTAGTTAGCCATATTTGCATTTCCTTTTTCTGTATAAAAATAACTTAGTATTTGTCTGGAGTATAAACCGTATTTTATATTTCAAAAAGTGATATTATTGATATTTATAATTGCAATTATTGCAATATATAGCGGTCAGTTTTGCACAATTTTTTGCAAAAAAGAGTAAGAATCTTACCGCTTACTTTGCGAGATAAGAAGGATCAGCTATAATCAAATTCATTTTTCACCCCTTACCAATAATAGAAGGAAATCAAAATGGGCTTAGAAAACGTACCTGCTGGTAAAGAGTTACCAGACGATATTTATGTAGTAATTGAAATTCCAGCAAATTCAGATCCAATTAAATATGAAGTAGATAAAGAGTCTGGTTCATTATTTGTTGACCGTTTTATGGCAACAGCAATGTTCTATCCTGCTAACTATGGTTACGTTAACCATACGCTTTCATTGGATGGTGATCCTGTAGATGTGCTTGTACCAACACCTTATCCATTACAACCGGGTTCAGTGATCCGTTGCCGTCCAGTTGGTGTATTAAAAATGACGGATGAATCAGGTCAAGATGCGAAAGTAATCGCTGTTCCTCATACAAAATTAAGCAAAGAATATGATCACATTAAAGATATTGATGATGTACCAGCACTTTTAAAAGCACAAATCCAGCATTTCTTTGAAAGCTACAAAGCATTGGAAGCAGGAAAATGGGTTAAAGTTGATGGGTGGGAAGGTGTTGAATCTGCTCGCCAAGAAATTTTAGACTCTTTTGAGCGTGCGAAAAAATAAGATTTATGGGACTCAAAATGCCAAAGTATTCCTTTGGCATTTTTTATAAGGTAACATTATGAAATTATTAAGAAAAGTGAGTATAATAAGCTTTTTTATTTTGATTTTAAGTGCTTGTGTAACAACGCAACAAATGAATACACAAGCATCGAGTCAATATAATCAAGTAAAACAAAAAGCATCATCGCAAGGTGTTCTCGATACGTCCTCCACTACCGCAAGACGAGTTCATGCAGTTTTTAATAAAATGAAACCTTATGCAGAACGAGAAAATTCCACGGGTATACCATTTCAATGGGAAATAATGGTGATCAGAAGCAATGATTTAAATGCTTGGGCAATGCCTGGTGGGAAAATGGCATTTTATACTGGGTTAGTTGAAAAACTAAATCTAAATGATGACGAAATTGCAACTGTGATGGGACATGAAATGACCCA
>NZ_JARIDQ010000030.1 GCF_029256985.1 Otariodibacter sp. | reverse complement strand
GCAAATAAAATATCCTGACTTAATGGTAGTGGTTCATTGGCGATTTGGCTTGCTAATAATTCCCCCAACAATGGTGCGGTAGTTAGCCCTCTTGACCCAAGCCCTGCCAATAAATAAAGATTAGGATGATTAACTGGAATAGGGATAGGTTGTCTGCGACGTTTTAGGTTGTACAGGTTTTTATATTGTACTTTCTGCTCTGGATAATTAGGCACTGCTCCAACCATTGGAATGCGATCTCTAAATGCCGCCCTTACACCCACTTTTGCTTTATTTTCAGATCCATCTATATTTTGAGTCCACTCACAAGCGGTTAGATTTTGTTGTAATTTTGTAATATTTTGCTGATGTTCAGCTAAACTAAAAGTCGTATCTAAGTTATCTCTTACGTGACTTGCACCAAGACAATGAGTGTGGTGTGCAGAAACAGGGGTTAAATAACCATCATAGCAAAGCACTGATTTTAATTTAGATAGATTCTCATTAGTTGGCACTTGGCTCACTTGTCCTCGCACCGGATAGATCTGAATCCCCTCAATCTGTTTAAATGTTTTCAGGGTATGTCCATTTGCGAGTACAACAACTTGGTGGGAAAATGACTGCCCTTGATGTTGCCAATGCCATTGGTTATTTTCAAACTCTAGATTTTCAACCTTATGATTTAAAACAATCGTTAAACCACGCTGTTCGAGATACTTAAAGCCATTTTGGACTAACTGTACGGGCGACAACCAGCCACCTTGTGAAATAAATGCACCACCATTAACTAGCGGTAGCCCCACTTTATCTGATAATTCATCGGCGGAACATAATTTATAAAGTTTCTCATCCCATCCATCTTCAGCTATTTTTTTCAATTTTTGATCTGTTTTATCATTATAAGCATAGAGTGAGACACCTGTTAGACCTTGTTCAAAAGGGACTAAGGGGGTTAATTGACGTAAACGTTGTAAGGCATAATCGAAACTATGCACATAAAAGCGCACATTTCGTTCATCATCATCACTCAATTGCGGATAAATCGCCCCTTGTGCATTACCTGATGCGTTTTGTGCTAATGCTAAATCTTTGCAATACAGTGTCACGCTTTTTCCTTTTTCAATTAAGGATAAAGCTAAAAATAAACTGGCAACACCGCCACCGATAATTGCAATATCATCTGCATTAGTTTGTTTAGATCGAAAATAATAAGGGTATTCAATTGGATGAGATTCGCTCTCGACGGGTTTCTCCCCCCATACCATTTCACGTTTTTTACCAAAACCTTTACGCTTATACACCTCAAATCCTACTGATTGTAACCCTCTACGAACTTGGCTTGATGCAGTAAAAGTGGCGAAAGTACCTTTTGGCTTGGTGAGTCTAAACATTTGCTGATAAAGCTGTTCATTCCACATTTGAGGATTTTTATCGGGTGAAAAACCATCTAAAAACCAACAATCAATAGTGGCATTATAGTTATCACCTAATTGCGGTAAGTTTTCAGCAATATCGCCAAACCAAAGATCTAAATAAACTTGATCGAAATGATAACGCTGGCAACCCACCTGTCTAGGCTCCCAACAAGCGGTCAGTTTATCGATATTTTTTGCAAATTGAGGATGATTTTGATGAACTGAATGAAATTGTTCCGCTTGGATTGGATATTGCTCAAAAGAGATGAAATAGAGACGTTTTAAAATATGTTCAGGATTTGCTTTACAAAATTCTTCAAAATACTCAGCAACAGCAAAAAAATTTAGCCCTGTTCCAAAACCTGTTTCAGCAATAACAAAAGCACTACGATCATGTGATAACCATTTTTCCCACAATTGATTGCCTTCTTGGAAAACATAACGACTCTCAGCTAAGCCATCTTGCGTAGAAAAATAAATATCATCAAATTGATCTGAAACTGGGGTCTGGTTGGAACTAAAAGAAAGAGAAGCGAAATTAAGTTTAGGCATATAGTAATCACTACTTCCATTATTATATAAATGGAAAGGGCATCTAATTATGAAATTGGAACAAAACCAAAATCCTTAGATGCCCTCCCAACAAATAAATCTAGAAAATATTTACAGCAAAAATAACAATCATTCCTAGTGAAGCAACTACTGTCAACATTGCATATCCAAAAGTACCCATTACAATTCTCCTATAAATAATTAAACAGACAACTTCATTCTAAAACTATTTAGTAAAAATGCAAATCTAAGACTTAATTTTATTTAAGAATTTCTACATTATTCGCTATAATGAAAAATATTTCATTATTTTGAGGAATAATATGGCAACGATTAAGGATGTCGCTAAACTAGCAGGCGTTTCTACAACTACAGTTTCTCATGTTATCAATAAAACGAGGTTTGTATCGGAGGATACTGTTCAATCAGTATGGGATGCTGTTGCTGCACTAAATTACTCACCTAGTGCCGTTGCTCGTAGTCTTAAAATTAATACTACGAAATCCATTGGAATGATCATCACTACCAATGAAGCTCCTTATTTTGCTGAAATCGTACTTGCTGTTGAAGAATATTGCTACCAAAAAGGTTATTCACTTTTCTTATGTAACACCCAAAATCAAGTGGAAAAAATTCAAAACCATTTAGATATGCTTGTTGCCAAGCGTGTAGATGGAATCTTGGTTATGTGTTCTGAATACTCAGAAAGTTCCTTATCTCTATTTAACGGAACCAATACTCCAATGGTAGTTATGGATTGGGGACCTAATGATGGCAAAAGTGATCGCATAATTGATCATAGTTTTGAGGGTGGCTATATGGCAACTCGGTATTTAATCGAAAATGGACATAGAGATATTGCTGTTATCGCAGGAAATCTATTTAAAACTATATCTAAAAACCGATTTGAAGGCTTTGTGAAGGCCATGACAGAGTCTGGATTACTAATTCGAGATGAATGGATCCATGAAACAGATTTTGAACCTGAAGCAGGCTATGAAATTATGAATCGACTCTTGAAGCAAGAAAAGCTCCCAACGGCCGTGGTTTGTGCTTGTGATACTATTGCTCTCGGTGCTATTTCTGCTATTACAGAAAAAGGACTATCTGTACCAGAAGATATTTCTCTGGTCGGTTATGATAACATTCATAATTCTCGCTTTTATGCACCTCCTCTTACGACAATACATCAGTCAAAAACTCGCTTGGGGCATATGGCTTTAGATTTATTATTGGAAAGAATCAGTAATAATAAACAAGCACATGAACCCAAAACATTGGAATTTTATCCCGAACTAGTCATTAGACACTCTGTTCGTAATTTAAATCACCCTGATTAAATTCAGTAATTCTAAGGATTGTAATGGAATTTCTCATTAGTTTTTTTAATTCTTATGGCTATTTCGCTGTATTTTTCATTTTATTAATCTGCGGATTTGGTATACCAATCCCTGAAGACATCACTTTAGTTTCTGGAGGTGTAATTTCAGGCCTAGGTTCAGCTAATGTTCATTGGATGTTAGTAGTAAGTATGATCGGCGTACTTATTGGTGATAGTACAATGTATTGGCTTGGGCGAATTTATGGAGAAAATATCCTAAACTTCCCATTAATTCGTCGGATTGCTACACCAGATCGTTTTTCACATGTACAAGATCGATTTGAAAGACAAGGATGGAAGCTACTCTTTATTGCACGCTTCTTACCAGGACTTCGTGCTGTTGTGTATTTGACATCAGGTATCACTAATAAAATCTCTTTTACTCATTTTGTTATTGTTGATTTCTGTGCTGCTATTATTTCTGTTCCAATTTGGGTATATCTAGGCTACTTTGGTTCTAAAAATCTTGACAGATTACATTCACAAATTCATCAAGGACAAATGATTATTTGGAGTATATTGATTGTAGGTGGATTATTTGCTTTATGGAAATGGAAAAAGAGTCGTCAGAAAAAAGATAAATTACAATAAAAATGAAAGAATATGGAAAAAGAAGAAGGGAACTTAAGATTCCCTTCTTTATTAGATTACTTAGCCATTTCAAATTCAATTAACATCATCAAAATATGAATCACTTTAATATGAATTTCTTGGATGCGATCAGCATAGCGAAAATGTGGAACACGGATTTCAACATCAGCTATTCCCGCCATTTCTCCCCCATCTTTCCCTGTCATTGCAATAACTTTCATTCCTTTTTTCTTAGCTGCTCTAATCGCATTTAGGATATTCTTTGAATTGCCCGAAGTAGATAGTCCAAATAATACATCACCTTTCTGACCAACTGCTTCAACATAACGTGAAAAAACATATTCATAACCAAAATCATTACTTACACAGCTTAAATGGCTTGGATCAGAAATAGCAATCGCAGGATATCCTGGACGATTCTCACGATAACGTCCCGTTAATTCTTCTGCAAAATGCATTGCATCACAGTGTGAGCCACCATTTCCACAAGATAATACTTTTCCACCTTGTTTGAAACTGTTTGAAATTAATAAAGCTGCATCTTGAATTAGCTTTAAATTCTTTTCATCTTTGATGAATTTATCTAGGACTTCAGCTGCCTCGTTTAACTCAGCAAGGATTTGTTGTTGATACATAAGAACTCCTCTTGTAAAACGTTCAGAGAATCTGACCGCTTGCACTATATTTTGTAAGTGAAAGTCTATCATAATGACTTTTACTTAACACTAGGAAAAATGTAAGAAATTAGGTAAAATCAAAATGTTTTATCGTTTAAATCAAAGGGAAATAGAATGATCAACGAAATTAAAAAAGATACACAAGAGCGTATGGAAAAAAGTGTTGAAGCACTAAAAGACCACATTTCAAAAATTCGTACTGGTCGTGCTCAACCAAGTTTACTTGATAGTATTCAAGTCGACTATTATGGTTCAGCAACACCTCTTCGCCAACTTGCAAATGTAGTAGCTGAAGATGCACGTACTTTAGCTGTAACAGTATTTGACCGCTCATTAATTGGAGCAGTAGAAAAAGCAATTTTAACTTCTGATTTAGGGTTAAACCCTGCATCAGCAGGTACAACAATTCGTGTACCTCTTCCACCATTAACAGAAGAACGTCGTCGTGATTTAATTAAAATTGTAAAAGCTGAAGGAGAACAAGGTAAGATCTCAATCCGTAATGTTCGTCGTGATGCAAATGATAAAATTAAAGCATTAGAAAAAGACAAACAAATCAGTGAAAATGATGAACGTAAAGCACAGGATGATATTCAAAAAATCACCGATATTTTTATTAAGAAAGTAGATGAAGTGCTTGCTGATAAAGAAAAAGAATTAATGGATTTCTAAGATTTCTTTTTCGCTTTCATGATAAAAGTCGCCTAAGTAAAAGGTGGCTTTTCTTATTTAGAGATGTATTTAGACAATTTTTTCTGTATACGTCTATTTTTAAAAAAGCTACTAATCTTTTGACTACATTCTAAAGCCATTACCCCCCCTCGAATTTTCAATAAATGATTCATTTTATAATCTTCAAAAAAATGAAAGCGAGAGCCTACTGCTCCTGTTTTATAATCACTTGCACCAAAGACCAAACGTCCAATACGACTATGTAAAATAGCTCCTGCACACATCGTACAAGGTTCTAATGTGACATATAGTGTTGAATTTAACAGTCGATAATTACCTAATTTATTCCCAGCTTGACGAATAGCCAATATCTCAGCATGAGCAGTAGGATCTGATAAATTTATTGACTGATTCCAACCTTCTCCAATAATTTCTTTATCTTCTGAGACAAGCACGGCACCTACAGGGATTTCACCTTCAAGTTCTGCTTTATCTGCAAGTGAAAGTGCTTGTTGCATAAAATAAATATCTTGTGCAGAAATAGATAAATCACAAACTAAATCTGTTTTTCGAATAAACATTTACAAAATTTCCTTATAATCTCACCGCTTGTTTATTATATAAAAAATGCCCCTAAGGGGCATTTATTTAATTAATCACGTTTAAGATGTCTATCAGTAAAACGTTTTTCTTTAAAACCACCTGATGATTTACGATCTTTTCCACCTTTATTATCTCGGCGATCATTACGGCCTCTTCCTCGACCTTTATCTTGGAATACACCTCTACTTCCACTATCTGTTGCTTCGCCTAATAAAGACATTTGCATTAGCTTGCTCAATATTCTAGCTTTACTTGCAAAATGCTGAATTAAGTGGCTTGGCATACCTTGCGGAAGCTCAATTGTTGAATAGTTATCGTGTAATTTGATATGTCCTATGTAGCGACTACTAATATCTCCTTCGTTCGCAATTGCACCAACAATATGACGAACTTCAACGCCATCTTCACGTCCAAGTTCAATGCGATATAAATTCATCGCTACACCATTACCTTCACGGTATTCACGTCCACCACGACGCTCTGCTGAACGAGGGTTTTCACGGCTATTACGAGAATTACGTTCAGCACGTACTGGACGAGGTTTAGGATCTGGAGGAAGGATCAATTTTTGTTTTTCTTGCAACAACATCATCATTGCCGCTGCTAGCTCTTCATGATCTTGATCACCTGTAAATAAATCCTCCAATAATTCACGATAAATTGGTAAATCATGATGTTCAAGTTGCACAGAAATTTTGGCTTTAAATTTCTCACGACGCTTTTGCATTAACATTTCATGATTAGGCACAGACACTTCATCTATTGGTTTTTTCATTAGATGTTCTATGTTCTTAAGTAATCTACGCTCTCTTGGTTCAACAAAAAGCAATGCACGTCCAGAACGTCCTGCTCGACCTGTTCGGCCAATACGGTGAACATAGCTTTCTGAATCCAGCGGAATATCGTAGTTTACAACTAAACTAATACGCTCAACATCAAGTCCACGAGCGGCAACATCTGTTGCGACAAGGATATCTAGGCGACCAGATCTTAAACGTTCTAATGTTTGTTCACGAGCTTGTTGAGTCATATCCCCATTCAATGCTGCTGCATTGTAACCATTATGCTCTAATAATTCAGTGATATCAGTTGTACCGGTTTTAGTACGAGTAAAAATAATTGCCGCATCAAATTCTTCCACTTCTAAAAAGCGTAATAAAGCATCATTTTTACGGAAACCATTTACAAGCCAGTAACTTTGTGTAATATCTGGAGCAGAACGTGGTGAAGCTTTAATTTTAACTTCTTGTGGATCTTTCATAAAACGACGAGTAATTCGACGAATTGGTTCTGGCATTGTGGCAGAAAAAAGTGCAGTTTGATGATTTTCAGGTAGCTCAGCCATGACTGTTTCAACATCATCAATAAAGCCCATACGGAGCATTTCATCTGCTTCATCAAGTACGATGGTATGTAATGCTGATAAATCTAATGTTCCACGACGGATATGATCTAAAATACGTCCTGGAGTACCAACAACCACTTGAGATCCCTGTTTTAATGCTCGAATTTGAATATCGTAACGCTGTCCACCATAAATAGTCACAACACGTATACCTTTCATATTTTTGGTAAATTGTTCACAAGCATCAGCAACTTGGATCGCTAATTCACGAGTGGGTGCCATCACTAGCATTTGTGGATGACGTTTTTCTGGATCGATTTGTGCTAAAACAGGCAAAGAAAATGCCGCAGTTTTACCACTTCCCGTTTGTGCCATCCCTAGAACATCTCGACCAGCAAGAAGGTGAGGAATACAAGCTTCTTGGATAGGAGATGGGTTTACAAATCCCATTTCATTTACAGCATCAAGAATAGATTGTGGTAAGCCTAAATCGGCAAAAGTTATTGTATTAGTTGTCATAAAATTCCAAAATTGTGGATAGTAGGTATTAACTTATGTGTTACAAAAGAAAATAGCCCACGGATAAAAATACATTGTTGAGTATTTAGGTAAAGCAAAATATTTTGATACAAAATCAAAGAATATAACTTCTTAAAAAAGTATAGGTGGTAAGTTAGATAAATAGTTTTACTCTTACCACTTTATCGTCCTAATTACCAACAATAACAGGGTTGGTTAAAGCTTCTCTTAGTTGAGATAACTCAAATAAAGCAAAACGATACTCAACAAAGTTATAAACTTGATTCGCAATAGCGAGACGAAAGAGATTTTTTGCCTCTTCAACTTGATGTATTTTGAGTGTTTGTTTTGCAAGATAAAAATAGGTTTCTGTTAAAATTTCAGCATACTGAGCGCTATTAGGTTCGGCTTGTTCATTTATCTTCAATCGAAGTTGCTTCAAATTAAGATCACCCAGAAAATATGAGATAATTGTTGTTCCCCAAAAATCTTTAGATAATCCTTTTGCTCGATCAATTAATTTAGATTTTGCTTCTAATGGCTTAAATTCTAGCTCATTAAAGTAGAGCCATAATACCCGATATGGATCCGTTTTATCTGCTTGATAAAAATAGCTTAAATCTCTCTCAGCTTCTGAGTATCGGCCACTATAATAAAAAGCAAGTCCTCGATTCAATCGGGTATAATCATAATCAGGATCAAGTTCTAATACTGCATTAAATGCATCAATAGAACTATCATAATCACCTTCAAGTAATAAATATAATCCAAGATAATTATAAGCTGCTGCCATTTTAGGGTTAAGTTCAATCGCACTATAAAAATCATAACGAGCTAAAGACCAAAGCCCTAAGCTATCGTAGATTACTCCCCTCTCAAACATTAATTCAGCACGTTCTTGTTCATTTAATTCTGCCTCGTTTAAAACTTCATTAAGTCTAACAACCATTGCTTCTTGTTCAAACTTTAATTGAGGATTAACTTCTGCTAAAGCTAACTTAGTTGGATTAATAATATCTGAGAGACTATTTGTACAAGCACTCAATAAAAAAATCACAGTTATATTAAGTAGAAAAAAACGAAACTTAAACAACTTAAAACGTTGTAGCATTAATAAAACCTTAAACCAAATTTCCTCTTCCAGAAGAAGAGGAATAAATATTATTCACTGATCTTTTCTTCAGCAACTGGTTCTTCCGAAACTTGTTGTTCAGCAGAACTGATGTCTTTCATAGTTAAGCGAATGCGACCTTGACGATCAATTTCAACTACCTTAACCTGAACTTCTTGACCTACAGTAAGATAATCAGAGACACGTTCTACTCTAGCATCAGTAATTTGTGAAATATGGACGAGTCCCTCTTTACCACCAAGAATAGATACAAAGGCACCAAAGTCAACTACACGAGTAACTTTACCTTTATAAATTGCATTAACTTCTACTTCAGCAACGATTTCTTCAATACGCTCCATAACACGTTTTGCTGCCGCATTATCTGTTGCGGCAATTTTAACTGTACCATCATCATCAATATCAATTGATGTACCAGTTTCTTCAGTTAATGAACGAATTGTTGCACCGCCTTTACCAATTACATCTTTAATTTTTTTAGAATCAATTTTCATTGTATGAATGCGTGGAGCAAAATCGGAAATATCTTTACGTGGAACAGGAATAGCTTGTTCCATTACACCTAAAATATGGATACGAGCACCTTTAGCTTGTCTTAATGCGATACGCATAATTTCTGGAGTAATACCTTCAATTTTGATATCCATTTGTAATGCAGTGATACCTTCACGAGTACCTGCTACTTTAAAGTCCATATCACCAAGGTGGTCTTCATCACCAAGGATATCTGAAAGCACTACAAATTTATCGTCTTCTTTCACTAAGCCCATTGCAATCCCAGCAACTGCAGCTTTGATTGGTACACCTGCATCCATCAATGCTAATGACGCACCACACACCGAAGCCATTGAAGAAGATCCATTTGACTCAGTGATTTCAGATACAACACGTACAACATATGGGAATTCTTCTGCACTAGGCATTACTGCAAGTACACCACGTTTTGCTAAACGACCATGGCCGATTTCACGACGTTTTGGTGAACCAATCATACCTGTTTCACCAACAGAATATGGAGGGAAGTTATAGTGGAATAAGAAACGATCTGTTTTTTCACCTGTGATTTCATCAATGATTTGAGCATCACGTTCTGTACCAAGCGTTGCTACTGCTAATGCTTGAGTTTCACCACGTGTAAAAATTGCTGAACCGTGAGTACGTGGTAATACGCCGGTACAAATGTCTAATGCACGAACGGTATCGACGGTACGGCCATCAATTCTTGGCTCTCCGGCAATGATACGACTACGAACAATTTGGCTTTCTAAGTCAGTAATAATATCAATAATCTTACCTTCAGTGATACTTTCATCTTCACCTGATTCAGTAAGAATTTGTGCAATAACATCTGCTTTAATTGCATCAATTTGTTCATAGCGAGTTTGTTTTTCAACAATACGATATGCTTCGCCAACACGTGTTTCAGCCAATGCTTTTACTTTTTCAATTAATGCTGTATTTGGCTCAGGAGCTTTCCAATCCCAACGTGGTTTGCCAGCTTCTTTAACAAATTCTTTAATATTCTCAATCACAACTTGTTGTTGCTCATGACCAAATACTACCGCAGATAACATTTGCTCTTCAGATAAGATATCTGCTTCAGATTCAACCATTAATACCGCTTTATCAGTTCCTGCAACAACTAAGTCTAAACGACTCATTTTTTGTTCAGAAATTGTTGGATTTAATACGAACTGATCGTTGATAAAGCCTACACGAGCGGCACCGATAGGACCATTAAATGGTACACCTGAAAGAGAAAGGGCAGCTGAAGCACCAATCATTGCAACAAGATCTGGACTGATTTGTGGGTTAACAGAAACAACTGTTGCCACAACTTGAATTTCATTAAAAAAACCTTCAGGGAATAATGGGCGAACTGGACGATCAATTAAACGTGCAATTAAAGTTTCACCTTCAGATGGACGACCTTCACGTTTAAAGAAACCTCCAGGGATCCTACCTGCTGCATAAGTACGTTCTTGATAATTTACTGTTAATGGGAAGAAATCTTGTCCTTCTTTTACATCTTTTTTAGCAACAACTGTAACAAATACCGTTGTATCATCCATGCTTGCCATTACGGCAGCAGTTGCTTGACGAGCCATTGCGCCTGTTTCTAAGGTAACAGTGTGTTGCCCATATTTAAATTGTTTGACAATTGGAGTCATCTATAAATTTCCTTCTAAATTTTTAGTTTATTATTATTTTATTCCCTAAAAATTGCGACTAGCAAAAATCATCTCATACTTTCAAGATAACTTTTGATAGCCGCCTCTTAAACACTGGGAAATAAAAACTGTTCTATTATACAGATTTTTAAATAAAAATCGCCTACTATTTATGTATTTAATTTAAATTTACATCACCAATTGATATCAATGTGTTAACTTCCTCACAAAATGAATAAAATATCTTCATAAAGTAAAGAAGTTAATCTAAAATCAAATTATCTCTATTGAAATTTATTTATGTTTATCTAATAGCTATCCACATTATTACCTATGTACAAGGAGATTATAATGCAAATTCATAACACAACTTTGTGGTTAAAAAGTAGAAAACTTGTAAAATTATCAGCCCTAAATAGTGCAATTTTATTTAGCCTAATCCCAAACGCATTCTCAGCAAAAGTACCTAGTGGCGTCGTATTAGCTGATAATCAAGTAGTAAATATTCAAACTACGGCTGAATTTGCAACACTTGACCCTCAAAAAATGGAAGGAACTGGTGAAAGTCTACTAGCAAGACAATTATTCGAGGGGCTAGTGAATACAGATGAAAATGACAAAATTATTCCGGGAGTTGCTGAACGTTGGGTATATTCTGATGATAACAAAACGCTTACGTTTTATTTAAGAAAAGATGCTAAATGGTCAAATGGAGATCCTGTTACTGCTAACGATTTTGTTTTTGCTTGGCAACGTCTCGTTGATCCAAAGACCGCTTCACCTTATGCAAGTTATCTTGAATTCATGAAGATGGAAAATGTGGCTGATATCGTGGCAGGGAGAAAATCTCCTGATACATTGGGCGTAAAAGCTTTAGATGACTATACACTTCAGCTTACACTAACAGCCCCCGTTTCTTATGCCGCAGAGCTTGTTCAACATGCATCTTTATACCCCGTAAATAGAAAAATTGTAGAGCTATATGGGGATAATTGGACTCGCCCAGAAAATTTTATCGGTAATGGTGCCTATAAAATTGCTGATCGTGTACTTAATGAAAAAGTAGTCTTAGAAAGAAATCCAAACTATTGGAACAATAAAGAAACGGTTATTAATACAGCTACCTTTTACATTTTAACCGAAAGTGCTGGAATTTCACGTTATCGTTCTGGAGAGCTAGATTTAGCTTATATCCCATCTTCACTCTATAAAGATAAAAACTTCCGTAAAGAATATGACGATCAAATATTCACCTCACGCAAATTAGGCACTTTTACCTACGAAATGAATCTCGCTAAACCTCCATTTGATGATATTCGTGTTCGTAAAGCTCTTGATTTAGCGCTTGACCGTGAAATTATCACAGACAAGGTACTTGGATTTGGACAAATGCCAACCTACCGCTTTACACCACCTTATATCGGAGCAGGTGAAAAGATCCAACAACCAGAATATGCTAATTGGACTCAAGAGCAACGTAATCAAGAAGCGATCAAATTACTAGAAGAAGCAGGCTATAGCAAATCTAATCCACTCAAAACTGATTTACTCTATAATACAAATGAAGGATTAAAAGATATTGCCGTAGCAGCAACATCAATTTGGAAAAAGAATTTAGCCAATATGGTTAATATTTCTCTAAGAAATATGGAATGGAAAACTTTCTTAGATACCAAAAATCAAAAAGATTACACATTAGCATTTAATGCTTGGATTGCTGATTATAATGATGCAAGTACATTCTTAACATATTATCTATCCAATAGCGAACAAAATAAAATTGGATTTAAGAGTGAAAAATTCGATAAATTGATACAAGACTCTTACTATGCAAAAACAGAAGATGAACGAGCTAATTTGTATGCTCAAGCGGAAGAAGAGTTAGGTAACAACCATCCATTTATTGCAATTTATCACTATGCAGGACTATTGATTAAAAATCCAAAACTTAAAGGATATGAAGGTAAGAGTCCACAGGGTATTTATTTTGTGAGAGATCTCTATGTAGAAAAATAAGTAAAGTATATTTTTATATTGAGACTTATTGTTGTATTCTCAAAAAATTACACTTTGTTTTAGAGACTATGTTCGATATTATATTGAACTTAGTCTCTTTGATTTCAATAGATATTTATAACATTACAAATTACCAACCTTAATCTAGATAGGATATATTTAGTTATAAAAAATCAGTTTGATTTAACTGAAGTATAGCTAACTTTTGAAGAATGGAATCAAACAATATTTTTGTAAAAAATCTTTTTGAACTTACCGCTTGAATTCAAAAAATAGCACCAATATCCTACCTAACTAGCACTCAACTTATTATTCTTAGTTTTATATTTGTTTCTAATTTGTTAAAATTTGATGTATTTCAATCTTTTAATTTGTTAGTAATTTATTTTAAATAACAAAAAGTGTATTCTATACAAGGTATTTACACATTTATAATGTGTCTATTTAATTCAATTAACATCAGGTATTTTTTATTATGTCTAAAAATTTAGTACTTATCTTAAACTGCGGTAGTTCATCACTTAAATTTGCGATCCTAGATCCTACAACGGGTGATGAAAAGTTATCGGGTTTAGCCGAAAATTTTAATCTTGAAGATGCACGCATCAAATGGAAATTAAATGGAGAAAAAGGTGCAGCTGATCTTGGAGCTGGCGCTGCACATAGCGAAGCGTTAGGCTACATTGTTTCAAATATTTTAACGCCAGAATTAAAAGACGGTATTGGGGCTATCGGACATCGTATCGTTCATGGTGGCGAAAAATATACGACATCAACAGTTATTACTGATGATGTTATTAAAGGCATTGAGGAAGCATCAGAATTTGCTCCACTACATAACCCAGCACATTTAATCGGTATTCAAGAAGCATTTAAAGCATTCCCTGAGTTAAAAGAAAAAAATGTAGCTGTATTTGATACAGCATTCCATCAAACTATGCCTGAACATGCTTACCTATACGCACTTCCTTACTCTCTTTATAAAGAACATGGTGTTCGTCGTTACGGTATGCACGGAACTAGTCATTATTTTATTAGTAATGAAATCACAAAAGAATTAAATCTTGAAACTGATAAAGCTAATATCATTACTTGTCATTTAGGCAACGGCGCATCAGTCGCAGCAATTAGTAATGGCAAATGTATTGATACATCAATGGGTTTTACACCACTTGAAGGGTTAGTAATGGGTACTCGTTCTGGTGACTTAGATCCTGCCATCATCTTCTATATGCACAATACATTAGGTATGTCTGTTGAAGAAATCGAAAAAACATTAGTGAAAAAATCAGGGTTACTTGGATTAACTGAAGTAACTAGTGACTGTCGTTTTGCTGAAGATAACTACTACGATAGAGTAGAAGCAAAACGTGCTATGGATGTATTCTGCTATCGTTTAGCTAAATATATTGGTTCTTACATGGCTATAATAGGTGATCACTTAGATGCAATCGTATTTACTGGTGGTATCGGTGAAAATTCAGAAAAAGTCAGAAGACTGACTCTTAATCACCTAAAATTATTTGGTATAAAAGTCGATAAGGAAAAAAATCTTGCTGCACGTTTTGGTAAATCAGGAGAAATTACTGCCAATGACTCTGCATATCGTGCATTTGTAATCCCAACAAATGAAGAGCTTGTTATTGCTCAAGATACAGCTAAATTAGCATTTAAATAAGATTCTCTATATATAACCTGCCTCATGGCAGGTTTTTAGTTTATTAAATTGTAACTTAATTTTTTATTGGAAATATTATGTCAAGAACAATTATTTTAATCCCAACTACAACAGGTGTTGGTTTAACTAGTGTAAGTTTAGGCCTTGTTCATGCGCTTGAACAAAAAGGTACTAAAGTTGGTTTTTTAAAGCCAATCGCTCAACCATTAAGTGGTGAAGACACGCTGGATCGTTCAACTTCAATTATCCGATCTTCTCAATCAACAGAAACGGGTGAGCCTTTTATGTTGAGTGTTGCTGAATCACTTATTGGTCAAAATCAATCTGATATATTATTGGAAAAGATTGTTGAACGTTATGAACAACTTGTTAAAAATAACGAGATTGTGGTTATTGAAGGCCTAATTCCAACTCGTAAAAATTCATACGCAAATAGTATTAACTATGAAATTGCACAAGCTTTAGATGCTGATATTGTTTTAGTAACAACTCCTGGTTCAGATAAACCATCAGAATTAAAGGAGCGTATTGAAGCCACTGCATCTGAGTTTGGAGGACGTAATAATCCAAATCTATTAGGGGTTATTATTAATAAATTTAATGCTCCAGTTGATAAATCTGGTAGAACTCGCCCAGATCTTATTGAAATTTTTGATTCATTCCAGCATACAGCAAATACTATAAATGAAGTTGAAAATTTATTCAGTAAAAGCCCAATTAAATTATTAGCTTGCATCCCATGGAATTCAGATTTAATTGCAATACGTGCAATTGATTTAGCTAAGCATTTACAAGCTTCCATCATTAATGAAGGTGATATTCAATCTCGTCGTATCCGTGGTATCACATTTTGTGCAAGAAGCCTCCCTAATATGGTAGAGCATTTTAAACCAGGTAGTTTATTAGTCACATCTGCCGATCGCCCAGACGTGATTGTTGCAGCCTCATTAGCAACAATGAATGGTATTGAGTTAGGAGCGCTACTACTTACTGGTGGGTATAAAATTGATTCACAAATTACTAAACTTTGCCAACAAGCTTTAGAAACAGGTTTACCTGTTTTCCGTTCAGAAGGTAATACATGGCAAACTTCACTAAGTTTACAAAGTTTTAGCTTAGAAGTTCCAGCAGATGATAAAGAACGTATTACTGCAATTAAACAATATGTTTCAGAACAGATTGACTCCCAATTTATTGATTCATTATCAAATGGTGCAATTAGGGCAAGACGTTTATCACCAGCGGCATTCCGTTATCAACTAACTGAGTTTGCTCGAGCAGCTAAAAAACGTATTGTATTACCTGAAGGAGATGAGCCTCGTACAGTAAAAGCTGCTGTATTATGTGCTGAAAAAGGTATCGCAGAATGTATTCTTCTTGCTAATCCAGAAGAAGTTCAACGTGTAGCCAAAGCTCAAGGTGTTCAATTAGGTGCTGGCATTACTATTATTGATCCTGCTACTGTACGTAATAATTATGTTGATCGTCTTGTTGAGTTGCGTAAAAATAAAGGTATGACAGAAGTTGTTGCACGTGAACAATTACAAGATAATGTAGTACTTGGTACTATGATGCTTGAAGCAAATGAAGTCGATGGTTTAGTGTCTGGTGCAGTTCATACTACAGCAAATACTATTCGCCCACCAATGCAAATTATCAAAACTGCACCGGGTAGTTCAATTGTATCCTCAATCTTCTTCATGTTACTTCCAGATCAAGTACTTGTGTATGGTGACTGTGCAGTAAATCCAGATCCAACAGCAGAACAATTAGCTGAAATTGCAATTCAATCTGCTGACTCAGCAAAATCTTTTGGTGTTGATCCTCGTGTTGCGATGATTTCTTACTCAACAGGAACTTCTGGTTCTGGTGCTGATGTAGAAAAAGTAGCAGAAGCGACTCGTATCGCAAAAGAAAAACGCCCAGACCTCATTATTGATGGCCCTCTACAATATGATGCAGCAGTAATGGAAGATGTTGCTCGTTCTAAAGCACCAAATTCACCAGTAGCAGGTAAAGCAACTGTATTTATTTTCCCTGACTTAAATACAGGTAATACTACATATAAAGCAGTACAACGTTCAGCTGATCTTGTTTCTATTGGTCCAATGCTTCAAGGTATGCGTAAACCTGTAAATGACTTATCTCGCGGTGCTCTCGTAGATGATATCGTTTATACTATTGCATTGACAGCAATTCAAGCAACCCAATAACATAGAAAATAAATACAGCCTGAAGTATATACTTCAGGCTGTATTGAATATACACTCTTATCAGCTATATAAATTATTTATTCAAATATTTCGGCAAATCCGCCAAACTATCTAATACTTTATCCGCTTTAGCTTCTGCTTCTGGTGTAACTGGCTTACCCGTTCTCACTAAGATTTTGGTTTTCACTCCGGCATTTTCTGCTGCAAGTAGATCTTCCAATTTATCACCAACCATAATGGATTGATTTGGATCGATATTTAATTCAGCAATCGCTTGGGTGAACATACCCGCTTTTGGTTTACGACAATCGCAATCTTCACGATATTCGCCAATCCCTTCTGGATGATGAGGGCAATAGTAAATACCGTCAAAATCAACGCCACGATCTGCTAACGACCAATCAAACCATTCTGTCAGTTGTAAGAATTGATCTTCGGTAAAATAGCCTCGAGCGATGCCTGATTGATTGGTAACAAGCACCAACAAATAGCCTTTTTGCTTTAAAGCAAATAATGCATCGATCACTCCATCAATAAATTGAAAATCATCAATTTGATGAACATAACCATGATCGATATTGATCGTACCATCTCTATCTAAAAAAATAGCTTTATTTGCCATTATTCTTGCCTTTTAAGAAGTCAATAATGATTTGGTGATGGTTAGATATTTTAAATTTATCAAATACTGCCTCGATCTGACCGCTTTCATCGACTAAAAAACTAATACGATAAATGCCATTATAAGCTTTTCCCATAAACTTCTTCTCACCCCATACCCCAAAAGCTTCTGCAATTTGGTGATCGGGGTCAGATAATAACGTGAAATTTAATTCCTTTTTCTCAACAAATTGAGCTAATTTTTTAGGTAAATCTGGGCTGATACCCAATACCACCACATTGAGAGCATCTAATTCTGCTTTGCTATCTCGTAACCCACAAGCTTGAGTTGTACACCCTGGTGTCAATGCTTTAGGGTAGAAATAAACTAGTACTTTTTTACCTTGAAATTGAGATAATGAAATAGGCTGTTCATTTTGATCTAATAATGTAAATTCTGGGACCTTATCGCCTACCTTTAATCTGTTCATTCTATTCCTCCAAATTTATTTCAATAAATGATTAAACGGTTGAATGATTACTTTTTCATTAACCGCTACATTTCCTCTATCTTTTTCTAATACGATAAAGCAATTGCTTTCATTAAAAGCACTGAAAATATGAGAGCCTTGTTTGCCAATTGATTTTACCACTAACTGACCTTGTTCATTTTCATAGTAAAAGCCTCGTTGGAAATCTTGTCTGCCAACGGATTTTTTCAATGGTTCTGTGGTGTAAGCGTTGAGATTTGGTGAGAAATTTGCAATTTTTTCTGGTGTATTACCCGCTAATTTTAATAGTGCAGGTTGCACTAGTTGATAGAAAGTTACCAATGCAGAAACAGGATTACCCGGTAAACCGAAGAACCACGCTTTTTCTAAACGACCAAAGGCGAAAGGTTTACCTGGTTTCATTGCAATTTTCCAAAAACCAATTTCACCT
>NZ_JARIDQ010000021.1 GCF_029256985.1 Otariodibacter sp. | reverse complement strand
AGATATTGTAACATAGACCAGATTGTCAATATTGCTGCAATATAAAGTAAGATGAACGCTAAAATTTCCATTAACTCACTTTGTCTCCAAAGCAACCCACCTAAAGAGAATAATTGTGCAGTAGTTTTTACTTTTCCCCAAATAGAGACCGCTACATTTGCTCTTTCACCAATTTCTGCCATCCATTCACGCAAGGCAGAAATAATGATTTCACGTCCAATCATAATGGCCGCTGGAATAGTAATCCACCAAGTATGGTAATATTCCACCACACAAGCTAATGCGGTTGCTACCAATACTTTATCTGCCACAGGATCCAAAAATGCTCCGAGCCGTGTTGTTTGACTCCACTTACGTGCTAAATAGCCATCAAACCAATCGGTAAGCCCTGCAATAAAAAAAATAAGAGTAGTAATTTCTGGTGAATAAGGAATAGGTAAATAAAACGCTAAAACAAACAGAGGAATTAGCACCACACGAAAAATAGTTAAATAGGTTGGAATATTTAGTTTCATCACAGTCAGCGTAAAGAAGAAGATACTATATTCTAGTGGATGCTTGATGAATAGGAAAGGATAAGCGGTAATATTTTAAATATTTTTGCAAAATTTACTCAAAATCTTACCGCCTATATAATATTCAATTATTTATCTGAGACTCTTTGATCCTTTTCTACTTGTGCTACACATAAGTGTAGAATTTGTTCAGCCCCTTGTTTAATATAATCATCGTCACGTACTTGATTTCTTTGTAAATCGACCATTGCATCATTAATACCTTGCGTTGTGCTTTTCGGTTCAACAAAAGACCAACATTTAGGGCTTAAACGGTTTGCATTGCCTTGTAGCTCTGCTGCATACAATACACCACTATAATAAGTATAAACGTCATGATCTAACATACGATTCAACAAACTTGCTCTAATTTGTTCAACTGGTAAAGTTACACGTTGGCTATACCAATCATCTACGCCTCTAATGAACGAATTAATATCAAAACTTTCATTAACACGGTCTAAATATGTTTGTGCTGTTGCACCATAACCTATTGCATAGGATTTTTGGTCAACTTCATTGTCAGCAAGTCGAGTCCAACCTGTTGGTTTATTAAAACTACAAGCGGATAATACTAAAACAATGATTAAACCAAAGAAATGCTTTAATCTCCAATGCTTCATTTGTTATACTCCTCAGTATTATTTTAATTTTCAGGGTCGAATTTATTCTACCGAATAATTAATGGAATTACTACATGAAACAATATTTAGATTTATGCCAACGTATCGTTGAACAAGGAAAATGGGTTGAAAATGAACGCACTGGCAAACGTTGCTTAACGGTTATCAATGCAGATCTTCTTTATGATGTTGAACAAGGTCAATTTCCATTAATTACCACTCGTAAGAGTTTTTGGAAATCTGCTATTGCTGAATTACTTGGTTATATTCGTGGCTATGATAATGCCGCTGATTTTCGTCAGCTTGGTACAAAATCTTGGGATGCCAATGCAAATGAAAATAGTGCTTGGCTCGCTAATCCTTACCGTAAAGGTGAAGATGATATGGGATTAGTTTATGGTGCTGTAGGTCGTCACTTTCCTAAAGCAGATGGTTCAGGTAATATCGATTTACTTCGTCAAATTGTTGATGATTTAAAACGTGGAATGGACAATCGTGGCGAAATTTATACTTTCTATCACCCAGGAGCATTCCACATGGGATGTTTACGTCCTTGTTTGCATAGCCATCACTTCTCATTATTAGATGGCGTTTTATATCTAAATAGTACCCAACGCTCTGCTGATGTTCCTTTAGGTTTAAACTGGAATATGATCCAATGCTACACATTTTTAGCTTTAATGGCACAAATTACAGGACATAAAGCAGGACAAGCTTTTCATAAGATTGTAAACGCTCACATTTACGAAGATCAATTAGAATTAATGCGAGATGTGCAACTCAAAAGAGAGCCTTTCTCTCCACCTAAGTTAATTATTAATCCTGATATTAAAACATTAGAAGATTTAGAAACTTGGGTAACCCTTGATGATTTCAAAGTTGAAGGTTATGAGTTTCATCCAAGTATAAAATATCCATTCTCAGTGTAATATCATAAAGTTATAGGTATAAAACTAACTTAATCGATAAAAAATCCCCTATTGCTTATAACAATAGGGGGTATTAGATTATTAACCAAATTTACACGCTACAATACACAGCCTAATTATAGACTATCAAAATAGTTATTTAATTTTTTAGCAAATTCCTCAAATTATTTTTAGCCTCTTAATTTAGCAATGCCACACTTAGACCAAATTTTTCCAATTAGTTGCCTTTTATCATCTAATTCTTTAAGTTCATTAGCTAAGTTTTTTCATTACTCTTTTAAAAAACTCAAACAACCAGAAGCTTGCTTCTATTTTGCTTCAGTTAAACTTCAATTTGCTATTAAATTTCTATATAATGAAATCATGATCTATTGTTTATTGCGCTTGAATAAACCAACAATATATAATAATAAAATTGCGCCTATAACAGCAGTTACTATAGAACTTATCATACCTGTTGATTGAAAGCCTACAATATCTAATACAAAGCCACCCAAAACTGAACCAATAATACCAACTATAATATTTCCAATTAGTCCGAAGCCAAATCCTTTATAGATTTTTCCAGCTAACCATCCAGAAATACCCCCAATAAACAACCAGGCAATCAAACCTGTAGAATGCATACTATTTATCCTCAATAATTATTTATTTCTTACTATCTTTAGAATTGAAACTACCTTTCCCTAAAAGAAATCCTAAAACAATAGTACCTAATAAAAGTTTTCTTCCATGATTATTTACTAGATAATTAACCGTATTCTTAAGTGAATTTTCATCAAATCCTGTTAATTGTGATGTCTCACGAATAGCTTTATCTGTCAAATTAGCATTCTTATAAATTTTCTCTTTAGCCTTAACTTTATAGGAAAGATAAAATCTATAACACAATCCTAAAATAATAAACCCTACGGAGAAATATAAGTTTGCGTAAATTGAACCATACTGTTGCTTTAAATAAATATGTAATGTAATTAAAGCAAACAATATACCGAGCGCAAAAAATACAATCGGAATAAACATAAGTTTAATCTTAGATGCACTTACACTCGGCGATCGCACTATTCTAATTAGAATAGGTAAAATAAGCGATCTAAACATATAATTTAACGCTTATTATTAAATAGATATCCAACTACTAGACTTATACCAGCCACCAAACCAACTGTGATAAGTGGATTATCTTTTGCTTTACGTTCAGCTTGACTTGAGGCAGTGGCAAGTTTTTCTTTTAAATAGTGGTAAATATCTTCACCTTCTTCTTCAAAATCTTCTAATAAATTTTCAGCTTTTGTAGACGCTTGGTTGAGAGCTTTGCTTGCTTTACGGCTTAAACGTTTAGATTCACCTTCACCAATTTCTTTTATAAGAGTGGTTATTTCAGATAAATTATCTTTTAATGATTTAATCTCCGTCTCTAAAGCTTCAATCTTATCTGTTTCTTGTTTATCTTGAGTCGCCATGATAATTCTCCTTAAAAATACTTACCTAAAAGGTTAGGTCATAATTTAGCTCAACAGCTAATCTTAGATATAACTTTAAAACTAAACAAATTTATAGTAGCAAGCTACATCATGAGTACATTGTAAGCAAAATAAGATTAAAATGTAAAGTTTTATTATATGATTTTACTTAATTTAATAAATAATTGTTGAAATTTTTTATTAATGATAGTATTGGATTAGGAGTGAGATGAAAAAAGATTAGTAAAATATATACATATGATAAAGACAAATATTCTTAAACACACACCTTGGTTTTTATTGCTACTAATAGGTATATTATTTTTTTATTTCACTCGATCGATCTTAACACCTTTTCTTATTAGTGGAGTTCTGGCTTATTTTTTCTCTCCTCTTATTGATAAATTGGAAGCTAGGAATATAAGTCGGGCTAAATCTTTACTAATTGCTTACACCATAATTATTTTATTATTAATCCTATCAATTATTTTTATTGTTCCCATCGTCAATGAACAAATGAGGGAATTTCAGCATATCAAACCTCAAATTATTCACTTCTTCCAATATGATTTCTGGCACTATCTTAACAATTGGATTCCATTTGATTTAAATATTGATGCAGATACTGTTGAAAAAGCGATTAAAGATACTGTCAAAAATACGAGTGAAGAAGGAGATAATAGTTTAACTCAAAGTGTTTTTGATTCAGCATCATGGGTTATCTCATTTATCACTAATTTAGCCCTAGTCCCCATTATCACCTACTATTTTTTAAAAAATTATCACACCATTATTGATAATATATTTCGATTAATTCCGAAAAGAAACAGAGCAACAATTATAAAAATTGCTAAAGAATCGGATAAAAATCTATCCGCTTTTCTACGAGGTCAATTCATTGTAATGAATATCTTAGCTGCAATTTATATTGTCAGTTTAACGACGATGGGACTTAGTTATAGCTTATTGATTGGGCTAGTAGCAGGATACTTAAATTTTATTCCATTTATTGGATTATGGGTTGGAGCTTGTACTGCTATTCTTGTGTCTATTTTTCAATTTGGCGATATATTACATATAGTTATTGTAGTGGCAATTTTCACTGTGGCACAAATTATTGAAGGTAATTTTTTAACACCAAAGCTTGTTGGAGATAGAATTGGACTCGGTCCTGTCACGGTTATTTTTGCGGTGATGGCTGGAGGTGAATTACTAGGTATTATGGGAGTGCTTATTGCATTACCTTTATCCGCTGTTTTAAAAGTGATACTTGAACATATTCGAGAATCTTATGAGGAAAGTGAATTCTATGAAAACAATAGCAAACTTATCATCCCTGATGATATCAATGAAAATATTCCTCATGAAAAATAAAAAATACTGTTGCTAAAAATACTACTTTTATAAAATAAAAAGTCGTCTAACTATGAATTGTCCCCAATATCAGACGACTTTTTATATTTAACATGATAAATTAAAAGATCTAAAATCTATTTCTTTAATGAATAGCTATAAACGTGTCCATCAAACATCACAGGTACTAATAAATTATCCCCATAACTTGAAATATCAGCAGAACCGGGACCACTCTCTAGCAATAGCTGAGTTTTACCATCGCTGTACTGAAATATTTTTCCACTGTTTGAGTCGCTGACAATAATATTGCCTTTTACCTTTGCAATACCATCTAAGTTACCAATATGCTCTGCTCCTTCTAATACTTTTACTTCTTTAGTCTTTAGATCAATAGCAAAAATACTGCCTAATTCATCGGTAGAAAAATCTTCGTGCATACCTTCACCCCAAGTAACCACCAGTAAACGATCACCATCTATTAGTACGCCATTTGGACTAGAAAAAGCGTCGGTTTCTACCCATTTTTCAAGTGTGTCACCTTGTAAACGATAAATTGCACCGCCCACAATGTCACTAATATACACATTACCTTCTGCATCAGCAGTTATACCATTAAACATTTTACTATCTTGAGCAGTGATCGATTGTTTAACCTTACCCGTAGTAATATCCACAACTCGCACTTGTTGTATATCAGCAATGTATAATAAATCTCCATATTGAACGATACCTTTTGGCGCATTGATTCCTGTTACCCAATGCTCATCAAGCACCTTACCGTCTTTATCTAAACGACTAATATAGCCCTCACCTTTTTGTGCCATTGGACCGCCATCATTATTAGTGACGTAGAAATTTTCTCGTTTAGCATCAAATCGAGCTGATTCAGGGTGAGCAAAGCCACCGCTAGACCATGATAATACAGGTTTACCCAACTCATCTGCATTAGCTGTACTCATTAATATCGCAGCACTTCCTACCATAAAATATTTCTTTAATTGATTCATATATCGTCCTCCATTAACACTATAATTTTAACAAAAAAACAACAAATATAAAGTAAGCTCACACGCTCAAAACGGAAAAGACCAACTAAACGACTAAACTTTTGCTATTTCTAGCGTGCTATTTTGTATGATATATTACTTGCCCTCTCGAAAAATCTACAAGCAAAATGGAAAAGTATGATGTCTAAAATACTTAAAGATAAACCCGTTATATCTAATCAACACGGAGCATTGGTGATGGCGTTTGTGCCATTTTTATACGGAATTTTCGCCAGTCATATAACACTTTCACATCTTTGGCTCGGGCTATCGTGGCTCTTTATCTACTTCTTTTCTTATCCCTTTATGGCGTTATTTAATCGCAAAAATACCCAAAAATATAAAAAATGGGCAATTATCTATGCCATTATTAGTGTGATATTTGCGATACCTTTGCTCTATTCTAATCTGATAATTTTGCAATTTGCTATCCCGATCTTACCGCTTGTATTGATAGAAATTTACTATGCAAAAAAGAAAGATGAACGTAACTTAATCAATGATATTGCAGGCATATTAACCTTTGGAATTGTCGGAATGGCGAGTTTCTATCTATCCACTGGACAATATAATTTTGAAATACTGATTCATCCAACACTATTTTTTATTGCTGGCACGTTCTATGTAAAAAGTATTGCAAGAGAAAGAAGAAACCCT
>NZ_JARIDQ010000091.1 GCF_029256985.1 Otariodibacter sp. | reverse complement strand
TATCAATAATTTATACAAGCGGTCAGATTATCGCACTATTTTGCAAAAATGAGGTAAAAAATAGGGATACCAATTGGCATCCCTCATTCAAATTAATTAGCTAAATATTGTTTTGCAACATTAATCGCTTCTGCTACCCGTTCAAAGCTCACGCCACCTTTCGCACAACGTTTTGCTAAACAGGAATCCAAAGATAAAATCGGATAAACATCTTCACTAATTGTGCTATGGAATTGTTTAAATTCTTCTAAGTTTAATTCTTCTAACGCTTTTTTCTGGCTAATTGCATAAACAACCGCTTTCCCAACAATATGATGTGCTTCACGGAATGGAATGCCTTTTGCTACTAAGTAGTCAGCTAATTCAGTCGCATTTGCGTAACCTTGCTGGGCAGCTTCTTTGGTTCTTTCTGTATCAACTTTAATATCTTCTAACACTAATACAGAGATATTGATACAGGCTTGCCACGTTTCGATTGCATCGAAGATACCTTCTTTATCTTCTTGCATATCTTTGTTATAAGCCAATGGCAAACCTTTTAAGGTAGTCAGTAAACCAGTTAAAGCCCCAAATACACGTCCTGTTTTACCACGCACTAATTCGCACGCATCAGGATTTTTCTTTTGTGGCATTAATGAAGAACCTGAGGTGACACGATCAGAAAGTTCCACAAAGTGAGATTCACCACTATTAAAAATAATTAGATCTTCAGCAAAGCGAGAAAGGTGCATTGTGCTAATTGATGCTGCCGCCAATAACTCAAGAACATGATCACGATCCGAGACGCTATCTAAACTATTGCGTGTTGCGGTTTCAAAGCCAAGATCTAATGCTAATTTATCACGATCAATTGCATAAGCTGTACCCGCTAATGCTCCAGCTCCTAATGGGCAAGTATTCATTCGATTATAGGCATCTGTTAAACGGCTATAATCACGATCTAACATTTCAAAGTATGCCATACACCAATGTGCAAAGGTGATCGGTTGAGCTCGTTGTAAGTGCGTATAACCCGGCATCACTGCTTGCTGATTTACTTCGGCAGTTTCTACTAATTTATGTTGCAATGCTCGGATAGATTCTTGTAAAGATAATACTTGTGCTTTACACCAAAGTTTCATATCAACGGCAACTTGGTCATTACGGCTACGTCCTGTATGCAATTTTTTACCTAAATCACCGACTCTTTTAATCAGTTGTAATTCCACCCAGCTATGAATATCTTCTGCATCTTCTTGCAGTACGATAGCTAGGTTTGGCGCTACTTCTGCACGTAATTGCTTTAATGCTTGTAATAGTTCTTCTAATTCTGACTCGGTAATAATTCCCACAGACTGAATAGCTTTCGCCCACCCCATTGAACCATCAATATCTTGCAAGGCTAAACGGTAATCAAAACGTAATGAATCATTAAAATATTTGAATTGTTGATCTGCTGCTTGTGTAAAACGTCCACCCCAAAGTGCCATATACTATTCCTTGATTTTTGCAAATAAAAAAGCGGATCTAACCGCTTACATTAGCGACATTATTGCATAATTATGCATTTTATTTCAATAATTATTTTATTTTAAACCCTAATTCTTTTTCTGCTTTTGCGGTTAAGTTTATTGCTCCCGCAGGTGTCATTACAATATTATCCTCTGTACGAATACCACCAAAAGCTTTGAGCTTATTAATTTTATCCCAATTGAAGAAACGAGAAAGGGGATGATTTTTCCAAGGTGTGAGCAACATTTCAATGAAATAAAAACCCGGCTCGATAGTGACTACCATTCCTTCAACTAATTCCCTTGTACAACGCAAACTTGGATAAATATCTGGCGGAGCTTTATGTGTGCCACGATGATTTTGCTGGAATCCAGCGACATCGTGTACTTGTAAGCCCAATTGATGACCTAAGCCATGAGGAAGGAAAATACGGCTAATTCCTTCTTCAAAAATTTGTTCAGCGGGTAATTTTACCAACTCAAATTGATGAATCATTTGTGAGATCCATTGATGCATTTGCGTGTGATAGCTCAAATAATTAAAGCCCACTTGGAGTTGATCAATAATATCTAACTTAAATTGATCCATTTGATTAATCAATTCTGCAAATTCACTTTTTGGATCTAAAGCATAAGTACGAGTAATATCGGACGCATAACCTAAATAAGTTGTCCCTGCATCAATCAAGAAACTTTGACGTATATCAGGATGTTTAAAATCTAATTGGGTATAATGCAACACAGCACTATTTTGGTTAATGGCAATAATATTACCGTAAGGTACATTGTTATCGGACTGTTGTGTGGCAGCTAAATAATCAATATTAATTTCAAATTCAGTCTTGCCCGCAAAGAAAGCTTCTTTAGCAACTTGGTGACCTTTTAAAGCACTTAATTGTGCTTGATACATACAGGCAATTTCAAATTCGCTTTTGATTGAACGCTCAAAATGCAGTACATTGAGTACCTTCTTACTGTTAATTTCAGTAAAGCCAAGCGATTGAGCAAGGGATTCATCTTCCCCAATAAAAACACAATGTTTAGGCTGTTGAATATATTGCGTAATCTGTTGTTGGTCAGTCAGAATTTGCCACTCAAATTCATCTGCGAAGAAAGCAGAACGTGGCGGATTTGGCATAACGTGCCAATAATCTTCAGGAGCATAAAAATAAATTTTAGGCTTATTTTGACCATCTAAAAATAGCCAACTGTGTTCAGCGGAAGGATCTGGAAAAAAATAGTTAAAATGTGGATTGATTTTGAAAGGTGCGTATTGATCATCTAAAAAGTTTTTTTTAGCCGATCCGGCATGAATCCATAATCCATCTAAACGAGAAACTTCCAATGCGTGCTGTACAATACTTTGCAACCGTGCAATATGCTGTGAAAATAGTGTTTTCATTTTATTTCCTAATTTTAACTTAATGGTATTTTATGAGCGAACTCACAACCAATCAAACTTTAGATACACTTGGGCTTCGTTGCCCAGAACCAGTCATGCTTACTCGCAAAACTATCCGCAGTATGCAAGACGGAGAGATATTACATATTATCGCTGATGACCCTGCGACTACTCGTGATATTCCTAGCTTTTGTCAATTTATGGATCATCAACTTCTTAAAAGTGAAACTGATAGTACCCCTTATCAATATTGGATTAAAAAAGGGCTTTAAATCTTTACAATCATAGCTGAATAAAATTGATGAAGCATTATAACAACAAAGGCGACTATTGTAGAAATAATCGCCTTGTGTTTTATGATAAAAATAAAATTTTATAGCCCTGCTTTTAAACTTGCTTCAATGAATCGATCAAGGTCACCATCTAAGACTGCTTGGGTATTACGATTTTCCACTCCTGTGCGTAAATCTTTGATACGTGAATCATCTAATACATAAGAACGAATTTGACTTCCCCAACCAATATCTGACTTGCTTTCTTCCAATGCTTGTTTATCCGCATTTTTCTTCATCATTTCCATTTCATACAATTTAGCTCTCAACTGTTTCATACACTGATCTTTGTTTTTATGTTGAGAACGGTCATTTTGACATTGCACTACAATCCCTGTTGGAATGTGAGTAATACGTACCGCAGATTCTGTTTTATTTACGTGTTGTCCACCCGCACCTGATGCACGATAAACATCAATACGTAAATCGGCGGGATTGATTTCAATATCAATATCGTCTTCAATTTCAGGATAAACGAAGGCGGCACTAAAAGAAGTATGACGACGATTATTTGAGTCAAATGGGCTTTTACGGACTAAACGATGAATCCCTGTTTCTGTACGTAGCCAGCCAAAAGCATGATCACCAGACACTTTAATCGTAGCAGATTTTATTCCTGCCACATCTCCGTCTGATACTTCCATTAATTCTGTTTTGAATCCTTTGCTTTCAGCCCAACGCAGATACATACGAAGTAACATTTCTGTCCAATCTTGAGCCTCTGTTCCGCCTGAGCCTGATTGTAAATCAACATAGCAATCAGCAGAGTCGTGAGGTCCGCTAAACATTCTACGAAATTCAAGTTTTGCTAATTTTTCTTCCAATTCATCCGCTTCTTGTTGAGCCTCATGAAAGGTTTCTTCATCTTCAGCTTCAACCGCTAATTCAATTAAGCCTTCGATATCTTCAACACCTTGTTCAAGATCTCGAATAGTATCAACAACCATTTCAAGCGATACTCGCTCTTTACCTAGTGCCTGTGCCTTTTCTGGTTCATTCCACACTTCTGGTTGTTCTAATTCAGCATTAACTTCCTCTAAGCGTTCAACTTTAAGATCAAAGTCAAAGATACCCCCTAAGTACTTGGGTACGCTCTGCCATATCGGCTAATTGTGTTTTTATTGGATTAAGTTCAAACATAGCTTTTCCTTTAATTTTTGAAAGGGTGATTATAGCGAAATCACTTGCAACATTAAACAAGCGGTCAGATTCCTTTGCCTTTTTACCAAGCAATTCGAGCAAAAGCGTTAGCTAAATCTTCGATAAGGTCATCAACATTTTCTAAGCCAATATGTACTCTCACCAAAGTACCTGTTAATTTACGAGTAATTGCAGGGCGAATACGTTCTATTTCTCTTGGTTGGTTTGTCAAAATAAGTGATTCATAGCCTCCCCAAGAATATGCCATAGAAAATAATTCAAAGTGATCTAAGAA
>NZ_JARIDQ010000044.1 GCF_029256985.1 Otariodibacter sp. | reverse complement strand
TACTTTCCTTAACTCATGAGCAACAGCAGCAAGCTGTTGAAAAAATTCAGAAACTGATGCAACAAGGCATTGGCAGTGGCGAAGCCATTGCAAGAGTTGCAAAAGAATTGCGTGAAAAATATCAGACAAATGAGTTATCAGAACAATCATAATTGAAGATCATATTAGCTATTGTAGTAGATAGTATGACGATATTTATTGCTTTTTCAACAGTTCAATAGGTACCAGCTTTCCTAAGATACTAGGGCTATGTTACATATAGATATTTTTGATAACCGTAATACTGTATTACGGGAGGTAGAAGAATATTTTCTATTAATTGCTATAGATTAGCAGTATGAAATCTATTAATTATAAAGATAACTCATTATAAATTAATTAAAAATAAGCAATATAATTACTAAACTTTAGGTGTAATAAACAAATTTTATGCTACAATACCTCTTAAAACTATACAGATACCATACTCGTACGAGTCGAGGTCCAATCAGTAAATATGCTAAAAGTAAACTCACTGCCATTATCTACACAAATTTATTTAGGATAACCATTATGTCATTCAGCTAACCGGTCAGATAGCGAATAGCTCAATACTGGAATGCTTGTTCCAATATCATACCTAAAACTTCATGATTATAATCGTCAGCCATATTAAAAGTATGGAAATAGATTTTGTTATTCAATCTATCACTCATAAAATTCATACCATGAACCTAATGTTTTAGGTACATTGAGTGGTTGAGAATTTTACGACGACAAATGTCTTTTAGCTTTACGGCATAAGTTTTGTGGTATAAAAATAGTTTATACGTTTATAATTCCCACAAATAACCTAATTTTCGTATGTGATTAAAACACTTTAAGAAAACCTTCAGCAATTATGTTTTTCAGTGATTCCTATTAAAACCTCTACAACCTTGCTATCTTGAGTAACTTTAAGTTTATTAAGAACTTTTTGCTTACATACTCTACAAAACACCCTAAATTTTATTTATTACGTCTTGCTTTTTATTTGTAAAGAGTTAATTTAACAATACCATACTTACAGCATAATTTTTTATTTGACATACCTATTTCAGCTTCTTTTTGTATAGAAATTATTTAGGTTTTAATCATTCATTTGCTCATTTTGAGTGCATTAATGAGATTGAAAATTTTAGAGATAAGTAAAATTCTCTTTATACAAATATAATATTATTCCCAGAACTCATTTCAAGCTGTATTTAAATAAATGCAAATCGCATTTTAATCACAATGACTTAAAGACTGAAATTCATATGTTAAAACAATTGGTTGAAACTAATTTAGTCTAGTTATCTAGAATAGCATCTTATTTTATAAAATTTAAAAATGTGATGTTCATCACATTTTTAAATTTTAATTCTAATATCAAGTAAGTTTTTTGTGGTAAGATTGCGTACGCAATTAGAGATTACTTGATATCTTTTTTAATATTGTATTTTAATAAGTAATATTTTTCTGTTCAGATTTATAAAAATCTATACGTAGCTGTGTTATAGCTAATATTTAATTTAGATATTATAGTCTACCCTCTTAATTCTTATTTATATATTTACTACAATTATTCTTATCTTATATCTAGTTTTATCTTTTAATATTTTACTTTTTAAATTGTTATACATAATTATTATTAATATATTGAAATATATATTAAATTCAATATTAAATAGTATTGTATGTTTTTTATTTGTATTTGTATAAAAATATGCTACGTCATCTTTAAATTTATTTTTTATCAACAATAATTCGAGGAGAATTACTATGAGTTTTAAAGAGAATGGTAAATGGTGGGTCAGTCCTTCAAATTACGATGAAAGTGTAGTAAGCAAATTTAACTTTCCAGAAAAAATTGAATTTCTCGATACTACATTGAGAGATGGAGAACAACAACCTGGTATTATTTTTACCAAAGAAGAAAAAATTGAAATTGCTAAACGTCTGGATAAAGCTGGTGTTCAAAGAATTGAAGCAGGAACACCTGCAGCTTTAGCTGAAGATGCAGAAGCAATTAAAGAAATTACCAGTTTAGGACTGAAAGCAGATATTTATGCTTTCGTACGAAACATGGTAAAAGATATGGAATTAGCAAAATCATGTGGTGTTGATGGAGTTATTGCTGAACTTGTAGGTAGTGAGCATCTATTAAAAGTTGGTCAAAGATGGGATGTGGATCGCGCAATAAAATCAGCGAGAGAAGCGACAACTGCAGCTCATGAAATGGGTATGAAAGTAACTTTCTTCCCAGCAGATTCTTCAAGAGCAGATTTAAATTACTTAATCAATTTAGTTGGTGAAGTAAAAGCAGAAGGTCATATTGACTCACTAGCTTTAGTAGATACTTTTGGTGTATTGTCTCCAGAGGGGGCTTTCCATAGAGTAAGTAAATTAAGAGAAGCATTCCCTGGCTTACCAATAGAATGTCACTTCCATGATGATTTTGCAATGGGGGTATCAACATCAATTGCTGGTCTTACAGCTGGTGCATCTGTTGTACATACCACAGTAAATGGTATAGGTGAAAGAGCTGGAGGAACACCGATGGAACCTTTAGCCCTTGCATTGGAAGCTATGTATGGCCAAAGTTCAGGATTAGATATGACTGAATTTAAAGAACTTTCTAAGTTTGTTTCAAAATGTGCAAGAATTCCTGTTTCTCCTACAAAACCAGTGGTTGGAGATAAAATTTTCTTATGGGAAACAGGGTTACCATCCAACTTGTGGCTAAATGTAAAAGATGAAGATCCTTTAATCATGTTGCCGTATCATTGGTCTATGGTTGGGCAACAAATGCCAGAACTTCTTATGAGTAAAAAGAGTGGTATTCGCAATGTAGAATATTGGCTAGAAAAATTAAATCTTTCTGTTCCAGAAGGAAAAGAAAGAGACTTATTAATGGCCGTTAAGGAACTTTCTCTTGCAGAGCATCGTACACTAGAAGAAGCTGATTTCCGTAAGCTAGTTGCTCAAATTAATGCACAATAATACTTTGATAGCATAGGAGCATAAATGACAACAACAGAACTTGTTTTGATTGAACATTGTGAAATTGTTGTCATTTTTTTATAGACAGATTATAAGCTAGTGGATCAGATGTTGATACTAGAAAGTAAATTTTTGTGAAGAATGGAGTATATATGAATTTTCTTGTGACAATAGCCAAACAAGTACAAAAGCATTTTGCTATATTCACAATTATAGTAGCGATTATAGCCTTTTACTTTCCTCAAGTCTTTCTATGGGCATCAAGTTATTTAAATCTTGGAATGATTATAGTCATGTTTGGTATGTCTTTGACTATGGAATTTGATGATTTTAAAGAACTTGTAAAAAGACCTAAAACCATACTAGTTGGGGTGGTTTCGGTCTTTGTAGTTTCTAGTATTGTTGTTTATGGAATTGTTAATGTTATTTCACTCCCAGTTGGATTAGCAATAGGCTTATTATTATGTGGAGCTACTCCTGGCGGAGTTATCACTAATGTTTTAACCTTTATTTCAGATGGTGATGTATCTCTATCTGTAGGATTGACTTCTTTAGGTACTTTATTAGCACCCATTTTTATGCCGTTACTTTCTTTGTTATTAGTAGGGCAAATGACGGAAGTTGATGGTGGAGAAATGATTGCAAGTGTTTTACTTAACGTAGTATTACCATTGGTAGTAGGTTTGACGATAAAAGCATTATTTAGAGAAACAGCTGTAAAAATTTCAGAGTTTTCGCCATTATTTTCATTACTTGCCTTAGCATTAATGGTAGGCATCATTGTAGGATTGAATAAACAAAAATTAATAGAATCTTTAGATATCAAACTTTTTATTGCCGTTGTGTTATTTATCCTAATTCCTACAATTATTAGTTTTGGTATTTCAAAAATATTTCATTTTGGTATTGCACAAGCAAGAGCAACAGCCATTGAAGTAGGATTCAAAAATACAATATTAGCTTCTATTATAGCTTCTAATGTATTTAAAGATTTTCCAGAAGCGGCATTACCAGGAATTATTATTGCTGTTATATCTGCGGTATTAGGTCCAGTTATTGGAAATTATTGGGCAAATTTAGGTGGTGGAATTAGAGCAGAAGCGGAAAAACAACAAGAAGCTATGAAATAAATATTTGTACTCTTAAAACATGGCATATTTATTCTATATTTTAATAGCATTTCTATTATGACATTGAAATTAAGAAAGTTGTGTAAACTTATCCTAACAAAATATAAAGTAATTTAATTCAGTGTAAGGAGTAATTTATGAAAATAGGACAAAATCTAGAAAAGTTATTTTCTTTGGAAGATAAAGTAGTACTATTTACTGGCGCTGGAGGAGGAATTGGCACTGCATTATCAAAAGGATTAGCTGAAGTAGGTGCTAAAGTTGCTTTATGTGATCTTAATGCTGATAGTCTTCAAATAGTGGAAGATGAAATAAAAGGATTTGGTGGAGAAGTCAAAAAATTTATATTAGATTTACAAAATTTAAATTCTATAAAAACTTGTGTTAATGATGTAATAAATGAATTTGGAAAAATTGATGTGCTAATCAACTGTGCAGGAATTAATATTAGAAAAGGTAGTTTAGATTTTTCTGAAGAAAACTACGATAAAATTATGAATATAAATTTAAAAGGTGTTTTCTTTATGTGTCAAACAGTCGGATATCACATGGTAGAGAGGAAGTCAGGTAGCATCATTAATTTTGCTTCTACTAATGGTCGTTTAAGTGTATTAGGTGGATGCGCACCGTATGGTATGACTAAAAATGGTATCATTACTCTAACTAAATCATTGACAATTGAGCTTTCTAAACATGGTGTGAGAGCTAATGCAATTGCCCCTGGCCCAATTAGAACTCCTCTTTCCGAAGTTTACTGGTCAGATAAGACTAAATCTGAATTCATGCTAGATCGTATCGCAATGAAACGTCCTGGTCGCCCGGATGAATTAATTGGACTGATAGTTTTGTTAAGTTCTGATGCTTCAAGTTATATGAGTGGTTCTGTGTACGTAGTAGACGGAGGATATGAAGCTGGCGGTCAAACTTGGGAGTATGATACATGCTATTAAAAAATTCTCTTTAAGTATTTATGTATTATAACAGATAGGTAAATATACATATAAGGATCTTGTTATGAAGTTATTGATTATTAATATTGGTGGATCCTCTACAAAACTTGCTATATATGAAGATGAAAAAGAGATAATCACAGAGGTTATTCGCCATCCAGAATCAGATTTTAAAGAGTTTGATTCCATTTGGTCACAATATGAATATCGAAAGAATGTCGTAGAAGAGTTTCTAAAGAGAAATCAAACTACTCTTTCAGATCTTCAAGCTATTGTATCAAGAGGCCCAGTAGTAAAACCTTTACATTCTGGTGTTTATTATATTAGCAAGGAAATGGTAGATGATGCACAAAGTGGAAATTACGGTATGCATCCATCAGGTTTGGGCTGTAAAATTGCTTTGGAAATGTCTGAAGGAAAAATCCCTTGCTTAACGGTTGATCCACCTTGTGTAGATGAAATGATTGATATCGCTAGGATAACAGGTTTACCTCAAATTAAGCGAGTTAGTTTTTTCCAAGCTCTCAACCATAAAGCTAAAGCTAAACAATTAGCAAAAGAGTTGGGTAAAAAATATGAAGATTTGAATTTGGTTATAACCCATTTAGGCAGTGGTATCTCTGTAGGGACCCATCGCAAAGGACAAGTTATTGATATAACAAATGGATTAGAGGGAGATGGCCCGTTTGGATTAGATCGTGTGGGTACATTACCCGCTGGTGACTGGATGAGATATTGCTTATCAGGTGAAAAAACCAAGGATGAATTAAAAAATATCATTAATGGTGGTGGAGGAATCCTTGCACATTTAAAAGTTAGAAATGCTATTGAAGTAGAAAAAATGATTGAAGATGGTGATGAACATGCTGCATTAATTTTTCATGCTTTGGCGTTTCAAGTTGGTAAAGGTGTTGGTGCAGCATCAGCAGCATTAGGAGCTAAACCAGATGGTATTATCGTAACAGGTGGATTAGCGTATTCAAAACGATTTATTGACCATTTAATGCCAATGATTGAGTGGATGGCTCCTGTTTATATTTGGCCTGATGATAATGAAATCGAGTCTTTAGCTTTTGGAGCTTTACGAGGTTTAAAGGGAATAGAGACAATTTACAGCTATTGAGGTGAACAATGAAAAGAATTGAAGATATTTGTAATCAAGTCAAAAATATAAATCGTAATATTAAAATTGGTATTGCTGGAATTAGTGGTGAAGAAATTAGAATTATCAAGGAAATTGCTCAATATCATTTTTTTGAGTTTGTTCTTGTTGATCGAAAAGATACTATAGAATCATTGCTAAAAGAGCATGAACTTTCGGGTAATAATATCTATATAGAACCCGTGGAGAATGTATCTTTGGCTCCTAGAAAGGTATTTGAATTATTGAAAGAAGGAAAAATTCACTTACCTATGAAAGGACAAGTTCATACTTCAACTTTCTTAAAAGCAGTATTGGATAAAGAAATCGGAATTGCTAGTGGTAAAAGATTAAGTCAGATCACTGTTTTTGATGGCTATAATGATTCATTACAATTTTTGACAGATTGTGCAATTAATATTAATCCAAATTTAAATGAAAAAATTGAAATTTTAAATAATGCCGTTAGCGTATATCAAAACTTCAATAAAGAAGAGCCTAAAGTCGCTTTACTAGGTGCGGTTGAAACTGTTTCTGAAAAAATGCCAGACACTTTAGATAGTGCAATTATCACTCAAATGAATCGTAGAGGACAAATCAAAAATTGTATCGTTGATGGTCCATTGAGTTTAGATGGTGCTATTTCAAAAGAATTAGCAGAAATTAAACATATTACTGGTCCTGTGGCTGGCAATGCACAAATCTTACTTTCTTCTGATTTAAGAGAAGCAAATAATTTAAGTAAAGCAATTATTCATTATGCTAAGAAAAATGCTGCTTCCATTATTGCAGGAACCACGCGTCCGCTTGTTATGACATCTCGATCAGATTCAACTCAAAATAAAATTAACACGATTTTTATTGCAAGTTATATGATGTTACAACTGTCTTAGAGAAAGCTTTTTAAGCCACACAATTTGATGAGATAGATAGTCTGCACTGTCTATCTCATTTTTTACATTTTTAATATCGCTGTGCTGATAACTTGTTGCTGAATAATATTTTTCTATAAGAAGATTATCATTAG
>NZ_JARIDQ010000008.1 GCF_029256985.1 Otariodibacter sp. | reverse complement strand
CAATCTGAGCCATGATCAAACTCTTCAATTAAAAGTTTAATCGCTCAATAACTGTTTTCTAGCTTTGTTATTCTTTATGAATTTTCAAGTTATAGACACTTATTAAGACTTCAAAATTAAATTATTTCAAAATCAATCATCAACAAGTGCCCACACAGATTGTCTGATAGTTTGTTAAAGAGCAAAAAAAGTGGTCGGCGAGATAGGATTTGAACCTACGACCCACTGGTCCCAAACCAGTTGCGCTACCAAGCTGCGCTACTCGCCGATAAATTTGTATTTCTATAAATGGGGTGGCTAATGGGATTCGAACCCACGACAACTGGAATCACAATCCAGGGCTCTACCAACTGAGCTATAGCCACCACTTCCTTTCATTGGACTAACATAGTACTCTGGCGCGCTCGACAAGATTCGAACTTGCGACCTTTGGCTCCGGAGGCCAACGCTCTATCCAACTGAGCTACGAACGCGTTTTAGTAGTGCGTCGCAACGGAGGCGTATGATAGTGATTTCATACTTTGTTGTCTAGCATTTTTTGAAAAAATATTCTCACTTGCTTTTAATTTATCCAGCTCGTCGATTAATTATCTAATTTGTTTGATTTATAACCTATTTAACCAGTAGTAGCAGGCGTATTTCACTAGCCTTACTTGTCTCTTCCAACGTGTAGGTTGTGATAATAATCGATATAACCATTCTAGTCCTAAATTTTGCCAAAATTTGGGAGCGCGTTTTACCTTACCAATAAAAACATCATAGGTTCCACCTACCCCCATATAAAGTGCGTCTGAGTAAATAGCTTGGGCTTTTTGAATAAATAACTCTTGTTTCGGTGAACCAAGTGCGACAGTAATTAATTTAGCCCCGCTTTGTGCTATACGCTGAATAATCTCATCTTCCTTCTCTTTATAGAAATAGCCGTCTTGGGTACCGACTATATTTACGCCCATTTGTACTAATTTTTCATTTGTTTGAGCTAAAGTGACCGCTTGTGCTCCAACTAAAAAAACTGGTGTATTAAACTGACTTGCCTTTTCCATCAAACCTACCCATAAATCTGCTCCCGCCACACGCTCAATATCTGCATATTCTGGATACTTCTTTTTTATGGATAAAACAATACTAATTCCATCGGCATAGTTATACTCTGCATTGTGCAATATATCTCGAATTATTGGATTAGATTCACTGATAATGATTTTTTCTGCATTGATAGCTATCAATTTTCCTTTCTTGATTTCATTTCCATTCCCCAATAAATATTCAATCAAAGTTTGTTGGTTAGGGGCAGCTAAAATATCAATTCCTCTGATCTGCACTTTATTCATCTAGTGTTCTCCTTTCATTCGATGCGTTTGGTAATATTAGGAATTGAATAAATCTAGCGATCATCCAACAAATAAAAAATACAAAACTAAAAAAGAAAAAACGTGATACGAACGCATCTAATCCTTCTCTGACTAAAATGATAAGGTTAAAAATATTTGCTAAGCAGTATGCCTGTAAAATTGTAGAATAAGGTAGATACCCATGTACACAGGCATAATCAAAAACATTATCACCTAATTTGATCAAAATACCGATTAGTCCCATTCCAATCATAATCATAGGAATGCCACCCATAAGATAAAAAGAACCTAATATAGTTGGCGAGATGGCTAATCCAGACTGATTACCTAAGATTACTTTAGTGAAATAATTTGCAGTATTCCAAGCTATATCTGGTCTATCTGGCCATATACTTTTAGGAATAAAGACATAAAAGTCGCGCACAACCGGCATTAAGCCTTGGAACTCAACGTTACTCGATAATATTCGCGAAAGATTTTCCCATGGTGAGAAGGTATCGCGAGTTAAATAGAGAAAGGTAAACCACATCTGTTCACCTTGTACATCTAGGTTATATCGCCACAATGCGAGGTAAAACATAACTAGTACCATCACACTACTTACAATAAATATCCAAGCAATAGATAAGTAGTGATGATATAGTCCAACTAATAAGAAAAGAATCACGATTAAGGCGATATTGGCACGAGTACCACCAACCGCTAAGTAGGTCACTACACCAAAACTGACTCCAATAATTAAAAAAGTCCACCAAGCATTTTTAGTCGTACGACCAAAATAGAAAATGAGTAATGAGGGGATAAAAAAATAGAAAAAGCGTTTTAATGCTATACCTTGAACAAAACTAGAAAAAATCTGACTATATTTTTCTAATCGAAAAAGCAAAAAACCGTTGAGAAATAAGAAATATCCTACGCTAATAATAGCAATCGCAAATAACAAATAAGCGGTCAGTTTAGCTTCAAATTTTGCATTATTTGATGATTCAATTTTTATGTTTAAGTGAGCATTATAACGAGGGAGTCCCCATTGATAGCTTATAAAATAAATCAGGTAACCACCTAAGGCACATAACAAAGTAAGAAATTGTGTATGCGTATCTGCCAATGCCACGCCAAATTTCAAATTTAAAATCAGTGAGAATGGAAAACCAAGAAAGAAAGTGACTAAATAAATTAAGCTGAACAATAAATGTAGAGAAAAAGACTTGGTACAATAAGAATAATAAATTATCCCCACTATCAGTAAAATAGAGAGGAAATAAAATATGTTTAGGAAAATAAATTCAATCATCTATATTGATTCTACTTTGACTAATAAATAACAAGTTATATCAAAGTCTTACTTTGGTAGTCCAAAGCGTTGTACTAATGTATTAAATAAAATTGAGCTTTTTTGTTCTTCGGCACTAAATGCTTTATCCAAAGTAGCTAATTTAGTTTTAGACACATTATCTTTTTTCGCAAGTAATGGCATCATTTGCTTGGAAAGAGTTAACATATTAAGTGTTACTTCTTTGAGTTGTTTAACTTCAGCATAATGAACATTCAGTGCTTTTAACGTATTAATATTGTTATCTAATTGACGATTCATTACTAAAGATAGTGTCTCTTGTAGCTCTGATGAAGGTTTACCCTGTGGAGCCGCACTTCTCACTTGATCATCCACAACTGTTTCTAGTGAAATTTCCATTCTATTCATCCATCTTATATATTGATAAAAATCTTCTCGACCAATATTAGGATCGGTAACAGTTGCACTACAAGCAATTAATACTAATGTAAAAAATAAGAGTGAAATAGGTTTAAAAAGTGATTTAAAATGCATAATCATCCTTAAGTAGAAATTTTAGGGTTGTTTTAGATAACTTGATTAAATTACCTTCTAATTGTTAAAAAATAAATTTGAGTTTTAAAGTTACTTTAATTAAAACATCATTTGCATTCACTTAAACACAAATCAAGATAATCCTTTGAAATATATAGCAGGATTATAACAACTTTTCTTATTATGATATGCCATAAATAAGATTTATAGTCATTATTTAGGTAAGTACTTATTTTTGTAAATTTATTGCAATTTCATAAAACAAATTTTCAATCACATCTGCTCTATTTGCCAATACTCTTATCATTAATCCTGCTTCATTTAATTGAGATATTCCAATTAAAAAACTGTTCGTAATGTTATAACATTCTTGTAAATCCTGAACGATATTTTTTATCTCTATCTCAGTTAAAGATAAATTAATATACAGCAACATTCCTTGATGAGAAAAGGTTTCCATTTGACTTAATGACGTTAGAGACATTTTATTTGGATGCCATTGAATACGATCAGAAAGTAATATGTTTTCTCCGTTTGTTATGCGTAAATATGATGAGAAAAAACGAAATTCAAATTTTTCACCATTTAATACTCGCCCAATTGCAACTATTTCACCATAAATCAATTCACTATTATCTTCCATTTCAATGAGTGTTTTCTGTTTAAAAGCACTATCCTTGTGTAAAACAAGAGGATGAGGAAGGTAGAAAAGGCGACTTGAAGAGGCTAAATAAATTTTTGTATTTTGTGAGGCAAATGCGTCTATGTTCATTGACTGTACTCGTGTAAATGCTTGTGTACTCAGTGATAGCGTTGTTTTCTCAGCTAAAGAAATCTGAATATCCAGTTCATCACCAGATAATATACCCGGCGATGAACTCATTTGTATTACATTCAGAGCATTTTGCCAACCTTCTCTGTGAGTTGGTAATGTATGTAATTTAAATGGCGGTGACACAAAGCAGTCATCTATTTGTGTTGCATTTTGTTTTGTTAATTTGGTCGAAATAAGCAATTTGCTATACATAAATAAATTACTACCCTATTTTAATTTAAGTTACGTCAGTTATAAGCAGGCATATTAGCGTATTAGACTATTTGAATCCTCTATATTTTTTAATAATGCATACTTTTCAATCCATTGAATTACTCCATCTAAATTTTCTTTTTTAACTAAATTAGTAAAAATAAAAGGTTCGCCTTGTCGCATTCTTCGAGCATCGCACTCCATTATGCTTAAATCAGCACCAACAAAAGGAGCTAAATCTGTTTTGTTAATAACTAAAAGATCTGAGCGAGTAATCCCAGGCCCTCCTTTTCTAGGAATTTTTTCACCTTGAGCTACATCAATCACAAATATAGTTACATCAGCTAAATCAGGGCTAAATGTAGCAGATAAATTATCGCCACCCGATTCAATAAAAATGATTTCTAGATCAGGGAAGCGAATAACCATTTCATCCACTGCTTCTAAATTCATTGATGCATCTTCACGAATAGCCGTATGAGGACAGCCTCCTGTTTCGACTCCCATAATTCGTTCTGATGGTAATAAGCTATTTTTTGTTAAAAATTCAGCATCTTCTTGTGTATAAATATCATTTGTTATAACTGCAATACTGTATTTACTTGCCATTTCTCGAGTTAAACGCTCAATTAGTGCCGTTTTCCCTGCTCCAACAGGTCCTGCTACCCCTATTTTTATGTATTTACGCATTTTTATTCCTTTATTCAAATTTATCGTTTTTTTTTATGACATATACAAGCGACTGTATAATTTTTCATGTTGCATACTACGAATATCACTTGATAATGTTGCTGCACCTAGCCATTCTGGATCAGGATTTAAACTTTGTTGTACCGCTTCAATTATAGACTGACGAGAATCAAATAGTATATCCTGTCCATCCATTTGGCTTAACGGAACTAGCTTCACTCCATTTGTTACTACACCAACCATCGTATTGTAGTAAAAAGCATAGAGAGTTTCTGCTTTTTCTAATCCCATTACAACTGCAACCATTGCAAATACTATTGGATAAAAGCCCTTGATCTTTTGCTCTATGATAGATTGTTGAAAGTCTAATAATATTGGATGGGTTTCATAGCGAGTAAAAATTTTCAATAAACGCATACCCAGTTTAAAACTTCCTTCTCTAGTTTCTCTTGCAACTTTAGTTGCAGCTAATTCTTTATCTAATGCAATTAATTTTGAGAAGTTATTTTGCCGCATTGCATCAAATGCAAGAGATAAATAAGCCCCATCATTAAATATCCAATTTTGTAATAATTGTGTTCTTACATATTCTTCCAATGTTTCTTTTGAATTAACTTTTTTTTGCTGTACGAAAGTCTCTAAGCCATTGGAGTGATTAAATCCACCTATTGGCAAGGTCGGATCAACTAAATGTAATAACGCCCCCAAACTTGCTAATGCTTGTGCCAATTTCCGTCTCCATGATGATGATAATGCTCATTATGAGTATGTTCACTATGAGTGTGAGTATGTTCACCGTGACTATGCGAATGCCCGTGACCTTGTGCTGAATTAGCTCTTAGAGGATTTGTTAATCGTCTTGTTTCTTGCTTTGGATTAAAATTAGCCGCTTCTAACCATTCATACATAGGTTTATCATAAGGTAGTAATATTTCATCACCATCTAAAAATAAGGGCGAATGTTTATTACCAATTTCATAACACGCCCTTGCCATTTCTGGTAAAGTTTTAGGTGATAAAACGATAACTTCTGAGGGAATAATATTAATTACTACAGCTAAATTCTCATCGAGAAACACAACATCATTATGTGTAAGCCGACTTCCCTCTTTTAAGATTCTAAATAGTATTTCATATCCAGCTTGGCTCACTTTACGCAAAATATTTCGTTCACTTTCGAACCAGTTTAATGAGATATAATCTATCTGTTGTCCTTTAATTTTTCCATTTTTTTCAAGTTCATCTAAATGACCAATTACATTTTCTACTACGGGAAGAATAGATTTTATTTTTTGCATAAATAATCCTTTATTTAAAACTTTTATTAAAAAGCACGGAAAAATCCGTGCCTAACATATTACTAAAATAAGAAATAACGTTGTGCTAAAGGTAAATTATCTGCGGGCTCACAGGTGATTAATTTACCATTAACTCTAACTTCATAACGTTCTGGATCTACTGTAATTTCAGGTGTTTCACCATTATGAACAAGATCTTTTTTGCTAATATTTCTGCAACCTTTTACAGCTATTGTTTCTTTTTCTAATCCATATTTTTCACGAATATTATCATCAACACCTGCTTGAGATACAAAAAATACTGCTGTTTTGGTCACTGCTTTTCCTAATGCCCCAAACATTGGACGGTAAAGAATTGGTTGAGGCGTAGGAATTGAAGCATTTGGATCACCCATTTTTGCATAACTAATAAACCCTTGTTTAATTACACATTCTGGTTTAACGCCAAAGAAACCCGGTTTCCAAAGTACGATATCTGCTAACTTTCCTATTTCTAATGATCCCACACAATGACTTATACCATGAGCGATTGCAGGATTAATTGTGTATTTTGCAATATAGCGTTTAATTCGAAAATTGTCTGAATTAGGATCTTCTGGTAATGGTCCACGCTGTGCTTTCATTTTATCTGCGGTTTGCCATGTTCGACTTATAACTTCAGCGACTCGTCCCATTGCTTGAGAATCGGAACTCATGATAGAAAAGACACCCAAATCATGTAAGATGTCTTCTGCTGCAATTGTTTCTGGACGAATACGACTATCAGCAAAGGCAACATCTTCCGGTAAACGCTTATCTAAATGATGGCATACCATTAACATATCTAAATGTTCATCAATAGTATTTACTGTAAATGGTCTTGTTGGATTAGTTGAAGCTGGTAAAACGTTTGAATACATTGCAGCTTTAATGATATCTGGAGCATGTCCACCACCAGCGCCTTCAGTATGGAAGGTATGAATAACACGACCATTAATTGCATTCATGGTATCTTCTAAGAATCCGCCTTCATTGAGCGTATCCGTATGTATAGCAACTTGAACATCCATTTCATCCGCAACTGTTAATGCAGCATCTATTACAGCTGGAGTTGCCCCCCAATCCTCATGAATTTTTAAACCTAATGCTCCTGCTTTCACTTGTTCTCTAAGAGGATCTAATGTTGAACAATTACCTTTTGCTAAAAGCCCAACATTTACAGGTAACGATTCTGCCGATTGCAATAACCGTTTAATATTCCATTCACCAGCAGAACAGGTTGTAGCGTGTGTACCATCTGTAGGGCCTGAACCACCTCCAATTAATGTGGTTACACCACTTTCAATCGCATGTGTAGCTTGTTGAGGAGAAATAAAATGAATATGTGTATCTATACCGCCAGCTGTAGCAATTAAATGTGCACCATTATGGACTTCTGTACTTGCTCCAATAATCATATTTTCAGTAACATTATCCATTGTATCTGGATTGCCAGACTGACCAATACCAACAATACGACCATCACGAATACCAATATCAGCTTTAATAATTCCTAACTTAGCATCAATAATAACAACATTGGTTATGACGAAATCTAAAACATTAGGATTAACGCGCGTTACAGTGCTCGATTGTGCCATGCCATCTCTAACACTTTTTCCACCACCGAATTTACACTCATCACCTTTGGTTAATAAATCTTTTTCTACTGTTGCCCATAAATTAGTATCACCTAAACGAATTTTATCTCCAACTGTTGGACCAAAATTTGCTACATACTGACTATGCGAAATCTTTAATGACATTATTTTTCCTCCAGTTGTTTATTTATTTCATTACGAAATCCATAAATTATTCTATTTCCACCAAAAGCAACTAACTCCACTTGTTTCGGTTCACCTGGTTCAAATCTCACTGCATTACCTGATGGCACATTTAATCGCATTCCATAAGCTAAATCACGATTAAAACTAAGCGCTTTATTCACCTCATAAAAATGATAATGTGAGCCAACTTGAACTGGACGATCTCCTGTATTTATTACGTCTATTGTTACTGTTTTACGTCCTACATTTGTGATAATATCATCATCACACAATTGATATTCACCTGGAATCATTTTTTCTCCTATTTAACGAATTGGATGATGTACAGTAACTAATTTAGTCCCATCTGGGAAAGTTGCCTCTATTTGAACTTCTGGAATCATTTCCGCAACACCTGGCATTACATCATCAACACTAAGTAATTTTGCTCCGTATTGCATTACTTCAGCAACAGTCATCCCATCTCTTGCTGCTTCATGCAAATGGCTTGCTATATAAGCAATTGATTCAGGATAATTTAATTTTACACCTCTATTTTTACGTTTTTCTGCTAATTCTCCTGCAAGAAATAGCATTAATTTCTCTTGTTCTCTTGATGTTAAATGCATTTATTAATCTCCATTGAATGATTAAAACCTATTAATAGTATCAATAAATATTTACTTTTGGTAAGAAATAAATTTGAATTTACTTTATGGGACAGTTAATTTATTAATAAATAAACTAACGACTAACTTGGATACAATTATCAGCTAAAGTATTTACAAAATCTTCTTCATGAGAAGCAATAATCATTGGTAATTTTAAATCTGTTAAAAGTGAGATTAGTTTTTGTTTATTTTTTTTATCCAATCCTGTTGTAGGTTCATCAAGCAATAGAACTTTAGGTTGCATCGCTAATACACCAGCTAAGGCTGTAAAATTTTGTTCGCCACCAGATAATTTATTTACTGGTCGATTTTTTAACCGCAGAATCTCTAATCGTTCTAATTGAGATAGTGCAATTTGATAGGCTTCTTCTTTTGTTTTACCCTGATTCAAAACACCAAAAGCTACATCATCAAGAACCGTTGGTCCAAATAATTGATCGGATGCATTTTGAAAACAAATCCCTACCACTGAACCTCTTAATGGTACAAAATCTTTTTCTTTATAATAAGTTTGATTAAACCATTGAATTTCTCCTTGTTGATAAGGAATGAAGCCAAGTAAAGTATAAAGTAATGTTGATTTTCCTTTTCCTATATCTCCCAATAAAAAAAGGCATTCGCTATCATTTAACTGAAAAGATAGATTTTCAATTATTTTTACTTTTTCTCTATGAATATGTAGATCGGTAACATTTAATATGTTCATCTTATTTTTTCCGATTTTTTTGAAAGATCAAATCCTCTCGCTTTTAATGCAATTTCAGCTTGTTCTGTTTTAATTAAAGTATGAATAAGTAATAAAGCAACACGTTGAGAAATAATATAAATAGTTCGAGTATTAAATTTTGGAGAATATCCTCTTGCTTTCATTGCAATTTCAATTTGTGTATTGAGTTTCCCCAACAATCCTATATAACGAATTGATAAAACAAAAAGGTGAGTCAATTTCTTTGGTAAAGGTAATGATTGTATTGCTTGTAATAAAATACAATCATTCATATTCATTAATAATACCCAAATAGATCCGAGTAAAAGATTTAATCTAAGTGTAATTACTAAAACAAGATGAATTCCTTGTGGATTTAATTCAATACCATTATCACCTATTTTCCAGCTCATTGTTAACCACATTACGAAGGTAAAAATATGAAACTTTAACCAACGAGTGATATATGTCTTCAAAATTTCTTGCTTAATCACTAAAAATGTAAGTAGTAATAAGTATATTGCGATATTGATGACTAGTAAAAAAGGGATATAACTAATTGCACTAACAATAAAACCCCAAACAAAGATATAAATCAAACGTAAATGGGGTTGGAATATTTTTTCTATCATTTTGTTATTTTTAATGCTGAAGGGTACATTTTTAATAATAAAATTAATACGGTTGCACCAATAGCGCTGTCAATAAATAATACTGGTGTATGTGAAATTAATAATAAAGTAATTAAATCACTGTAATCAGCTCCCCCATCTAACATCAAGACAAGAGATGCCAGTAATGCAGAACCAGCAATACCAATAACCCCAGCCATGATGCCAAAGATAATACATGTTTTTGAACTTAAAGATGAGGGTCTAAAGTAGTTAAATAGATAATGAACCAATACCGCTGGTAATGCCATTATACAAAGGTTTATACCTAAAACAGTAAGACCACCAAAAGAGAATAGAAAAGCTTGTAATACTAATGCGATAAGAAAGGCTGGAAATACTGCCCAGCCTAAAAATATTCCCGCAATTCCATTAAGGATTAAATGAACACTACCGATTCCTATAGGTACATGTATCGTACTTGCTACAAAAAATGTTGCAGAAAACAACGCAGTTAATGGTAATTGCTGGTAATCTATTTTTTTTAGCCCAATAATCACACCAATAACTGCAACAGCTACACCACAAGCTAAAGTAGGTATATGTAAAACACCCTCAGATAAATGCATCTATTTTCCTTATTTTTTATTTTTTAGAAGATCGAGAATGCCAAAGAGACCATAATCCAATAATACCGAAGATATAACCAATTCCACCAATAATATCCCGTAAATAAATTTTATCTCGTAATTTAGCTATATCTTCTCTAATAAGTAATAGATTATCAGATTGTTCAGAGCTACTCACTTTATTTGCAATGGTTTCAGCCCTATGCCCTTCCATACCTTCAATGACAACCTTATAGCTATGATCGCCTGTAGCTGGTAATGAAAAGAAACCTTCACGATCCGTTTTTCCACTCACTAATAACTTTGGATTATCTTCTGCATAAGCTTCAATATAAGTTTCTGCTGCTGGGGTCATGTCTGTATAGTAAGACTTACCCATAATTTTTTGCCCATCATATTGAGCAAAAACTAATAATCCATGAGCAAGTAAATTTGAACTAAACAAGACCGATAGTATTAATATAAATAAACGCAATCTTTTCATCATTCAGCAGCGAAAGTTAGCATATATTCAATACTACGATTTGTGTAATCTGGATTATTTGGAATGTCTTCTTCGAATTCAGCCCAAACTTTATTAATACCTTTTGTTGGGGTAAAGGCAGCAATACCTTGTGAATTAGTTAATACAAAAGGTTTATCTTCACCTAACCCAAGTTTAATGCCTTCTACTGGCTTACCATTATGAAGTACAAGAATATCAACAGGTTTATTCGCCATAGGTTTAGATTGCAAAACCAATTCATACTCTACATTATGGAGTTTATAAGCTTGTTCATCCCAATTAAGAACTGCTTTTCCTTCTTTTAAAGGATTAACACTAAATTCTGCATCTGGTGCTTCTTTTTTAGTTTTTTCTACGTATTTTCCTGATGGTAATTTTGACCATACACCATTATTAAAACGCATAAATATGATAGATGCTCCCTCTGCATTTAGATGAATTTCCCCATTTTGATAAATAGTTTTAGCATCTTTTACACTACCATCAGTACTTAATAATTTGATCGAAGTAACTTTAGATTCAGGATAAGTCTCGGTTTCTTCATGCCCAAATTTGAGGGTATAGCTATCTTTCATACTGGGATCTTGCTCTAGCCAAATATTATGAGCATTTGCACTTACCATCGCAAATAACACAGATGAAATCACCATAAATTTTTTCATAAACATACTACTCCTGAGTGAAATTAATCGAACTGTTAAGCTAAATACATGAAGAACTATCTTCTCACAGGACACAATGATAAAATATGAAGTAACTTAAGAGTCAATATATATTTGTAATAAAATGAAAATAGGATTGTTAGCTAAAACCGTCGGTTGTACCGTAGAAACGGTTCGGTTTTATGAAAAAAAAGGATTACTTCCCAAACCCATGCGCTCAGCGGGTAATTTCAGAATTTATGATAAAGATCATCTAGTCCGTTTATCTTTTATTTGCTATTGCCGAGGATTAGATATTTCTTTAGATGAAATTCGCATTTTGTTAGAGTTAGACAAATCAACAGAACAACAAAAACAAGAAATGAAATTATTATTAGATCGCCATATAAAAAAAATAGCAACACGTATTCATGAATTAGAACATTTACGAATTGAATTAATGAATCTACAAAATAAATGCCTTAATGTTCAAGACAATACGAACTTTATGAGCTCTTTATTTCAGTATAAGGATATGCACCTTATCCGCCTAAAATAGCACAAAAATCTACTGTGCTAATACCAAATTTACCCCAACTCCAACAAATTATGTCGCCAATGGGTCAAATAATGAGAAGGGAAAAATAGAATATTGGTTTTATCTACATTAGCTAAGTCTTGTCGTGTCTTTTCTATTAACTCAATATTAAAATGTTCAGAAGTTAAACACGGCACTCTGCTTTCTTGCATATCCAATAAAAATGGATTTTGAGAGTTAAGCACGACAGGAATATTTTGTTGAATTAACAAACAAATTGTTCCAATACCTTGTTGTCGTTGAAAATTAAAATAGCCTAAATCGCATTTTGCTAATAGTAAGAGATAGTCGGTAAAATCCATTGGTTCTTTAAGTATATCTACAACACCCGAAGGGAAAAGTTCATTTGCGATTTTCTCGACTGATTCAATATATTGCTGATTATTAGTTGGATAGCCCATTGGTAAGATCAATTTAATGTGCTCACCCAATGACTGCTTAATTTGGTGTAAAGCTAAAATATGTTGATTTGAACTATCGCCAGAATTACCTACTAAGATAGTAATTTTTTTATCACTCATAGATAATTGTGCATTAGGTAATATTGGCGATGGCAACGCTTCTGAAGGAAAACGAGTAGGGAAATAAACCAAGCGATCTAACTCTGTATTTCGTTTTAAATGTTTATGAGCATATTGCAAATCACCTTTTGTGCCCCAAATACGAGATAACCGTTTTTGAGCTAAGCGTCGTAAAGGATAAAATAACTTAAATTTCCATTGGGAAGATTCTTCATATAAATCAGCCCCCCAAATATGCCAAATGCAACGATCTACGGGTAACTGCTTGAACAAAATCGCAAGCCAAATCCAACTATTAAATTGTCCGTGAAATAAAAAATAACAATCTTGTTGAGTTTTAGCTAACTGAACCAATACGTTCGCAATCTGTTTTTTATTCGAAAAATATTTCAATACTAAATGGGGATAATCTGTTTGTAATGAACTCTCTCCCACCACCCAAAACTGATGTGCCTTTGATTCAACTTTAGGTAATAATTCATTTTGGAAGAACTCTAAAACCGTCTTATTGTGATGTGGAATGTTTGAACCTAAAATATGATAAATCATTGTCATACTGTTTCACTCCCCACATTTCCTCTCTGTTGATACAAATAAAAGCCTACACAACAACAGATAAAATAGCAAAAATAAGTTAAGCCATAAGCTTGTGTTGCACCTAGCTCTGCCCCATTCGGAATGAAAAGATAGCCAAATAATAATAACAATGCTAATTGAAAAATCTCCGCCAAAACATAAAGTCTTAATGCAGTTTTAGCCACAATTAAATAGCCAAAGACATAACTCAACACCTTAAAAAAATCACCGAATAATTGCCAACTAAACAAACTTTCAATTGATGAAAACTCTGCTGAATAGAGTAATAAAATGATCCAAGAACGGAATAAATAGATAAAGATTGATAAACCAATCATTGCAATACCTACCTTTATCAGCATACTTTTTACTTGTTGTTTAATCACTATTTTTGTTTTTGATTTAGCAAATAAAGGTAACAAATAAACGGAAAAAATAGCGGTAATAAACTGCAAATAGGCATCGGAGATTTTTGTCATTCCTTGCCACAAACCGACCGCTTGTAATGAATGATATTGGAAAAGTAAATCACGCAACAAGAAGTATGCCAATGGAATTGTAACTGCTGTAACAACGACCATCACGCTATATTTTAGTAATTGTTTAGCTAAAGGAATGGAAAAAGAATGTGGCAATAATTGCTTTAATACTGGTTTTAAAAAAACACTAGCTGGGATTGCAACAAACAGAGGGACAACCGCTAACCCGATTACTGCACCGTTATAATTGCCCCAAAATAGTAGCCCTAGAAAAAGTGCTAAACCAACGATAGTACTGATAATTAAACTAACCGCATTTCCTTTCGCATTCTGAAAGCCTTTTAGAATTGCTGAAAAATAATAGCCAACAGCCAATCCAATTTGAATAATGGCAATATAACGAATGATGATTTGATATTGATCTGAATAAAAAAGCCATTGGCTTATTTCACTGGCAAAGGCAGTTAAAACAACTAATAAAAAAATTGAAAATGAAAGTATGATCCAACTTGCCGTAGAAAGCGTTTCCGATAATTTTTTAGGATTATGCTCGAAAGACGCAACAAATTTTGTAACCCCATTAAAGATACCAGCACCTGATAAAACACCAAGTACGGTTAAGAATGTCATAAAATTAGCCGCTAATCCTAATCCCTCTGTACCAAATTGCAGTGTAAATAGCTTAATCATCACAAGCCCAACAATCATTTTGATTGCGGTTGCACTGACTGTCCAAAGGGTGGTTGTAGCTAATTTACTCATTATCTAATATCGCTAAAGCTGTTTGAATGATCTGCTCTAATTCATCATCTGTCATATTATAAAAAAGCGGTAATCGTACTAATCTTTCGCTCTCTAAAGATGTGAATATATCCTCACCATTGAAATAGCCGAACTTTTCTCCCGCTGGACTCGAATGTAATGGAATATAGTGGAATACCGTTAAAATACCTTGCTCTTGCATCTTCTGAATAAAATTAGCTCGAGCTTGGGTATCTCGTAATTTCAAAAAGAAAAGATGGGCATTATGCTCACATTGAACTGGAATATGTGGAATTTCTACACGGCCTTGGCTAGCTACAGACAAAAAGGTATTGTAATAGCGATTCCAAATGGCTAAACGCTTTTGATTAATTTTTTCAGCTTGAAGTAATTGAGCATAAAGGTAAGCCGACTGTAATTCTGACATTAGAAAACTTGACCCAATATCACGCCAAGTGTATTTATCGACTTGTCCACGGAAGAACTGATGACGATTCGTACCTTTTTCTCGAATGATTTCAGCTCGTTCCACTAACTCTGGTTGGTTAATTAAAATCGCACCGCCCTCTCCGCCAGAGGTATAATTTTTGGTTTCGTGAAAACTATAACAACCAATATGTCCTATCGTGCCAAGTTTTCGTCCTTTATAACTCGCCATTACCCCTTGAGCAGCATCCTCAACCACGCAAAGATTGTGCTTTTTGGCGATTGCCATAATCGTATCCATTTCACAGGCAACACCAGCATAATGCACAGGTACAATGGCTTTTGTTTTTGAAGTAAGTGCTTGCTCAATTTTCGTTTCATCAATATTCATCGTATCAGGACGAATATCAACAAATACAATCTTTGCCCCTCGCAATACAAAAGCATTAGCGGTCGAAACAAAGGTATAACTTGGCATAATCACTTCATCGCCATCTTGAATATCGAGCAATATTGCTGCCATTTCTAAAGCTGCGGTACAAGAAGGGGTAAGCAGTACTTTTAACGAACCAAATTGCTGTGTAAACCATTGCTCACATAAGCGAGTAAATTTTCCATCACCCGATAATTTATCGGTTTGCATGGCCTGCTGAATATAATCAAGTTCTGTACCTACAATAGGTGGTTTATTAAAAGGAATAGCTAGCATTGTCGATAAAACCAATAGTGTGTTTGTGTGATTTTCGCCTGAAAGGATTGATAAAGTTTAATCCCTACAAGATTGCTTAATTGGGTCACAATTTTTAGCTGTTGTGCTTGCTGAGAAATCGCCCAACTTATCGCTTGTTGCATTAATTTTTTGCCTATGCCTTTTCCTCGACAATTAGCATCTACTGCTAATAATCCGATTTGGGCAGTATTCTCTCGAACCCGTAAACTAACCCCTCCGACTATGTTTTGCTTTTCATCTCTTTCAACTAAACACAGATCATCAAACTGTCCTGTGAGTGAATTACTGATCCATTGATGATAAAACCGTTGATTTTCTTCTTCTGAAAAATAAGGTGGACGAAAACGACTACAAGGAAATGCGATTGAAAATAACGATGAAAGGCTTGCGAGATCTTGTTCTTCTGCTTGATAACAAGCGGTGAGATCTGCCTGATAATTTGCAAGATCTAATGAAAATTCAACCCCCCCCTCAACTAACACGAATCCCTTTTGTTGTAGCCAGTCTATTTGGTCTATCGCATCAGCGGATACTTTTACAGTAATCAGATCATAATTTTGATCGGAAAGAGTCGCATCCTTTACAGCAGAACGATCGAAAATCAAAGATCCGATCTTGCGGTTAAAGAATTGAGATTCCCATTCATTCAAACTAATTATTGGATTCATTTGTTTGACCATACTCCTCGAGTATCAACAATCCACTGTTGGGTTAATTGTTCTCTAGTAACTGACTTAAATTCTGAGTGATCAACCAATAACACTAAAATATCTGCGTCAGAAAGTGCTTGCTCAAAAGCCACTAATTGTGCTTTATGCTCTAAGTTTACCGGTAAATGCTTAATATGAGGTTCTACGGCTAAAATCGTACCAGTATGCCATTCTGCTAATTGTTCAGTAATAGCCAAAGCAGGGCTTTCTCTTAAATCGTCCACATCTGCTTTAAAGGCTAAACCTAAACAGGCAATTTTTATCTCACTAGGTTTCGCATTACGGCTAACAACACAATCTGCCAAAGCCGTTTTTACTTTTTCAATCACCCATTGAGGCTTGCCATCATTGACTGCTCTTGCCATTTTAATCAGTTGAGCTTGTTCTGGTGCTTGTGCCACAATAAACCAAGGATCAACCGCAATACAATGTCCGCCAACACCGGCTCCCGGTTGTAAAATATTAACTCGAGGATGGCGATTCGCTAGGCGAATTAGCTCCCATACATTAATCTCTAAACGGTCACAAATAAGTGATAATTCATTAGCGAAAGCAATATTCACATCACGAAAACTATTTTCAGTGAGTTTACACATTTCTGCCGTGCGAGCATCGGTGGTAATACATTCACCTTTTACAAAAAGTTGGTACAAACTGACCGCTTGTTGAGTGCATTCAGAAGTTAATCCGCCAATAATCCGATCATTCTCAAACAGCTCAGTCATAATCTTGCCGGGCAATACTCTTTCTGGACAATGTGCAATGTGAATATCGACCGTTTGTTCAGTTTTTTTAGCCGAAGTAGGAAAAACTAAATCAGGACGTAATGCTTGTAACCAATGAGCCATTTTTTCCGTTGTACCAACGGGTGATGTTGATTCTAAAACAACTAAATTTCCCTTCTTGAGAAAAGGAGCTATTGATTGAATAACAGATTGGATATAACTTAAATCAGGTTGATGCTGAGAATCGAAAGGCGTTGGCACAGCAATAATAAAAGCATCAGCTTCTTGATAATCAGTAGTTGCAAAAAATGATTGGGATCGAACCGCTTGTTGTACCATTTCTAATAAATTTGGTTCTTCAATATGCACTCGGCCTTGGTTCAACTCATCAACAATATGTTGATTCACATCGATACCAATTACTCTTTTTCCAGATTGCGTAAAAGCTATCGAAGTGGGCAATCCAATGTACCCAAGCCCAATCACTGCAATCGTATTAAAAACAGACATATTATTTACTAAATAACCCTCTAATAATTTCCACAATTCGTTGAGCAGATTGCCCATCCCCATAAGGATTATTTGCTCGGCTCATTGATTGGTAAACCTCATTGTTTTCTAACAATAGATTTACGGATCGAATAATTTCATCAGTATCTATCCCGACAAGTTTGACCGTCCCCATTTCTATTGCTTCTGGTCTTTCGGTGGTCTCTCGCATCACTAATACGGGTGTACCTAAAGATGGGGCTTCTTCTTGAATCCCACCTGAATCGGTTAAAATCAGATAAGCCTTATTCATTAAATAAGTAAATGCAAGGTATTCTTGCGGTTCAATTAAAAAGATATTATCAATATTCGAGAGCAAGCGTTTAACAGGCTCTAAAACATTTGGGTTCAAATGAACAGGATAGACAATTTGTACATCAGGATGAGCTTGAGCTATTTTAGCTAAGGCTAAACAAATCTGCTCAAAACCTTGCCCAAAACTTTCTCGACGATGTCCCGTAACTAAAATTATTCGTTTGTTTTCATCTAAAAATGAATAATGCTCTGCCAGTTTTTTAGCAAGCGGTAAGTTATCTTGAATTTTTTGCAAAACTGAAAATAAAGCATCTATAACCGTATTGCCTGTTACCCAAATTTTATTCTCGCTGACTCCCTCTACAAGTAAATTTTGTTTTGCCTTTGTGGTTGGCGAAAAATGGTATTTTGCTAATACACTTGTCAAACGGCGATTCGCTTCTTCTGGATAGGGCGAATACAAATTCCCTGTTCTTAATCCTGCTTCAATATGCCCAACAGGTATTTGCTGGTAATAACTGGCTAGCGTTGTAGCAAAGGTCGTGGTGGTATCACCATGAACTAACACTAAGTCTGGATTAAATTCTATTAATACAACTTTTAAATCACATAAAATCTGGGCGGTAATATCAGATAAATCCTGCCCTTTCTTCATAATATCAAGATCAAAATCAGGAGAGAGATCAAATAAATTTAATACTTGATCTAACATTTGGCGATGCTGTCCCGTGACACAAATTTTTGTTTCAAATTGGCTATCTTGCGTGAGCAATTTTGCCACAGGAGCCATCTTGATTGCTTCAGGTCGAGTCCCAAAAACGGTTAGGACTCTTATTTTACGATTCATTAGCGTTGGCAAAAAAACTAGAAATAGAAATAACAAAAAAACCCAATAATAATCCACCCAATGCTCCAAGCATTGTCCATAATAGTTTATCTGGAGAATATGGTGATAAAGGCATCACAGGGCTTTGTACAAAGTGATATGGTACCAATTTATCATCAAGTGGCTGCGCTGAACGCATAAGGGTTAATTTACCCGCCCAATCTTGCTGAACAACTTGATTACCTTGTTGAATAGCCCCCAAGTTTGTTTCAGCTGCCAGTTTAACTTGTTGAAATAGCACTCGCCATTTAGCGACTAATTCTCCATTTAATATAGAACGAGTTTGATCTGTCACAAACTGAATATAATCATTCAAGATCTGATAACTTAGCTCAGCATTATCAAATGAAAATGATAATACATTCTCTTTATCTTTAAATTGAAATTGTCCAAAAAGTTGCTGTGACATTGTTTCAATTGAAACTTTATAATTTTTAGCTAACTTATTTACTTGATCATTTTGTAGTAAGAATTGTTGTAAAATATCTGGTGAATTTAAGCTACGTTTAAATTCATTATAACTCTGCTCTTCAATAACTTTATCCGTTGACTCCAAACCAGTAGAGCCTCCTTGTAGTAATAAATAAGTACTAGCTAAATCATAATAATTACCTAAATTTACCACCTTAGGCGGTTCAAATTTAGCAGTCACTTTCCATTGAGGTGGTTGATTTGTGGCAATACCCCACCCAATTCCACCGCCAATAACAACAAATAAGATAAGTAAAAAAAAGCTACGAAAAAAAATAGCAACTCGACTTTCAGGTTGATATGTTGCTTGCTCTGTCATAAATAAATTCTCTATTTAGATTTAGATTTCTTAATTCTGCGTTTATAGCGACGAATAAAACGGGTAATTCGCCATGCCCGTGCAATAGAATAAGAATATAAAAAGAATAAAAAGATGAAACCAACAAACATAACCCATTGATTCCAATAATATATCTCTCCTAACACACCCAATGTAGCACAAATTGCGGAACCTAACGTTATAACAACTAAAGCTTGTCTAGATGTTAGTCCTGCTCTCATCATTAAATGATGAATATGCAGTCTATCTGGTCTAAAGGGACTCTTTCCCTTCTTCAATCGTCTAAAAATAATGGCTACCATATCAATAAGAGGTACTGCTATTAACCACAAACCAGTAATTGGGCTGATAGGATGTCCTTGTCCTTGAGTGCTTAACAGTAAAATCCAGATAATAGTGAAACCAATTAAAGTGCTACCAGAATCTCCCATAAAGACTTTCCATTTTGCACCAAATAGACTGAGATTGAACATTGCATAAGGTAACAACACAAAAATAATACTAAAGCACCAATAAGCTAAAGTATATTGTTCATCTAACCACATAAGTGTGCCGATACCTGCAAAGCTGACACTCGATAAGCCTGCAAGTAGCCCATCTATTCCATCAATCATATTAAAGGCATTGATAATGGCAATAGTGATAAAGACAGTAAGCACCACACCAATCGCTCCTAACTCTAAACTGAAGGGTGCAATTAACTGTCCTAAACTTGCAATCGAAAGACCACTATATATCATAACTCCAGCTAGTATGGCTTGAATACTTGCACGTAACAAAGGGCTAATATCAAAGCGATCATCCAATACACCGATAATCAATAAAATAGTTACTGCGCTTAAGTAGAGCAAAGGAAACCGCATCTGATCCCATTGCATTAAATAGAATGCTAAATTTCCTAAAAATAAAGCTATCCCTCCAATTAACGGAATCACTCCTTGGTGACGTTTTCTAAAATTAGGTTTATCTACTAAACCTATCCATTCCGCCACTGGTCGCATTACAATTAATGCAACAAAGGATGTAATAAATACAACAAGAAATGTGAGCCACATAGACTAGGTTTCATCCTTATAAATGACCTATCAAAATGGCTGAAAGCATAGCATAATCAGCAAAACTCTCAATTTTTTTCACCAAATAAGCCTTATTTATTACTTTTTAAAGTACAATATCTACTATCAATAGTAAGAAAGGAAACAATCCATGACATCATCACTCTCTCTTTTTCAAAAAGCACAAAAAGTTATCCCTGGTGGCGTAAATTCACCTGTTAGAGCGTTTAAGGGCGTAGGGGGAACACCAGTATTTATAGAAAAAGCCAAAGGAGCATACATTACTGATAGTGAAGGAAAACGCTATATTGATTACGTTGGCTCTTGGGGGCCGATGGTATTAGGACATAACCACCCCGCTATTATTGATGCAGTGCTAAAAGCCGTACCTAATGGATTAAGCTTTGGAGCGCCAACTGCGATCGAAATTGAATTAGCTGAACTCGTCTGTAAACTTGTTCCCTCAATCGAACTGGTCAGAATGGTAAGCTCTGGTACTGAGGCGACAATGTCTGCCATTCGCCTTGCACGTGGTTATACTCAACGAGATAAAATCATCAAATTTGAAGGTTGTTATCATGGACACTCGGATTCATTATTAGTTAAAGCTGGTTCTGGAGCATTAACCTTAGGACAACCAAGCTCTCCCGGTGTACCTGCCGACTTTGCTAAACACACACTTACTTGTGAATACAATAATCTTGAATCAGTGAAACAAGCTTTTGAACAATATCCAAATGAAATTGCTTGCTTAATTATTGAACCTGTAGCGGGTAATATGAACTGTATTCCGCCAAAAGAAGGATTCTTACAAGGCTTGCGTGAACTCTGCACCCAATACGGTACAGTCTTTATTATTGATGAAGTGATGACTGGATTCCGTGTCGCATTAGGTGGCGCACAAAGTTATTATGGTGTAACCCCTGATTTAACTACTCTTGGTAAAATTATTGGTGGTGGAATGCCTGTCGGTGCTTTTGGTGGTAAAAAAGAAATTATGGAATACATTGCTCCAACAGGTCCAGTTTACCAAGCAGGTACATTATCGGGTAACCCGATAGCTATGTCTGCTGGATTAGCTTGTTTAACGGAATTATCAAAATCAGGCAATGAACAATTACTTGCCGACAAAACTAAAATGTTAGCGGAAGGCTTAAAATTATTAGCGACTAAACATAACATTCCATTCACAGCTCAATATGCAGGTGGAATGTTTGGTTTATTCTTTACCGAGCAAGATAAAGTAGAAAGCTATCAAGATGTTATGAAATGCAATGTTACCGCATTCAATACCTTCTTCCATAAAATGCTAGATAAAGGTATTTATCTAGCACCATCCGCTTTTGAAGCTGGCTTTATGTCTTTAGCCCATAGTGAAGAAGATATTACTTATACTCTCGCTATGGCAGATCAAGTTTTTGCAGAAATGAATAACTAAATTAAAGTTTAAATTTCTTATCTATCCTAATTAATAAAGGTAAGTTATGACATAAACCATTACTTACCTTTATGTTATATATTATCAATTCATTAAATTTAATAAAAATTTCACTCAGCTATTGAGTCTTTTAAAATACCATTGTACTATTAAAGTAGTTTAATAGTACTAAATTATAAGGAAGAAATATGACTCAAGAATCACTTAATCCATTTATCACTCCAGATCAAAACGGCAATATCGGGAAACATGGAGGAAAAATTCAACATCCAACTCTAGTCAAAGCATTAGCAGAAATAGAAGAAGGGTTTCACCAAATTATCCATGATGAAGAATTTATCGCTGAAATGAAACGTCTTCAGGCTACTTTTGTCGGACGACCAAGTCCTATTTATCACGCAAGAACACTTTCTCAATCAGGTGCACAAATTTTTCTAAAAAGAGAAGATCTCAACCACACTGGCGCTCATAAAATCAATCACTGTATTGGTGAAGTTTTATTAGCTAAAAAATTGGGTAAGAAAAAAGTAATTGCAGAAACTGGTGCTGGTCAGCATGGGGTCGCTTTAGCCACCGCTGCAGCATTACTTGGCTTAGAATGCGAAATTCACATGGGAGTAGTGGATATTCAAAAAGAGCATCCTAATGTTTCTCGTATGAAAATTTTAGGTGCAAAATTAGTTCCCGTATCGGAAGGGGCTGGCACACTAAAAGAAGCAGTAGATAGTGCTTTTGCCTCTTATATGGAGCAATTAGACGACAGTATGTTTGCCATTGGATCTGTTGTAGGCCCTGCTCCTTATCCAGAAATGGTGGCTTATTTCCAAAGCATCGTAGGCCATGAAGCCAAAGCTCAATTTGAAAGTCAATACGGCGGATTACCTGATGAAGTGATTGCTTGTGTTGGTGGTGGTTCCAATGCCATTGGGTTATTCAATGCGTTTATCGATGAATCATCAGTAGAACTTGTTGGGGTAGAGCCTGCTGGGGAAGGATTAGACAAAGCAGGACGTCATGCAGCGACACTTTCATTGGGTAAATTCGGTAATATCCAAGGCTTTAATTGTTATTATCTACAAGAAGAAGATGGGACCCCTTCAGAAGTTCATTCTATTGCCTCTGGATTAGACTACCCTGGCGTTGGTCCCCAACATTGTTATTTAAAAGATACTGGTCGAGGTCGATATGAAATTGCTACTGATAAAGAATGTTTAGATGCTTTCCTTCGTCTATCTCGTGAAGAAGGTATCATTCCAGCATTAGAAAGCTCCCACGCCGTTGCTTATGCTCTACGCAGAGCTAACGAACTTGGACCAGAAAAACGTTTATTAGTTAATTTATCAGGACGTGGTGATAAAGATATTGATTTTGTCTTAACCCAAATTAACCTTTAATTTCTAAAAATAGTCATACGACGTATTCTTATAGAATTTATGACATAATACTGGATTTATTTTCAATAAGCGGTTAAATTCGATCTTATTTTTGCAAAAATTTGTTACAATCTAACCGCTTATATTTTACAAAATTAAAGGGAAGAAAATGATGATAAATACCAGCACCTTTAACCGTTCTTGGGCTAGAGTTGTATTGAATGCCCTACTTAGATATGGAGTCAAACATTTTTGCATTGCCCCTGGTTCACGCTCTACTCCATTGACATTAGAAGCTTTACACTTAGAAAATCAAAATTTAGCAGAATGTCATACTCATTTCGATGAAAGAGGCCTTGCTTTTTATGCCCTTGGCTTAACAAAAGCAACGAAAGATCCTGTTGCAATTATTGTGACTTCAGGTACAGCAGTGGCAAATTTATTTCCTGCGATTATTGAAGCTCAACTTACACATCATAAATTAATTGTATTAACCGCAGATCGTCCGCCAGAACTTATTGGTTGCGGAGCAAACCAAGCTATTCAACAACAAAATATTTTTGGTGAATACACTGTTGCATCGTTGAATTTACCGAAACCGAATCCAGATTTTAGTGCTAACTGGCTTGTTTCTGTAGTTGAACAAGCTTGTGTGAAACAAACTCAACAAAGTGGCGTTGTTCATATCAATGCGCCTTTTGCAGAACCATTATATGAAGCCGATGAACAAGCAATTGAACAAGATCCTTGGCTTGCGCCAATTCACCGTTGGTTAAATCAGCCAAAGGCACAATGGATAGATCGCCAAGCAAATCAAAAAGACGTATTAATGCACGAACATTGGGATTACTGGCGAACTAAACGTGGTGTCGTTGTTGTAGGTAAACTTCCACTAGAACAAGGTATGGGATTAAAATCATGGGCGGAAACACTCGGTTGGTGTTTAATTACGGATGTTCAATCGGGTGTTGAAACCAACTTACCTTATGCAGATATTTGGTTATCAAATAACACTGTTGAACAGCGTCTATTACAAGCAGATATCGTGGTGCAATTTGGTTCACAAATCGTTAGCAAACGAGTCAATAAATTTTTAACTGCATTTAAAGGTGAATATTGGCTGGTAGAAGAATCGCAAGATTATCTCAATCCAAATGCTCATCATCAAACTCGCTTTGTGGCTAAGGCTCATCACTTTACACGAGTCCATCCCCCTCTTCGTCAAAAACCGTGGTTACTTGAACCTCTCGCATTATCTCAATTCTGTGCAGATTTTATTGAGAAACAAGTCGGTGGTAATCTAAACGAAGCAGCCCTTGCCCACCATATTGAACGTGTATTACCAACTAATGGTAATCTGTTCTTGGGTAATAGTTTATTTGTGCGTTTAGTGGATGCATTATGCAAATTACCTGAAGGCTACCCTGTTTACACAAACCGTGGAGCAAGTGGTATTGATGGCTTAATTGCAACCATGGCTGGTGTCGCTAAGGGGAGTGGGGTTCCAACTATCGGATTTATTGGCGATGTATCTGCATTACACGATCTCAATTCTGTTGCACTCTTTCGTCAAATCACAGTACCTACCATTTTATTTGTGATTAATAACAATGGTGGTGCGATTTTTGATATTTTACCAGTCGATCCCAAGGTTAAAGAAAAATACTACCGTTTATCACACAATTTAGAATTCTCTCAAATTGCAGCGATGTTTGGTTTAGATTATCTTCGCCCTTATACTTGGGCAGATTTAAGCACTAAATTGAAACAAGCTTATGTTCGAAAAGGCGTTACGATCGTTGAGATCAAAGTCAATGATCAAGAAGGTAGTAGCCTATTTAAATCCTTATTAGAACAGATCTCTCGCGCACACATTGATTAATATATGCTCGCTTATCAATGGCATAAAACATCAGGTACACCCGTGGTATTTCTCCACGGGTTACTGGGTTCTCAACAAGATTGGGTTGGAGTGATTCAATATTTGCAAAATATTCCGAATATCCGACCGCTTACTCTCGATCTTCCTTTTCACGCTTTCAGTAAAAATATTCACTGCCAAGATTTTCAAGAAATGAGAGCTATTTTAGACAAAACGCTCAATCATCTATTAGCTCAACAACCATTTTGGTTAGTCGGTTACTCACTTGGAGGACGTATTGCTCTTGACTATACCATTCAACTGAAACCCTCTAACTTATTAGGCATAATCCTTGAAGGTGCAAATATCGGTTTGAAAACTGATGAAGAAAAAGCATTACGCTGGAATAATGATAAAGCTTGGGCTGAACGTTTTCGCACAGAAAATTTCAGTGATGTTTTAAAAGAGTGGTATCAACAACCTGTGTTCGCCAATTTAGATCCTGACAAGCGGTTAGATCTAATCGAAAAAAGGCAAAAAAATAATGAGGGAAAACAGATCGCCCCTATGCTTGAAGCAACCAGTCTAGCTAAACAAAATTTTTATGGTAATTACTCGTGGAATAAGAGCATTATTCATTTCCTTATTGGCGAAAAAGACGAAAAATTTAAAAACATGGCAAAACAATACAAGCTACCCTATCAATTAATCGATAACGTGGGACACAATACTCATCAAGCAAGTCCAGAACGTTTTGCAAATTCATTACTTAACATTATCAATAGGAAATAATATGGCATTACATCATTGCCCAGAGTGTCGGAAAAAAATTAGCGATTCCATTGAACAATGTCTACATTGTGGTTTTTCATTTAAAGAAGCCGATTTAGAAATTTATAGACAAAAGCTCGAACAGCGTCGTAAAGAAAATGCAGAAATTAATCGCAAAAGCATTAAATTTCATTTAATTTGGTTGCTCATCTTTGTATTGGTGATTGGGTTATCGAGCGTATTATTTAGTTAAAACGAAATAACGCACTATTAAACTTTATACCATCGCTAAAAGTGTTTTTGTCTCAACAACCTGAGCAAACTCATTGTGTAGATTAGCTAACGTGGTTTGATGGATAAGTTCTGCATCAAAATGCTCGCCATTCACCCCAATACGATCAAAAGTTGCCGTCGCATCAGAAATCAGATAGGTCACATAACCATAATTCCCCGCCATTTTTCTAAGATAACAACGCAATTTTCTTCTGCATTTTTTAATTTACATATTCTTTAATTAATTATTCTCATATCCGATAAAAAGCTATTCAAACCAATTTATCAGAGTATCTATAACTTCTACAAGACCAAATAATGAAAGTACTATACCAAGTAAAGTCAGTTTTAAATTTTTCCTATCATTATCCTGTTGTTCTACTTTTTCTTGAATACGACTGATAATACCGTGTACTTGACCTAATTGAGAGATAACTTCTTTATTCTTTATTGCTAGTTGATAAGTATTTCTTACCTCTTCCCATGCTTGGAATGTTGGATAACGAGAAAATTCAATAGGATTATGAAAATAATAGCGAGCATTAAAAACAGTTGCCTCAGTATAGAGTTTATTTAATTCTTCAATATTATTTGTATCCTTTAAGACGAATGCTAATTCTTCACTGACTTGTTGTAATGCTAAATAATAGGCTAATCCTAACATTGTTAGAAATATCCCACGACAAGCTTGGTACCGCTCATCATCAGGATATTTGGTTAATAAAACCATTCCTCTACCATCAATAGATCTAAATTCATTATTTTGTAATGTAAAATCTTCTACCTTCAAAGTCTCTGAATTTCTAATATACCAAGAACAATTTTTTAAAAGATTATTATCAATATTTTCTTTTACATCCGTTGCTATCACAATCCTACTCAAGCAATTATCTGACGTAATTTTTAAATCTTTTTTTAATATTTCCTTTGACGTATATAATTCTGCTAATGTAGATAATTCTTCATAACACAATGTTTTTTCAAATCTGCTTCCATAAAAAAAAGTAACAATCATTGAAGAAAAATCTTCATTTTGTTGAATTGCCGTTGTTTGCTTTAAAATAGGATTAAGAAACCCAATATTCTTCTTACATAGCTTTAATTCCGACGATACATTCAAAGAATCTTTTTTTAGAAAAATTCTACCAAAAGAAATACTTTTCATTACATTCTCCTAAACTATATTATACAAAAAAATGCGGTCAAATAAATCTGACCGCATTTTTCAAAACATCCTACAACGCTTCAATTTCGCTAAACTGCATTCTCAGTTTTTCTAGTCCTTCTTGATAGCCTTGCATTTTTTCTTTTTCCTTCGCAATCACTTGCTCTGGGGCTTTGGCAACAAAGGCTTCATTGCTGAGTTTGTTTTCTATCCGTTTAATTTCACCTTGGATTTTTTCAATCTCTTTGTTTAAACGGGCGAGTTCAGCGTCTTTGTTGATAAAGCCTGCCATTGGCACAAATAATTCCGCTTTGCCAACTAACTTAGTAACAGAAAGTGGGGCTTTTTCATCAGCACCTAATACTTGGATAGTTTCAAGTTTAGCTAAGGTTTTTAACAAGCGGTCGTTTTCTACCAAAATTTTGCGATTTTCATCACTGACGTGACGTAATAACAGATCTAATGGTTTACTTGGAGCGATATTACTTTCTGCACGGATATTACGCACTGCAGTAATTACTTCTTTAATCCAACCGATTTGTTGTTCTGCCTCTTCATCAAGGCTAGCCGTATCAACTTGAGGGAATGGTTGTAACATAATGGTATCGCCTGATACGCCTGCAAAGCCTTTCACTTTTTGCCAAATTTCTTCAGTGATGAATGGCATAATTGGATGAGCTAAACGTAATAATTGCTCTAATACTTGAACAAGCGTACGGCTTGCACCACGTTTTTGTGCGTCTGTACCCTGTGCAAAAATCGGTTTAGTTAGCTCTAAATACCAGTCACAGAATTGGTTCCAAGTAAATTCATAAATTGCATTCGCTGCAAGATCGAAACGATATTGAGCCAATGCTGAACGGAATGCCTCAACCGTACGGTTAAATTCAGATTTAATCCAACGATCCGCTAAGCTATATTCAACATCACCCTCATTCAGATCCAATTTTTCATTGGTGAGTACAAAACGGCTCGCATTCCATAATTTATTACAGAAATTACGATAACCTTCTAAACGTTTCATATCCCAGTTGATATCGCGTCCGTTGCTTGCCAATGCAGCTAATGTAAAGCGTAAGGCATCTGTACCGTGTGCTGAAATACCGTCCGCAAACTCTTTACGAGTTGCTTTGGCAATTTTCTCAGCAAGTTGCGGTTGCATCATATTACCAGTACGTTTTTCGAGAAGAGCCTCAAGGCTAATACCATCGATCATATCAATTGGGTCAAGTACATTCCCTTTTGATTTCGACATTTTTTGACCTTGTTCATCACGAATCAAGCCCGTTACATACACAGTTTTGAATGGTACTTGTGGTTTACCATTTTCATCTTTAATGAAGTGCATCGTAAACATAATCATACGTGCAACCCAGAAGAAAATGATGTCAAAGCCCGTAATCAATACATCGGTCGGGTGAAACATTTTTAATTCTGGTGTTTGCTCTGGCCAACCCAATGTAGAGAATGTCCACAAGCCTGAAGAGAACCACGTATCTAATACGTCTTCATCTTGTTTTAATACGAGATCGGCAGGTAAATTATGTTTTTGACGAACTTCTTCTTCATTGCGTGCCACATAAATATTACCTTCTTCATCGTACCAAGCAGGAATACGATGTCCCCACCATAATTGACGAGAAATACACCAGTCTTGAATATCACGCATCCAAGAGAAATAAAGGTTTTCATACTGTTTTGGTACGAATTGGATTTCGCCATCTTCTACTGCTTTAGTCGCCACTTCTGCAAGTGGTTTTACGCTCACATACCATTGATCTGTGAGCATTGGTTCAATTGGCACACCGCCACGGTCGCCATAAGGCACTTTGAGATCATGTGGTTTAATTTCTTCTAATAAACCTAAAGCATCGAAATCAGCCACGATTTTTTTACGAGCAGCAAAACGTTCTAAGCCTTTATAATCGTTGGGAATTAATGCAGGGTAATTGTCAATTGGCTTGTTGTTATAGCCAAAGATTTCTGCTTCATCACGAATATCTGCATTTAAGGTTAAAATATTAACCAATGGTAGATTGTGACGTTTACCCACTTCGTAGTCGTTAAAGTCGTGAGCAGGCGTAATTTTTACTACACCCGTTCCAAATTCACGATCCACATAATCATCAGCAATAATAGGAATTTCACGATTGGCTAATGGCAACATCACGGTTTTACCAATGAGATCTTGGTAACGTTCATCTTCTGGATGCACCGCCACTGCTGTATCGCCTAACATTGTTTCAGGACGAGTGGTCGCAACGATTAAATAATCTTTTCCTTCAGCCGTTTTTGCTCCATTTGCGAGCGGATAGCGGAAATGCCAAAGACTACCTTTACTCTCTTTGTTTTCTACTTCTAAATCAGAAATAGCGGTACGTAATTTTGGATCCCAGTTTACTAAGCGTTTCCCACGATAAATTAAGCCTTCTTCGTGCAAACGAACAAAGACTTCTTTCACTGCGTTAGATAAGCCTTCATCCATTGTAAAGCGTTCACGCTCCCAATCGACCGAGTTACCTAAACGACGCATTTGTTGGCTGATTGTGCCACCTGAATGGGCTTTCCAATCCCAAATTTTATTGATGAACGCTTCACGTCCGTAATCATGGCGAGTTTTACCTTCTTCTGCGGCAATCTTACGCTCAACCACCATTTGTGTTGCAATCCCTGCGTGGTCTGTACCTGCTTGCCATAGGGTATTATTACCTTCCATACGATTAAAACGGATCAAGGTATCCATTAATGTTTGTTGGAAAGCGTGTCCCATATGTAAGCTACCTGTTACATTCGGTGGCGGAATCGCAATGCAATATCCCGGTTTTGAGGTATCAAGGGAAGGTTTAAAATAACCTTGTTCTTCCCAGTGTTTATAAAGTGCTTGTTCTACTGCAGAAGAATCAAATCTATCTGCCATTTCAAATTGTTTAGTCATTGGTTTTCTCTTTTTTAAAACGCTTAATATTAATGATTCGTTAATTAAACTAATATTTGTAAATACCGTTCTAGCTCATTCAATTCATAATGGCTAACTAAGCTGAGTAGCGAACGAATATCTTGATTATTTTTATGGTAATCATCAAAACATTGATAATACTTTGCCCGATCTGAGAACTTGATATCAACAGGCAAATACCCTTGTTTTAATAACTCAAAATTTAATAGCAACCGTCCCGTTCTCCCATTTCCATCAATAAATGGATGGATACTCTCAAAAGCTAAATGTAACCAAGTAATAGCTTCGAGTGGATGACAAGCGGTCAGTTTAGAGTGATAAATGACAATTAATTCCGCCATTTTTTCTGCAATTAAGTAAGGTGCTGTTGTTTCGTTTTCAGCCCCTAATATTTTTACAGGAATTTTTCGATATATACCTCGATTTTCAGCACTATTCATTAATACCAATGAATGAATATCTTTAATTACCTGTTCTGATAAGGATTCGTTATTCGCAACTAATTCATAAATATAATTAAATGCATCTTTAAAACCAATAATATCTAAATGTTCTCTAATTGGTTTTTCTGCAATGGTTATGCCTTCTTTTAAGATTAGGACAGTTTCTCTTAGCGTAATCGTATTTCCTTCAATGGCATTAGAATTATAACTACTTTCAATAATAAACTCTTCACGCAAACGCTTGACCTCTTCCATTGAAAGAGGTCGCAATTGTGTTAATTTATTTTTTAGTTCATCAATTTTTTCTAATATATTCATTTGAAGAATCTTTATATATACGATACTGGATTCATTGTTGTTCTGTACTCAACTGCCATCCCAACTGACGATATTGCTTATAACGTTCTCTAGCTTGTGCTTTTTCTGCTTCATCAACAGGAACAAAATCAATAATCTGATTAAAGCTGTTGATAAATTCAGGCAATTCTTTTTGCAATGAAATCAATACATCTCGACGTTGCGCATTACGCTTACCTTTCCATGATATTTCTATTGGTGTAGCATAAGTCGTCGCTTCGCCTGATAAATTGTGTGGCACAAAATCATCGGGATCTCTTGCCCATAGCGCTTCATCAATCAATAAGGCCTGTTCTTCTGTTTCACAAGTGATGATAACACGCTTACCTTGTCGCCAAGCATTGGCAGCTAAATCACACGCAAGCAATGCTTGAGCGGATAGCTCACCCTCATTGTGCTGACTGAGTAAATAGAAAATCACCTGTCTCACTGCAAATCCTAATTAGATAAAAATAAGTGGTCAATTTTAGCGGAATAATCAATAAATTGAAAACACAAGCGGTCAGATCTGCAAATTATTTTGCAAATCTGACCGCTTGATCCCCTATCCCACCCTCACTATTATTTTAATCAATACAAGGTTATACAATTTACGCCGTATCAATACAGAATAACATGTACAAGGCTACACTGTTCAAAAAATGAAACTGCCCTTCGTTTCTGCTATTTATGCTTTTTCCCTAAGCGAGGGTTTGTATTCGCCTTAAAATAATAGCTACACTAATTTTTTACTTATTTAGTATTCAATATCATTAAGCCAATTTGCTTGTTGAATTTGCGTATCTAATTCACGATGTTTTTTTGCCACATCATCAGCTTGTTTTCTTATTTCTTTAACATTCACTGCAGACAAACTCTTAATCTCACTACGACTATAACGTGTTTGTTCTGGCATTGCTGCATCAGCAAGATTGATGAGCATAGAATGTTTTGCTTTAAGTAAATCTCGCTCTGCCAATGCTTCAACCATTGCCAATCCATTCGCAAGTTGGATACTGTTGTTAGCTAAATTGATCTTAACAATTAGTTGTTTTAATTTTTCAGCTACAGCACTATATTCCAACAACAATTCATTCGGATCTTCTGTTGGTTTTTCACCTTCTTGATATTGAGCATTTTGTTGTAAACGTTGATTGAGTTGTAATAAACGGCGTTGTAAATCTGCACGTTCTATCAAAGCTTCTGCAAGTTTCATATTTTTCTCTTTGGAACTTCTCTAAATTAGAGTAATCTAATCAATTGATTGAATAATTTCAATCTAAAAAATGTATTTTTATAAGAGGACTTTAATAATGGGTTTATTTGATTTTGTTGCCGATATCGGTAAAAAATTATTTGATAAAGAAGAAGATGCGTCAAAAGCTGTTACTGAACATTTAGCTGAAGACAATCCGGGTGTTGAAGATGTAAAAGTTACCGTCGAAAATGGTACAGCAAAGATTAGTGGCGTAGCTTCAACTGCAGCAGCTGTTGAGAAAGCTGTATTGATGGCAGGAAATATTGCAGGCATCAACAATGTAAATATTGATGGAGTCAAACTTGAAAACGGTGAGACATTAGCAGCCGATGACGAATTTTATGTAATAGAAAAAGGTGATACACTTTGGAAAATTGCTGAAAAAGCTTATGGTAATGGTGCTAAGTACACAGCCATCGTTGAAGCAAACAAAGAAGTCATCAAAGATGCGGATAAAATCTTCCCAGGTCAGAAGATCCGTATTCCTAAAAATTTATAATCCCACAATTATATTGTGCATAAGATGTTCGTTTACCGTATTTTTACTAGGCGAACATCTTCTATTATTGTTAATTCCTAATATTTTCTTGAACTTACCTTTAAATAATATGTACTAACGTATTAAATATTGCTTACCTGTTTTGATTCCTGCCAAATTGGTAAATCATCACCTTTCAATATAGGCTGGCATCTCATTTCACTCTAACTATTTATAAATAATTACAGGAGTCCCACAATGAAAACAATTAACAACTACCAAGATCTCGTCAAAGCTATCTTAAATGGTGACAAAGAAATCACTATCGGTAGAAACATTCTAGTAAGCAATTCATTTACCCTTCCACCCAATACGACTTTGCAAGGTAAACCACAAGAAAATGGCGAACTGCCTACATTAGCATTTTCTCGTACAGATGGTGTTGCACTAACAAAGAACAATAAAATTAGTCACTTAAATATTCAAGCAGAACCTAATCAAAGAGCAATCTATAACATATTACAGGAAGACGATTTAGGTGAGTTCAGTTTTGAAAATCTTACACTTACAGGTCAATTCTCATTCATTACTCGTTCCGGTACAAAATCTGCAAAATTAGCTCTAAAAGATATTGATATTATTGCTTGTGACGCTCGTCACTATCCTGAACAGCCACAAAAATACGGTGTAAATGTTTACCAAGGTGCTTTAACGGTTTATAACTTTAATAGCCAAAAAGATAGCCGTATCGATCTTACAATTGATAACATCACTATCGGTCGCAAAAATGCGCCTGTATTGGGATCTGGTTTATTTGTTTCGGGTTTTGGAGATGAGGGTGGTCAAGTTGTTGCTGATCGTATTACTACTCAAGCAGTTTATTCAAACGGTAAGCTTCCATTTGGTGTACCTGATATTATTACTGCAGGTGTATTTATTGTTTATGGCGCAATTGTTAAAGAGTTAATTCATCATGATAACATTGTGACTTATGGTGTAAATGATATGGTACTAGATACTTGGGGAACAGTTGAGAATTGGTTATCTGAAAAAGATATTCTCTCTTATGGTCCAAGCGGTATCGGCTTTGTGAACTTCGGTAAAGTCGGTAACTTTGTGGTAAAAGGCAATGTTGCAACCTATGGTATGGGAGCAAGAGGCTACAATCAATATGATGGGACGGTAGATAATATTGAATTCAATAATATTGCTACTTACGGCGATGGTTCTATTGGTATTCAATTAAGCAGAAAAATTGGTAAATTAACAGTTCATGGGGATATCACTACTCATGGTAGCGAAGGTGAATCATTAGTGAAAGGTGTAATTTTTACATTAAAACCAACAGCACTTTCTATTCAATCTGGTGGTGAAGCGGAAGAAATTAATATCGCTGGAAATTTACAAACCTTAGGAGATGAAGTGACCGCTCTTGAAGTAAAACAAGGTGGCAAAATTCATTCAATGAGTGTTGGACAAATTCTTGTGAAAGGGAAAAATAGCCAACGATTAAATATTGAAAATGGTGCAGAAGTACCTAGTAATATTGCATAATTATGGATTATGTAAAAATAGGCACTTAAAAGTGCCTATTTTTGTGAAGACGAATCTACAGCTATGGAAATAATGACTTATGCTTTTGTTTAAGTAATTCCACATCAGGTTTAAAACCAATTTGCTGTACTGCTCTTTCCAACGCATATTCTGCCATATCAAAAGCAGCCTGAGAAAGTTTTTGCTCCGGTGCATTCCGCCAGATACTTGCTAACATTTTTTGCATCACTAAATTTACTTCTAAAATAGTAGCACCATCACGTGAAATAGGAGCAAAAGCATCTCTAATCCATTCACCACAATCAATTGATTTTATTGATATTCGATCAAAATTCTTAGTGTTCTTATCTTTATCGGTATCTTTAAGCAACAAAGAAGTCATAATCATCATAACATTGATTGCTGTACCAGGATCATTAATCCCCGGTGATAGTGCTTTTTGAGCAGCTTCACTCAATACAATCATTCCCCAATTAGGATCTTGAGCAAAAGTTCGCTGTTGATCAAATACAAAACTATGTCTGATTGATTCAGGTTCATCAAACTTACCTTCAATAAAGCACAGAATAGTATCTGGTGCAATCAACTCACCAGGTCGAACATTAATATGAATATAACAATTAGCATCTTCAGCTTTATTTTGTAGTGTTTGTACATCAATGTGAGTTAAATAACCGCTCACTCCCGCACTTAAACTTTTCGCACGAGAAGTCAAATTTCCTTGCCAAGTTGCCCCCATTTGAGGATGACTGCGATAAGTCTGCAAAGCATCTGATGCGACCTTTTCAATCTTAGTTAATGTATTTCTTAATCGCCCTAGTTGAGACAAGGTATAAACCCAATGAATAAGAGTAACAATGAGGTAAGTAAGTACAGCAATAGTGCTGATAAATAAAATAAAACGCCCATTTTGCCCATAAAATCCCATACCTAAAGCCGTTTGTGCAATAATTGCGTAAATGAAGGCGCAAATAAAACTGGTAATTGCTGTTCGAGTATGCTCATCTCCCATTACTAAATCCGTCGCTCTAGGAGTTGCACTATTAGCCGCTGATGAAAAGGCTGAAACCATAATAGACAATGAAAAAGTGCTAACCGCTAGCATACTTGAAGCAATAATATTAAGTAAGTTACTTAATGTATCATGAGAAATATCAGGAAAAATATCTTCTGTAAAAAAACGTGTCCCAAATCTCAATGATAAAACAAAAATAACAGTTAATAACGCCCAATAAGCAGGAGTAACCCATAGCCTATTACTCGGTTTATTAAATGCTAAAAGCCACTGGTACATCATTATGTTATTCTCCTTTAATTCAATAAATTCAGAATATGTTTATATAAAAGAAAAATACCCCAATAACACCTTATAATTAGTTGATATTGAAGTATTTATTGTATATAAAGAAATTTTTAGTACAACACTCTAGCTTTGATAGTACCGTCAATTGCCTTCAAACGTTTTAATGCATCCTCAGTATGCTCTGATTCAACATCAATAACCACGTAACCAATTGTAGGATCAGTTTGTAAGAATTGAGCAGCAATATTTACATCAGCATCAACAAATATTTGGTTAATTTTATTTAAAATACCCGGCTTATTGGTATGAATGTGCAATAAACGTTTTGTTCCATGATGTTCCGGCAACGAAACTTCTGGGAAATTAACGGCAGATAATGTTGAGCCATTATCAGAGTATTTTACAAACTTACTTGCTACTTCAGAACCAATATTTGCTTGAGCTTCTGATGTTGAACCGCCAATATGTGGGGTCAAGATGACATTATCAAATTCACGTAATGGAGATTCGAAAGGATCATTAATTGATGCAGGTTCTGTTGGAAATACATCTAAGCCAGCTCCTCTAATATGACCTGATTTCAACACATCAACTAATGCATCGATATCAACAACAGTACCACGAGCTGCATTAATAATTATTGCTCCTTGTTTTACTTTAGGTAAATTTGTAGCATTTAAAATATTTTTTGTGGAAGCATTTTCTGGGACATGAAGTGAAATCGCATCACTCATTGCAAGCAACTCATCAAGAGAACCAATTTGATGTGCATTACCTAACGGTAATTTATTTTCAATATCATAAAAATAAACTCGCATCCCAACAGCTTCAGCTAATACGCTCAACTGTGATCCAATATGACCATAACCGACAATCCCAAGATTCTTACCACGCACTTCATTCGCACCCGCGGCAGATTTATTCCAAAGACCACGATGAACCTCAGCATTTGCTTTAGGGACTTGACGCATTAGTAGCAGAATTTCACCTAGCGCTAACTCTGCAACTGAACGTGTATTAGAAAATGGTGCGTTAAATACAGGGATTCCTCGACGCTTAGCCACTTCCAAATTGACTTGGTTTGTTCCAATACAAAAGCAACCAATTGCAATGAGTTTATTAGCATGTGATAGCACTTCTTCTGTTAAAAAAGTGCGAGAGCGAATACCGAGAAAATGAGCATCTTTTATTGCATTAATTAACTCTTCGCCATCTAATGCTTTTTTGTGATATTCAATATTGGTATAACCTGCTGCTTTTAGAGTATCAATTGCATTTTGATGAATGCCTTCAAGCAGTACAAATTTGATTTTTGATTTATCTAATGAAACTTTGTTTGCCATATTATTTCCTGATTTACATCTTTATTATTATTCGAGAATTTTGGCACCCTCTGGGGTTCCAACAATAGTAACATTTGCATAACGTTGAGCAAAAATTCCGTTAGTCACAACACCTGCAATATTGTTGATCGTGTGTTCCATTTTTAATGGTTCTAAAATCTTGAAGTTATACACATCTAAAATCACATTACCATTATCAGTCACAACATTTTCACGGTATTCAGGCGAGCCACCTAATGCTACTAACTGACGAGCAACATAAGAGCGAGCCATTGGAATCACTTCAACAGGCAATGCAAAAGTTGAACCTAAAACATCTACTTGTTTACTTTCATCCACAATACAAATAAATTTTTTAGCGAGAGAGCTTACAATTTTTTCGCGAGTTAAAGCAGCTCCACCACCTTTAATCATATAGCCCTGTGGCGTAATTTCATCTGCTCCATCAATATAAACATCTAATCCTGAAACTTCATTCGTATTAAAAACTTCAATACCTTGTTTTTTTAATAATTCTTCTGAATTTTTTGATGCTGCAACAGCTCCTTTAATTTGATGAGCCATTTCACCCAATACTTCAATAAAACAATTTACCGTTGAACCGCTACCTACGCCAACAATAGTATCTGGTTTAACATATTTTAATGCGGCACGAGCTGCAATTTTTTTCATTTCTAACTGATCCATACGCTCTCCTAAAAGCAAACGTTTGCGTTAAATTCTAAATATAAAAGTGCAAAGAGACAAGCGGTCAGTTTTACAAAATTTTTAGCAAAAATGACCGCTTGATAATAGGATTAATTACGTCTTACTACTTCAGCAATTTCTTCTGCACAACGTTGGGCTATTTCGCCATCATCACACTCAACCATGACACGAATAAGTGGTTCAGTACCAGATTTACGCAATAAGATTCGACCTTTTCCAGCTAAACGTTGTTCAACTTCTTTAGCAACAGCTTTAACTTCATCACATTCAAGTGGATTATCTCCACCATCAAAACGGACATTAATCAGTACCTGTGGGAATAATGGTACGGCTTTTACTAGCTCATTCAAACTTAATTTATTTTTAGCCATTGCACTTAATACTTCAAGTGATGCAATAATACCATCTCCTGTTGTATTTTTATCAAGTACAATAATATGCCCTGAATTTTCACCACCTAATTTCCAACCTCTTTCTTTCATTTGTTCAAGCACATAGCGATCACCCACTTTGGCACGCACGAATGGGATCGCTAAACTTTTTAAAGCAATTTCAAGGCTCATATTACTCATTAAAGTACCTACAACACCACCTTGCAATTTACCAGCACGTAGTGCTTCTCTAGCAATAACAAATAAGATCTGATCACCATCAACCTTGTTACCTAAATGATCGACCATGATAAGACGATCTCCATCACCATCATAGGCTAAACCAACATCTGCTCCAGATTCAATCACCACATTTTGAAGTGCTTTAATATCTGTTGCACCACATTTTTCATTGATGTTTAAACCATCTGGGCGAGTACCAATTTCGATAACTTCTGCACCAAGTTCTCGCATAACATTAGGGGCAATATGATAAGTTGCACCATTGGCACAATCTACAACAATTTTATAGCCATCTAAACTTAAATGAGCTGGAAAGGTGCTTTTACAAAATTCAATGTAACGCCCTACAGCATCTGTAATACGACTTGCTCGTCCCAATTCAGCAGAACTTACGCAATCCATTGGTTGCTCAAGTAATGTCTCTATCGCCTCTTCTACCTCATCAGGTAATTTTTCTCCAGCAGTCGAGAAAAACTTAATTCCATTATCATCATAAGGGTTATGTGATGCAGAAATCACAATTCCTGCTTCAGCACGAAATGTACGGGTTAAATAGGCAATCGCTGGTGTAGGCATTGGTCCTGTAAAAGCTGCAGATAATCCTGCCGCAGCTAGACCTGCTTCTAAAGCAGATTCCAACATATAGCCTGAAATACGTGTATCTTTACCAATTAACACTTTTTTAGAGCCTTGAGTTGCCAGTATCTTTCCTGCTGCCCATCCGAGCTTTAATGCGAAATCAGGAGTAATTGGGAATTGTCCGACTTTACCACGTACACCGTCAGTCCCAAAATATTTACGTTCTGCCATAAAATTGCCTCTTTTATTATGACAAGCGATCTATTATTTTCTATTTTTTGCAAAATTTATTAAATAACTGACCGCTTGTAGATTTATAAAATTTATTTTAAAAAATATTGATAAGCTGGACTTTCACTCACATTTTGATAGCGATAGCCTAATTGTTGTAAATCTTCATTGAAGATTGATTTTTGCTGATCATCCATTACAAATGCCGCTAAGATATCGCCATAATCCGCACCATGGGCACGATAATGAAAAAGCGAAATATCCCACTTACTCAAAGTCTTTAAGAAGTGAAGTAAAGCTCCCTTTTGCTCAGGGAACTCAAAGCTATACAATTGTTCGTTTGGTATCATAGAAGTACGTCCACCAACCATATAGCGAATATGTGTTTTAGCAATATCATCTTCGGAAAGATCGGCCACATCATAGCCATTATTTTGTAAGCTTTTGATAATATCTATTTTCTCATTATGCCCACTTACTCTCACCCCAACGAAGATGCAAGCTTTACTATCATCTGCATGACGGTAATTAAATTCGGTTACGGCACGATTACCAATAATTTCACAGAATTTCAAGAAACTTCCTTTTTGCTCTGGAATTGTAACGGCCAATAGCGCTTCGTGTTTTTCACCAATTTCACAACGTTCCGAAACGTAGCGCAAAGTGTGAAAATTCATATTTGCACCAGACAGAATGCAAGTCAGATTTTTATTTTCTATCTGATGTTGTTTAACGTATTTTTTTAAACCTGCCAATGATAACGCACCAGAAGGCTCTGCTATTGCACGCACATTTTCAAATACATCTTTGAGTGCCGCACACACTTCATCATTATCAACTAAAACCACATCATCAATATATTGCTGACATAAACGGAAGGTTTCATCACCAATACGTTTTACAGCTACGCCATCAGCAAATAAGCCAACACGATCTAATTCAATCGGCTCTCCCGCTTTTAATGCGGAATATAAGCATGCAGAATCTTTTGCTTCAACCCCAATGATTTTAATTTCTGGCATTAATTGTTTAATAAGCACAGCAATTCCAGCGACTAAGCCGCCACCACCAACTGGAACGAAAACATAATCAAGATGATTGCTTTGTTGTAATAATTCCAAGCCAATTGAACCTTGTCCTGCAATCACTAAAGGGTGATCAAATGGATGAACAAAGGTCATATTTAACTCTTGGGAAAGCTCTATTGCTTTTGCTTTTGCTTCATCAAAATTTGCGCCATAAAGCAACACTTCACCACCAAAAGAACGCACTGCATCAACTTTAATTGAGGGTGTTTTTTGAGGCATTACAATTAAGGCTCTTAAGCCTAAGTGCTTTGCTGAAAGAGCTACCCCTTGTGCATGATTACCTGCTGAGGCAGCAATAACACCTGCATTTTTTTGTGCAGTAGAAAGGCTTGAGATCATTGCATAGGCACCACGTACTTTAAAACTATGTACCGGCTGACGATCTTCTCTTTTGATATAAATTTGATTACCCAAACGATCAGAAAGTTTTTCCATTTTTTGTAATGGAGTCACTTGGGCAAGATCATAAATTTTTGAACTTAGAATAGCACGGAGATAATCCGTGCCTGTTTGTAGAAATGTCTCATTATCCATGAGTTATACCAGTATTTAATTAGTGATTATGTCCACAACCACAGTGATGACCGTGTTCATGATCATGATCGCCACCACAACAACCTGCTTCTGCTTGATGAACATGTCCATGAGCAATTTCTTCTAATGTCGCTTCACGTGTTGCAACCACCTCAACACTAAATAATAACTCTTGACCAGCTAACATATGGTTTCCATCAACTATCACTTCATTACCATCAATCTCAGTAATTACAACAGGTAATGGACCAACATCAGTATCTGCAATAAAGCGCATACCGACTTCTAATTCATCAACCCCTTGGAATACATCTTTCGGTACACGTTGAACCATATTTTCATTATAGTCACCGTAACCTTCCTCTGGTTTTACTCGAACTTCAAACGTTTCACCAACAGTTTTGCCTTCTAATGCATTTTCTAGACCAATAACAAGGTTATTATGACCATGTAGATACTCAAGGGGTTGCTCTACTGGTGCTTCATCAACCAATACGCCATCTTGAGTACGAACTTGGTAAGCAATACTTGGTACAACATTTTTTTCGATTTTCATATAAATTCCTTAGGTAAAAATAAAAACGGTAAACATTGTATCGGGTTATACGTGATTTGCAAATTTTCCTAACAAAGTTACCGCTTGTTAAAGATTAAATCACATTTAATCCGTAATATCTGGTGTAACGGCATCAACAACATCAACAGCTGTTCCAACAGCAGTACTTGCCGCAGATACTGCCCCACCAACAACAGTTGTAACTAAACATCCACTCAATAAAAAACAAAATATAACTATAAATACACTCTCAAAGTACTTCATTATTCATTATTCCTGATTAAAAATAATTTTGCCTGAAGCTGTAGCAGATAATTCACCTGTTCCTGCCTCTAAAGGTAATGAATCATCTTCCATTGCAGACAATGATTTTGTTGCATACATAACAGGCATTGAGCGTTGATATTGTCCTCCACTATTTGGAGTATTTAAAGTAATTTCACTTAATACATAATTTTTAGCTTGTAAACTTTGTTGAATCACTTCTGCTTTATGTTTGAATTGATTAATGATCTCAACTGTCATTTCGTCCTCTAATGATGCTCTTTTTTCGGGTGAAATACTAAAATTCACATAATCAATTGCGACATCATTACCTAATGTTTCTAATACCTTAGCCATTATCTCAAAATCTTTACTTTGGAGGACAATTTGCCCCTCGGCAACCCAACCTTTGGCTTTTCCTTTATCATCATAATCAACACGATTACTAATACCAGTGGTCGATACATTAATTGATGAGTATTGTTTTATGCTCTCCAGTACTTTATTGAGATTAACAGATACTTTTTTCTTTATATCTAACAAGCTCTTCCCTGATTGGCGACTATAAATTTGTGCACGCATCAAATCTTTTTCTACTGTACGTGTTACTTTTGTGGAAAAATGAAAAATAGATCCTTGTTTATCAATTACCTGATTAACAGGCTGAGTAACTTCTGCTGATACATCCATCATTGTCAATGCAAGCGGTAAGATTGAGAGATATTGGTGCAATTTCATTATAAATTCCTTAGTATTAGTATCGGTAAATCATATTCAAACTTAGAGTAATATAAGTTGAATTAATTCAATGAAGTAACCTTAAGCACTTCTGCTACATTGGGCTTTTGCTCATTGATTTTCCATAGAATATTATGGTTCGCTAAATGCATACCATATACTCGAGAACTTATCTTACCTTGTTGATAAGCAGGACGTGGATCTTGTGCAATCACTTGGCGAATAAACTCTAGTGGTTCCTGAATATTAAATTTTGCAAAATAAGGACTTAAACTTACCGCTTGTAAAGCAGAATTTGAAAAAATAACGTCTAATTTAGCGATTGGTTTATGTTGTGCAAATCCAGAATGAGCTTGTGGCTCACTATCTGCATAAACTACATAAGGTTTAATATCTAAAATAGGTGTTCCATCAACTAAATCAACACTCCCCAAATGAAGAAGAACCTCGCCCCCATTGATTTCCACTTTTTCCAACGCAACTTTAGATAACCCGATAGGATTAGGACGATGGGTTGCTCGACTGGCAAATACCCCTATTCGTTCATTCCCTCCTAAACGAGGTGGTCGAACTGTAGCATGCCAATTTCTATCCGGTACTTTGTCAAATTGAAAAATCAGCCAAATATGACTAAATTGTTCTAATCCTCTAACTGCATCAGCAGTATTATAAGGAGGTAATAATCGTAAAATCCCCTTCCCTTCTGTAACTAAATTAGGCTGCCGAGGTACAGCAAATTTTTCACCATAGGGTGTTTCAACAATACCAATAGGATTAAATATTACTGGTTGAATAGTGTTTTGCATAAATTAAAAGGTTTTCCATATAAGATCAAAAAATCTTATTTATATTAGTGAGAAACTACCTTTAAGCCAATTATAGAGGCAATTAACGAAGTAAGAAAAAACAATCGCCAAAACGTAGCGGGTTCCTTAAATAGAAAAATCCCAATTAATACCGTCCCAACTGCACCTATACCTGTCCAAACAGCATAAGCCGTTCCAATGGGTAATTGTTGAGTAGATTTAACGAGAAGAGACATACTGATAAGTAAACAAACCAAAAATCCTATATACCAGTAAATCATTTCTACTCCAATCGATTCCTTTGCTTTACCAAGGCAAGTCGCAAAAGCTGTTTCAAATAACCCTGCTATGATTAATAATATCCAATTCATTTTCTACAATTTCACCTCTTCTTAATCTTTTAAATAGAAGATTAAATGTAACAAATTTATCTCACTATTTTATATAAATTTAAAGTTTTTCCATAAAAGATCAAAAAGATTTTTCGTATTGTGTAATAATATACCCTGCTTTAAAAGTAAAACTATATAAAAATGAGTAAATGTATTGATATGAAAAAGTCTTCTACTTTCTCCGTTTGGTTAAGTACCGCTCGCCCAAGAACCCTGCCTCTTGCCTTAGCATCTGTTTTAGTTGGCTCTGCCTTAGCTGGTTGGGTGGGTAAATTTAACGGAATAACAACATTGTTAGCTTTATTAACCACTTTATTACTACAAGTTTTATCTAATTTTGCGAATGATTATGGCGATCATGTCAAGGGATCTGATACTGCACAACGTATAGGTCCATTAAGAGCAATCCAACAAGGTCAAATTACAGGTAGTCAGCTAAAAACTGCATTGATTATTCTTGCGATATTAAGCTTAATTTCTGGCGCCTTTTTGATTGGGTATTCATATGAAAGTTGGCAAGATCTCGTCGTTTTCACTATTCTTGGTATTCTGGCCATTATTGCTGCAATTACTTATACTGTAGGGAAAAAACCTTATGGATACATAGGATTAGGTGACGTTTCCGTTCTGATTTTCTTTGGGTTTCTTGCAGTAGGGGGGACTTTCTATTTACAAGCACATACTTTACCTACACAGATTTTTCTGCCTGCATTAGGATGTGGTTTGCTCGCTGTTGCCGTTCTCAATATCAACAATTTAAGAGATATTTATCAAGACAAAGCGGCAGGAAAAAATACGTTGATCGTACGTATTGGTCGAGATAATGGGCGAATTTACCATGTTATTTTACTTGGTCTAGCGATATTCTCTTACCTACTCTTTGTAGTATTCCACTTTGAACATATTTATAACTACTTATTTTTATTAACTACACCAATTTTTATCAAGCAAGGTAAAACTGTTTATAAACACAAGGAACCAACAGAGCTACGTCCTTTTTTAGGACAAATGGCAGCCTTAGCTTTACTCACCAATTTATTATTTGGATTAGGTATTTCACTGTAAATCAATATTTGCAAAATAAATAAAGTAAAAGACCGCTTGTACCCCACAATACAGACGGTCTTTTAAATAAGATAAATTGATTTTTATACGCTAAATGAAGAACCACATCCGCATGTAGAACTTGCATTAGGGTTATTAACAACAAAACGAGAACCTTCTAACCCTTCAATATAATCTACAGTTCCCCCAATTAAGTATTGTAAACTCATTGGATCAACTACTAGTCCTACACTCTGATTTTCGATAGTTAAATCACCATCATTCACTTGTTCATCAAAAGTAAAACCATACTGGAAGCCACTGCAACCGCCACCAGTAATATATACCCTTAATCGTAGGTTTGGATTATCTTCCCCTTCAATTAGGTTTTTAACCTTATTGGCGGCCGCATCTGTAAAAATAATCGGCACATTTATATCACTCATCATATACACCTATATAAAAATTAAAATTTATTCATCTATTATGTAACAAGTGCTAGATTCAATCAAGAATTTGATGTAAGACAA
>NZ_JARIDQ010000002.1 GCF_029256985.1 Otariodibacter sp. | reverse complement strand
GGTTGGCTAATGCCGATTTACATTTCCACGACACAAGGCGTGAGGCTCTTTCACGTTTTCAAAATTAGAGAGGCTGAGTCCAATACAATATTGAATATAGTCCCTAAAATAGCAGTCTAACTTTTTGGAATAAATCTTGCTCCTTAAACTTACCACCTAATTTTTACAATTTTATAATTTTAGATTCTTCCAGCGTAGTTGGACCACTACCAATAATAAGATTAATTAGCATTAAAGTTCTTGCAAAAAGTTCTCGAATTCTGACCTTATAATGCTCTTCAGGATATTGTGCTACAAAACAAATAGCATCAATATTGTGAAATCTTGCAATAAATAATGCTCTTTCACAGTGAAAGCGTTGAGAAATGATTGTAAATGGAGGCAAATGAAAAACTTTATCTGCTCTAACTATTGAATCTAAGGTATTATAGCCTGCATAATCTTGTTCAATAATAGAGCGAGGGATACCAAATTTTTGTAAATCTTCAGTCATTACTTTAGGTTCATTATAATATGCAGTCATGTTATCACCACTCATCAAAAAATAATGAGCTTTAGCATTATCATAAACTTGCTTAGCAGCATTTAACCGATATTTATAATATAAGTTAGGAGAACCTGATGAATAATATTTTGCAGTACCAAGCACCAGAGCATACTCACGATAAGGCAGATCGTCAATCTTAGTATAAATATGATCTCTAACAAGATATCCTGTAGATATATCAATCAATAACATTAGACAAAAAAATGATATACCTCCACTGATTATCAATTTAATTAGTTTAGGTATCAAACCAGTAGCTTTATTCAAAAAAGCAACTTTCATCATACCTATATTTTTTTTCTTATTAGTCATAGTTCTTTTTTACTAATTTTGTTTCTGCATGAGTAATATACATCGTTGCTCCTATAATGATTGTAGCACCAAGCCATAATTTACCTGGTGGAACCCAATTAAATACAAGCCATCCAGCTAAAATATTCAGAGGTAATTTGATAAAATCAAATGGTTGAATATAGGATGCATCTGCTAAATTATAAGCTTTTGCTACTGCTAATTGTGCAAGAGCAGTTAAAAATCCTAACAAAATAAGAAAACCGAAATCACTAAAAGAAGGCATACTAAAGCCTTTTGGACTTAAATTAGTCATCGCAATCAAAAGATTAAATGGAGTGATTAAAATAAATAAATAAGCCACCATTGTTGTAGGAGAATCATTTGACGATAATTTCTTTACCATTAGTGAATATCCTGCCCAGAAGAAAGCTGCGGCAACTGGTAATAAAACAATCCAATCAAACTCCTCTGACCAAGGTTCTAAAATAATCATCGCACCGAGAAAGCCAAGAAAAGTAGCTATCCAACGTTTTTTATCTACTTTTTCTTTAAGTATTAAACCTGAACCAATAGTAACGAATAAAGGTGAAGTCATCAATAATGCAATACCTTGCCAAATCGGAATAGGATGAGCTAATGCCATTGTCCAACATTGTATACCAATAGCTGATAAGAATACTCTTATGCAATGTAGTCCAAAATATTGGGTTTTTAATGATTGAAAAAAACCTGCATTTATCATACTTGGCATTAAAAATAAAAATGCAGCTAAGTATTGAACAAGAGCTACGACGCTTGCATCAATAGTAGAAACAGAAGTTAATTTAGGGATCAGTGTATTAACTCCAGCAAACAAAATGCCTGCACTAATAATCGCAATAGCGCCTTTAATTGGTTGATGATTTTGCATAAATAATAACAGGGTATAGATAAGATCTGCATAGAATATATTAGCCAATTTAAATTGCAAGTTTAAATAAAATTATTAAAGACATCTAGAAATCTAGATGTCTATTTATTGACAAAAAGCTTAATGTTAGATAATTTAGATGACAAGAAAATTATTACTAATATCGAGGATTTTATGGCTAAATTCATCACTCTTTTTGCTGATAAACCGTTAAATCTTTTACTTGGTGGTTATCTATCACATATTACTGTCGCTTATCAAACTTATGGAGTTATAAATAAAGATAGATCCAACGTAATACTTCTTTGCCACGCATTAACCGGAGATTCAGAACCTTATATTGATATAACCAATAATGATAAAGGTTGGTGGCAAAATTTTATTGGTTCTGGATTAGCTTTTGATACAGATAAATATTTTTTTATTTGTTCTAATGTTCTTGGTGGTTGTAAGGGAACAACAGGCCCAGCTTCAATTAATCCTGAAACGAATCAACCATACGGAAGTCAATTTCCTATTATTACCATACAGGATATTGTGAAAGTACAAAGAGTATTACTTGATAAACTTGCAATTCCTCATCTAAAAGCAGTTGTAGGTGGATCTTTTGGTGGGATGCAGGCAACTCAATGGGGGATAACTTACCCTGATTTTATGGATAATGTTGTCAATCTTTGCTCAACTTTATCACTTAGTGCTGAAGCTATTGGCTTTAATCATATAATGAGGCAAGCTATTATTAATGATCCTAATTTCAACGGGGGAGATTACTACAATACTCATTCTCCAGAAAAAGGATTAAAAATAGCAAGAATGCTAGGTATGTTGACTTATCGTACCGATATACAATTGACAAAAGCATTTGGACGGGAAACAAAACGAAGCAGTGAATTTTATGGCGATCATTTCCAAGTTGAATCATACTTAAGCTATCAAGGAGAAAAATTCCTTGCTAGATTTGATGCAAACAGCTATCTACGCTTATTACGAGCACTCGACCTATATGATCCTTCCATAGGTTTTAAAAACCGCCAAGATGCACTATCAAAAATAAAAGCTCGCTATACGTTAGTGGGAGTAAATAGTGATCAGTTATTTAAAATTAACGAGATAAGACAAAGTAAACAAGAGCTTGAAATGGCGGGGGTACAAGTTGAATTTTATGAAATTTATTCAGTATTTGGGCATGATGCATTTCTAATTGATTATGATTTCTTTGCGCCAATGATTAAGCATGGAATATCAAAATAAGGTTAAATTAACCACTTTTGATACGATTTGGCAAAATTGATTGAAACAATTCACGGCTTTTAAGTGGTGCAGTTCCTAAATAAGGTTTTAACGCAATACGAGTAAAACGTTTAGCTGCTTGCTGAGTAGTTTTATCTGAAAAATCTAGACAAGAAAATGCCAGTAAATCTTTACCTAAAAAAGTTTGGTTATTTTGGAGTAATGATGCAATAAAACCTTCATTTTGATAAAACTGATAAGTCATTGTTGGAGAAACATTTTCACCTGTTGCCGCACAATGTGTAAAATTTACGGCATAACCGAGCGCTTGCAAGATCTTAAATTCAAATCTACGCAGAATTGGTTCAATATTATCGGTCTTTATAGCTAGATTAGTAATACACTGCAAATAATCTTGAAATAAATCAGGATAAGCAGTGTTATGTTCTAGTACTCGAGAGAGTACTTCATTGACATAAAAACCACTATACAAAGAGATAGTATTGAGAGGTAGAGCCAAAGAGACTGGTTCAGCTTTCGTTAAAGTTTTTAACTCTCCTTTTCCTGTCCATCTTAGCAAAAGAGGCGTAAAGGGTTGTAGCACAGCTTTCAGTGGCGAACGAGGTCTTCTTGCGCCTTTTGCAAGTAAGGTAATACGACCATCATTTTCAGTAAAAAAATCAACTAATAAGCTCGTTTCACTATAATTTTTACGGTGTAAAACAAAACCTCGTTGCCACTGCTCACTCATATTGTGATTACAATTACTTAAAATTACTCATCAATATAGCCTAAACTTCTCAAGGCACGTTCATCATCTGCCCATCCAGCTTTAACTTTAACCCAAAGCTCTAAATGAACTTTATTATCAAACAAACGTTCCATATCTAGGCGAGCTTCTGTACCAATCACTTTGATTTTTTGTCCACCTTGACCGATAACCATTTTTTTCTGACCTTCACGCTCTACTAAAATCAAGCCATTGATTTCGTAAGTACCACGTTCATTTGTTTTAAATTGTTCAATTTCAACAGTAACAGAATAAGGTAATTCTTCGCCCATAAAACGCATTAATTTTTCACGAATAATCTCGGATGCCATAAAACGTTGAGAACGGTCGGTTACATAATCTTCAGGATAATGATGAATCCCTTCTTTAAGTGATTCTCTCACAAATTTTTCAAGAATATGAACATTTTTACCACGTTGGCCAGAAATTGGAATAATTTCTTTGAATGGGAATTTTTCACTTAATTGAATAATGTGAGGTAATAATTCCTCTTTTTCTTTTACATTATCAATTTTATTGATTGCCAATACGACTGGTACTTTAGTTCCACGTAATTTATTCAACACCATTTCATCGTCATCAGTCCATTTGGTTCCTTCAACGACAAAAATAATTAAATCAACGTCACTAATTGCACTACTTGCTGCACGATTCATTAAACGATTAATTGCACGCTTCTCTTCAATATGCAGTCCCGGAGTATCTACATAAATTTCTTGATAAGCTCCTTCCGTTTTAATACCTAAAATACGGTGACGAGTTGTTTGAGCTTTACGAGATGTGATTGAAATCTTTTGTCCTAAAATTTTATTTAATAGTGTTGATTTACCTACGTTAGGGCGTCCTACAATGGCAATAAAGCCACAATATGTTTTTTGTTCTGTCATTTAATTTCTCTAATTGTGCTTCATTAGCACGAATAATTATAAAATAAGTGGTAAATTTGCCAGTATTTTTTACAAAAAATCAGGCTAATCTCACCGCTTGTTAATTTTGTATTACTTAATATTCAGTTTTGTAATAACTTGTTCAGCTGCATGTTGTTCCGCTTTACGACGGCTAGTGCCTATACCGATCACAATTTCAGGTAATTTTTCGACCTTACAACTCACTTTAAACATTTGATTATGAGCTTCACCTTTAATATCGATCACTTCGTACTCAGGTAGACTAAGTCTTCTACCTTGTAAAAATTCCTGTAAACGCGTTTTGGGATCCTTTTGAGCTTCTCCGGGTTTCATATCAGCAAGTAGATCCTTATACCAATCGTAAATACGCTCAATGGCTTTATCCATCACACCATTATCAAGATAAATCGCCGCAATAATCGCTTCTACGCAATCAGAAAGGATGGATTCTCGACGATATCCTCCACTTTTCAATTCACCCGCTCCAAGTTTAAGGTAATCACCTAATTCAAACTGACGAGCAACAACTGCTAATGTATGCTCTTTTACTAAAGTAGCACGCATTCGACTCAATTCACCTTCATCTGATTTTGGGAATTTTTCATATAGAGCTTTACCAATTGCAAAATTAAGAATTGAGTCGCCTAAAAATTCAAGGCGTTCATTATTGTGGGATGCCGCACTACGATGTGTGAGTGCTTGTTGAAGGTAATTAAGGTTAGCAAATTGGTAACCTAATTTTTTCTGTAATCGTTCTAATTGCATGATATATTTGATGAAATATCCTATTTATTTAAGTTATTAAAATAAAATTATTACACTAAAAATTAAGGTGGAGAAACCCCCACCTAGTCATTTTTATTATTTAATTGAGGTAAAGATACGATCAAAGCGTAACCCGGTTGGATACTCATTGGCTTTTTTATCTAAACTTAACCAAATGAAGGTAGCTTTACCAACAAAATTTCTACTTGGAACGAATCCCCAGAAACGACTATCTTCACTGTTATCTCGATTATCGCCCATCACAAAATATTGATCTTCCGGTACAACCCAAACACCCGCTTCTTGACCTTCTTGTTTGAAGAAGTAAGGTTCATAATTGAATGGATACGGGTTATTTAAAATTTGGTGAGTTACATCACCTGTTTCTGTACGCTCATTTTGCATTTCACCATGATAGAAAAACTCTGGATTTGGTTTGGCTTGGCTATATTGGAGATGTTCTACTTCGCCTGTATCACCATGAGTAACAGTAAGCTCTTGAGTCAGAAAATCATATTTTACTGTATCACCACCGACACCAATTACACGTTTAATATAATCTACACTCGGTTGTTCTGGAGCTTTAAACACAACTACATCTCCACGTTGAGGTTTACCTGTTTCGATCAACGTTGTTTGCCAAATTGGATCTTTAATTCCATAAGCATACTTTTCTACTACAAGAAAATCTCCAACACGAAGAGTAGGTTCCATTGAGCCACTTGGAATCTGAAATGGTTCTAAAATAAATGAGCGCAATACAGTCACAAAAAATAGCACTCCAAAAAGTGAAGCAAAAAATTCACCAATAGCAGAGCGAGGTTGAATTTCTGCTAATTCTTCTTTAGTTAGCTCTCTACCTAAGCGTTTTTCTTCCTTTGAAATTTTAGCTTGACGACGAGGATTAGCACTAAATTTATAAAATCCAGCAAAAGCACCACTGATAATCACAAGTGTAACTAAAATAATTGAAATGGTATTAGGTAATTGCATTGAATCTAGCACCCGCCAAATGCCATATAATATTGCAATAAAAATAATTGGTACAATATTTGCCATTGTTTACTCCTTAACACGAGAGATTAAAGTAAATTAAGCGGTGAGATCTTTTATTATTTTTGCAAAAAAACAATAATATCTTACCGCTTCTTTATTTACTTTATCTTATTTATTAATCTTTACCTACATGTAAAATTGCTAAGAATGCTTCTTGTGGCACTTCAACGTTACCCAAAGACTTCATTCGTTTTTTACCCTCTTTTTGTTTCTGTAATAGTTTTTTCTTACGGCTTACATCCCCACCATAACATTTTGCTAATACATTCTTACGTAATTGTTTTACAGTTGAACGGGCGATGATATGGTTGCCAATTGCAGCTTGAATTGCGATATCAAATTGCTGACGAGGGATAAGTTCTTTCATTTTTTCTACTAACTCACGGCCACGGTAAGGTGCATTTGCTTTATGTACAATTAATGCCAATGCATCGACACGATCTCCATTAATCATAATATCAACTCTTACCATATCTGCTGCTTGGAAATGCTTGAATGCATAATCCAATGATGCATAACCACGAGATGTTGATTTTAAGCGATCGAAGAAATCGAGTACAACTTCGCCCATTGGAATTTCATAAGTTAATGCAATTTGGTTACCGTGATACACCATATTAGTTTGCACACCACGTTTTTCCACACAAAGTGTAATTACATTACCTAAATATTCTTGAGGGACAAGCATATTACATTCTGCAATAGGCTCGCGAATTTCAGCAACATTACTCAATGGTGGTAATTTGGATGGGCTGTCAATATAGACCACTTCGCCATTAGTTTGTTCCACTTCATATACTACGGTTGGTGCTGTGGTAATTAAATCGAGGTCATATTCACGCTCTAATCGCTCTTGAATAATCTCCATATGCAATAAACCTAAGAATCCACAACGGAAACCAAAACCTAATGCTGTTGAATTTTCTGGTTCATAGAAAAGTGATGCGTCATTTAAACTGAGCTTACCTAAAGCATCACGGAATGCTTCATAATCATCTGAGCTTACTGGGAATAAACCTGCATAAACTTGCGGTTTCACTTTTTTAAAACCCGGTAATGCTGTTATTGCAGAGTGATGATGAGAAGTTAAGGTATCCCCTACTGGTGCACCTAAAATATCTTTAATTGCACATACAACCCAACCAACTTCACCTGTTTTTAATTCAGTTGTATCAATTTGTTTTGGCGTAAAGATACCTAAACGATCCACATTATAGGATTGTCCTGTACTCATCACTTTAATCTTATCGCCTTTTTTAATTACGCCATTTTTAACTCGTACTAATGAAACAACACCTAAGTAGTTATCAAACCAAGAATCAATAATTAATGCTTGTAATGGAGCTTCAGGGTCGCCTTCTGGGGCTGGAATTTTTGCCACAATTTCTTCTAAAACTTCTTCAATACCTTGTCCAGTTTTTGCAGAACAACGTACTGCATCAGCTGCATCAATACCCACGATATCTTCAATTTCTTCAGCTACTCTATCTGGTTCTGCTGCGGGTAAATCAATTTTATTTAAAATTGGTACAACTTCGAGATCCATCTCAATTGCAGTATAGCAGTTAGCAAGTGTCTGTGCTTCAACACCTTGTCCGGCATCAACAACCAATAAAGCTCCTTCACAAGCGGCTAAAGAGCGTGAAACTTCATAAGAAAAGTCTACATGTCCAGGAGTATCAATGAAGTTAAGTTGATAAATTTCCCCATCTTTCGCTTTATAATTTAGCGTTACACTTTGTGCTTTAATAGTAATACCACGTTCACGTTCTAAATCCATTGAATCAAGAACTTGAGCCGCCATTTCACGATCTGATAATCCACCACAGGTCTGTATTAATCGATCTGAAAGTGTCGATTTACCATGGTCGATATGGGCAATAATTGAAAAGTTACGAATATTCTGCATGTTCATAGGGGCAGTAAATGTCCTATTTGTTAGATTTATTATAAAAAAATAATCGGTGGATTGTACCTGAAATTTGCTAAAAATGAAGAAGAAAGCGGTCACTTCCTGATAATTTTTTACAATTCCGACTTTTACTCTAAATTTATTTATCAATAATTTGCTAAAAATCAGCTTTCTCGTAAAGAATCTACGTTGTATATTTCAAAAAACACCATTTTTTGCTATAAAGAGCGGGTTTTCATAATCAATTAACTTTATCAATAGGAGAACTTATGGAATTAGTATTTATTCGTCACGGTTTTAGTGAATGGAACGCAAAAAATTTATTTACTGGTTGGCGTGATGTAAATCTAACAGAGCGTGGTGTTGAAGAAGCAAAAGCAGCAGGTAAAAAATTACTTGATGCTGGTTACGAATTTGATATCGCTTTCACTTCTGTTTTAACACGTGCAATTAAAACTTGTAATATCGTGTTAGAAGAATCTAACCAATTATGGATTCCACAAGTTAAAAACTGGCGTTTAAATGAACGTCACTACGGTGCATTACAAGGCTTAGATAAAAAAGCTGCAGCGGAAGAACATGGTGACGAACAAGTACATATCTGGCGTCGTTCTTACGATGTATTACCACCATTATTAGACCCTAAAGATCCTAACTCTGCACATAATGATCGTCGTTATGCTCACTTACCTTCTGATGTTATACCAGATGGTGAAAATTTAAAAGTAACTTTAGAACGTGTATTACCATTCTGGGAAGATCAAATTGCTCCAGCACTCCTTTCTGGTAAACGAGTGCTTGTTACCGCACACGGTAACTCACTTCGTGCATTAGCAAAACACATCATGAATATTTCTGATGCAGACATCATGGATTTTGAAATTCCTACAGGTCAACCATTAGTATTAAAACTTGATGATAAATTAAACTTTGTTGAGAAATTCTATTTATAGTTTTTAAAAATAGTAAAAATAAAAGGCGGATTATTTCCGCCTTTTATTTTGCTTGAGCCATTCTTTTTTACAATATTTTCTTAGTCTTCCCAATTCTCAATAAATCATATATACTCGATCACCTGAGTTGGTTAGACAATCGCTGGTTTATTGAAGCCCTCAAATTCGCTTTGCGTAAACTAGGGGACAAGTAGACGAGAGGAAAGTCCGAGCTACATAGGGCAGAGTGCCAGATAACGTCTGGGAGGTGTGAGCCTACGACAAGTGCAACAGAGAGTAGACCGCCAGCTTTGGCTGGTAAGGGTGAAAGGGTGTGGTAAGAGCACACCGCATGGCTGGCAACAGTTCATGGCAAGGTAAACTCCACTCGTAGCAAGACCAAATAGGAATCCAACGAGTTGCCCGCTTGGGATTCGGGTAGGTTGCTTGAGCGTATGTGCGAACATGCGCCTAGAGGAATGATTGTCCACGACAGAACTCGGCTTATCGACCAACTCAATTTAATTTTTTAGAACGAGCAGAACTTTCTGTTCGTTTTTTTGTATATACCACTATACAATTTTTTCACAAGCGGTCGGTTGATGTTAATAATTTACAACTTTTAACTTCGATCATGCATTGGATAATTAGATGAAAAAATACTTTTTAAGTTTACTTGGGTTTTTCTGCGTTAGTCATACTATCTTTGCTCATCCCCACTCTTTTGTTGATATGAAAAATAAGGTACTGATAACAGACGATACATTAAAAGGATTTGCAATGAGCTGGATGTTAGATGAAATTACCTCCGCAGAACTTCTGTATGAAATTAATCATGCAGAAGATAAATCAGATGCAATCCAAAAAATCACCGATGAACTTTCACTCTCAGCGGTAGAAGCTCATTATTTTAGTGAGTTTTATAATGAAAAGAATGAACCAATAAAGTTTAAGGCTAAGCCTATTAATCCTTCGGTTGAAATTCAAAAAAATCGTATTATATATCATTTTGAATTAACACTAGCAAAACCTCAGCCTTTAAAAGGGCACTCTTTTAGGTTATATACTTTTGAACCAAGTTATTATATTTCGATGAGCTATGATAATGCGAGTGATGTAACCGTCACACCTCAATCGATCTGCAAAGTATCAATGGAAGAGCCTCAAGTTAATGATTCTTTACGTCTTTATGCTTCTTCACTAGATCAAACAGAAACACCTGATATGCCAACAACCAGTAGTTTATCCTTAGGTGCGATGTTTTCTCAAAAGGTAAATATAGTATGTCAGTAAAAACTAAAAAAACACTCTGGGTGGTGGCATTATTACTGCTCATTATCGCTATTTACGAAGCCTATCCTTACCTTCTTTTTAAAGTTATGGAATGGCAACGTGAGTTTAATTTACAAATCTCAGCATCGTTACATGCACTGAATGAAAATAGCCAGCAAGCTGGTTTTGGCTTAATGTTAGTTAGTTTTATTTATGGTGTATTTCATGCAGTAGGCCCAGGACATGGTAAATTTATTTTAGGAACTTATCTTTCTCTAGAAACAACTAAGATACCTAAAACAATTAAAATCACACTTCTTGCTGCACTATTTCAGGGGGTAGTTGCAATTGGTTTAGTTACACTATTAGTTGTTGTACTTACTCTTTCTCGCCAACACTTTAACCTTACACTAACATGGGTTGAACGAGGCAGTTTTATCGTGATGATTTTATTTGGATGTTATTGGATTTATCAAAGTGTTAGATCTGCATGGAAAAATCTTGCTAAGAAAAAAGCGATAATCAAGCCAATAAAAATTAAAAAAATTCAATCTCTCCAGCAACCTATGACTTATACTGCTAAGCTTGCTGCAGATCATGTTCATTCTGAACATTGTGGCTGTGGCCATAAACATCTACCTTCTTCCGAAGAAATGGACAATATACAAGATTGGAAATCGATGATGATGGTAATTATCAGTATTGGTCTTCGCCCTTGCACAGGCGCAGTCTTAGTTTTATTTCTTGCTTATACTGTTGATCTCTATATTTGGGGTGTTGCTTCTGCGTTAATCATGGCTTTAGGAACAGGGTTAACCCTAACTTTATTTGCATTGTTTGTACTATTTAGTCGCAATAAAGCAATTGAAACAAGCCGTTGGTATTTTTCTATGCATACGAATCAACACCTTGTTGTTGGGATGAAAGCAATGATGGGGCTTTTTCTTATTGGATTTGGAACGATATTATTCCACGGAAGTTTGATTGATACTACTACGCTATTATTCGGTGGAAGATAGTTTATTATTTTTTTTTATAAATATCATTAAAAAACTTTTAATATGTAAAAAGTTCGTTACAATGTTGCCATTATTTTTTTCCAGTATAGAGAGGGTATTTATTTATGGAAAGTATTGTAACAATGTTTGAGTCAGCTCTGAGGTGGATTGTTGAACATGTAGATGGACCATTATGGGATATCACAACGATCACATTACTTGGAACTGGATTGTTTTTTACAATCACAACAAGTCTAATTCAATTACGATTACTTCCACAAAGTATTCGTGAAATGTGGTTTGGACGAGCATCTAGTGGCGATGCTTTAACTCCGTTCCAAGCCTTTGCAACAGGGCTTGCTAGTCGTGTTGGGGTAGGGAATATAGGCGGTGTAGCGACAGCTATAGCATTAGGTGGACCTGGGGCAGTATTTTGGATGTGGATCACGGCCTTAATTGGTATGAGTAGTGCCTTTGCAGAATCATCACTTGCTCAAGTTTACAAGAAAAGAGATGCAGATGGTATGTTTCGTGGTGGTCCAGCATATTATATTTCTCGAGGATTAAAAGCACCTTGGTTAGCTGTTATTTTTGCTATCACACTTATATTTACATTCGGTTTTGCATTCAATGCTGTTCAAGCTAATTCTATTGTAGAAGCAACAAAAAATGCTTGGTCATGGGATCCCCAATATGTTGGGATTGTATTAGTTATTATGACTGCAGCAATTATTTTTGGTGGAGTAAGACGAATAGGTAAACTCTCAGCAAGAATTGTTCCTATGATGGCATTGTTCTATCTAATTATTGCTGTAATTATTCTTGGAATAAATTTTTGGAAAGTACCTGCTGTTTTATCAACAATTATCACTAACGCCTTTGATTTTTCTTCAATGGCTGGAGGGATCTTTGGTTCATTATTTTCTCAAGCTATGCTATTGGGTGTAAAGCGTGGTCTATTCTCAAATGAAGCTGGTATGGGTTCTGCACCTAACTCAGCTGCAACCTCTGATGCAAAACACCCAGCTACACAAGGCTTAATCCAAATGCTAGGGGTATTTGTTGATACTATTATTGTTTGTACAAGTACTGCTGTTATTATTTTAATGTCTGATAATTATGGTAGTGAAACATTGAATGGCGTATCACTTACTCAAACAGCATTAGAATTCCATGTCGGCGAATTTGGCTTACATTTCTTAGCTTTTATCATTCTGCTATTCTGTTATACCTCGATTGTTGGTAACTATGCCTATGCGGAAAGTAATATTCGCTTTATACGTAATAGACCAGGATTTATTCTTGGATTCCGTTTAGTTGTATTATTCTTCGTCTATTTTGGTGCAGTACGTAGCGGCGGTATTGTTTGGGCATTTGCTGATACCGTTATGGCCTCAATGGGGATGATCAACCTAGTGTCAATTATCTTACTTTCTCCAATTGTTTGGATTATTCTTAAAGACTATAAAAAACAGCTCAAAGCAAATAAAGAGCCTGTATTTAATGTAGAAGAATACCCTGAATTAATCAAACGTGGTGTTGATCCAACTGTTTGGAACGGTAAACAATAAATCCTTTCTTTTAATCCCCTATTTAATCTGTATTAAATAGGGAATTGTAAATTTTCTCTATTCTATCCCAATTAGGTGTAAAATCTCCTAGGATAATATTGGTATATTATTTGTTAAAAATGAAATACGACTACTACTAACTAGTTATATAGTTGTAATCGTTTTTGTGTATTTAAAACACATTATTTCATTTTAATATATAAAGTTTTCACAAAAAATATATTTATTAATTAAAAATGAAGAATATAATACTTATCGTAAACTAAATTCTACTTTTGTTTACTTATAGTCTGCCCCGCATTTATTGAGAGCAGTTTCTTTAAATTAACTTGATGGAGACGAAACTATGTCTAACAAAAAACTTCTTGAAATGTTAACACCTGAAAACAGCCAATTAATCATTATTGATCACCAACCTCAAATGGCATTTGGTGTACAATCAATTGATCGTCAAACATTGAAAAATAACGTAGTAGGGTTAGCGAAAGCAGCAAAAGTATTTAATATTCCAACAACAATTACCACAGTAGAAACAGAAGGTTTCTCAGGATATACTTACCCTGAATTATTATCAGTATTCCCAGATCATAAAATCTTAGAACGTACATCAATGAACTCTTGGGATGATCAAAATGTACGTGACTCATTAGCAAAAAATGGACGTAAAAAAGTAGTTGTCGCAGGATTATGGACAGAAGTTTGTAACTTAAGCTTTGCATTATGTGCAATGCTAGAAGGTGACTACGAAATCTATATGGTTGCAGATGCTTCTGGTGGTACTTCTGTTGAAGCACATAAATATGCAATGGATCGTATGGTTCAAGCTGGAGTTGTTCCAGTTACATGGCAACAAGTTCTACTTGAATGGCAACGTGACTGGGCTCGTAAAGATACTTATGATGCAGTAATGGATATTGTTAAAGAACATTCTGGTGCATACGGTATGGGCGTTGATTATGCTTATACAATGGTACACAAAGCGCCAGAACGTGTTAAACATGGTGAACGCATCGGTCCAAATCCAGCAAAATAAAAAATCAATTTTTAACTAAATAAATAAAGGATAAGCGGTGCGATTTTACAAAAAATAGTAACAATCGAACCGCTTTTTTACAGGTAAAAAAATGAAAATGTATCTTCTTAGCTTTGGTGTCGGTATTTTTGTTGGTGTAATTTATTATGCCCTAAATGTCCGATCTCCAGCACCTCCTATTGTCGCACTATTAGGTTTGCTTGGTATGCTCATTGGCGAACAAATCATTCCTGTGGCTAAAAATATGTTTACAGAGCAAAGTTTTGTTAATGCTGACCAAGAAACTAACGCTACAAAATCTGCTTTAGGAGAGCTACCAAGTAAACATTCGATAAAAGTGGAGGATAAAAATCATGACAAATCAAATTCCTGATATCATTTTTTACAATGGTAATATTACAACTTTAAATAAAGCTCAACCCGTTGCTCAAGCTGTTGCAGTTAAAGATGGTAAATTCTTAGCTGTTGGTTCTGATGCAGATATTGTACATTTAGCAGACGAAAGCACTCGTAAAATTGATTTAAAAGGCCGTGGTGTATTACCTGGACTTTTTGATAACCATACTCATGTAATTCGAGGTGGATTAAATTATAACCTTGAACTTCGCTGGGATGGGGTACGTAGTCTTTCTGATGCTCTTGCTATGCTAAAAGCACAAGTTGATATTACTCCTGCACCCCAATGGGTGCGTGTTGTGGGTGGATTTACTGAGCATCAATTTGTAGAGAAGCGATTACCAACTATTGATGAAATTAATGCCATAGCACCAGACACTCCAGTATTTATTTTACATTTATATGATCGTGCAATACTAAATGCTGCGGCATTACGTGTAGTGGGTTATACAAAAGATACTCCAAATCCAGTGGGGGGAGAAATTGTACGTGATAGCAAGGGTAATCCAACAGGATTATTATTAGCTGCACCAAATGCAAGTATTCTCTATGCAACTCTTGCAAAAGGTCCAAAACTTCCTTTTGAATATCAATTAAATTCAACCCGTCATTTTATGCGTGAGTTAAACCGTTTAGGTATCACTGGTATTATTGATGCTGGTGGTGGTTCACAAAACTACCCTGATGATTATGAGGTTATACAAAAATTATCAGATGAAAATCAATTGACTGTACGTATCGCTTATAACTTGTTTACACAAAAACCGAAAGAAGAAAAAGAAGATTTCTTAAATTGGACATCTTCAGTTAAATATAAACAAGGTAATGACTATTTCAGACATAATGGTGCTGGTGAAATGTTAGTATACTCCGCTGCTGACTTTGAAGACTTCCGTCAACCACGTCCTGATATGCCTCCTCAAATGGAAGGTGAATTGGAAGAAGTTGTACGTATTTTAGCTGAAAATAAATGGCCTTGGCGTCTACATGCAACTTATGATGAAACCATTTCTCGTGCATTAGATGTATTTGAAAAAGTGAATAAGGATATCCCATTAGATGGCATTAATTGGTTCTTTGACCATGCTGAAACTATTTCAGATAAATCTATTGATCGAATTGCTGCACTAGGCGGCGGTGTTGCAGTACAACATCGTATGGCATATCAAGGTGAATACTTTGTAGAACGTTATGGTGTAGCAGCTGCAGAAGCAACTCCACCAGTTAAGAAAATTTTGGATCGTGGCGTAAAAGTCTCTGCAGGTACAGATGCAACTCGTGTTGCTTCTTATAACCCTTGGGTTGCTCTTGCTTGGTTAGTTACAGGTAAAACAGTTGGTGGAACAAGTCTATATCCACGTGCGAATCTTTTAGATCGTGAAACTGCATTACGTATGTGGACAGAAAATGTTGCATGGTTCTCTAATGAGGAAGGTAAACGTGGACGTATTGAAGTTGGACAATTTGCTGACTTTATCGTACCAAGTAAGGATTACTTTACAGTATCAGAAGATGAAATTTCGTTCTTAACTTCACATCTTACTGTAGTTGGTGGACGCGTTGTATTTGGGGATGGTGATTTCACTTCATTAGATGATAATCCAGTTCCACCAGCAATGCCAGATTGGTCTCCAGTGCGTAAATATAAAGGATTTGCGGCTTGGGGCGATCCTGAAGGTGCAGGCAAAAATTCACTGTCTCCAATTCGTCAACAAGCTGTTGCAAGTTGTGGCTGTGGAAGTGCTTGTGGAGTACATGGACATGATCATGCTAGAGCATGGGGATCTAATGTACCAAGTTCTGACCTTAAAGGTTTCTTTGGTGCTTTAGGTTGCTCTTGCTGGATGGCTTAATTTTACTCTATTATTAGTAGTATTAATAATATAGAAAAACGGTCGGGTTTTGCAAATTACTAGCGGAATCCGACCGCTTGTATAGTCATGCTTATAGATACTTTATGGGTGACTAATTGGTAACGAAGAATGGCTTACCTTTATATGAAGGTATTGTTTATGTAACAAGTGTTTAAATACCTCTGTTTTATATTTTTGTGATGTATATTCATAATTTGTACCTAAAATCACTTCATCAACCATATCACCTATAAAACCATATTCTAAATAGAGTGAATTAGTATCTAAACAATATTTGACATCCTCTGAATCTATTGGCTCAATTCTTAATAAGCGAAATTCTTCCTCATCTCTAAATGCATAATCTTTAAACAAGTACCGAATATATTCTAATGCATTTAACTTTTCTCCTTCAGATAGATTTTCTTCATCTAATATTTTTCGTAGGTTATCTAATTCTGTTGCTAGATTTTCTCTTCTAAACTCTTCCCAAATAGTATTACTGCTAACAGGTTTTAAGTAAATACCAAACTTTTTATTTTTATCTTTGAAAATATCATATTCATCCCTCTTAATATATTCATCTTTATAAAAGATATAAGCTACTTGATATAGAGGTAACTTATTAGATTTTTTATCTATATTATCCTGATTATCCTGCTTTATAGTATTATCTTGATTAATTTCTAACTTTATAGGATTAGTATACTCATATTTAACTAATTTATCTTTAGAGAAGACTAAACAACATCCTGAAGCTTCAACATTATCAACTTTTCCATATAATCTAAACTGATTAAGATCATTAACTCGATTAGAAAAACAAGTAAAAAATGCATTATGTGCTTTTACATCTATTTTATTTTCAATCTGTAATTCTTGTTGATTTAAAAATTCTAATAAACTTTTACCCTCTAAAGGATCATTCATATAGCTTGAGCTATTCATTCTCATCGCTGTTGAACCTATATCTTTCGAAACCCGTTTTATACCTAGTAATAGTTCACAAACACTAGGAGTCGTATAATGAGAAAAAGCTATATTATCTATTTCAATAGGAGATATTAATAAAAGAGATTGAATTCTTGATATGGATTTTTTTAAATTTATATTATTGATACCATCAATCATTGAAAAGACTAGCTGTGTTTTTTTTATATAAAATTTAGCTAGTAATAATCTATTGTTTATTAGGGATAATTTCCTCCAATAACTCTGTAGTTGAAAATATTTCACATAATTATATTTTTTTAAATAATCCCCTCCAACTTCTTTAATTAATTTTAAAGTAAAATTAAAATATTTTATTGACTTATCAAAATTATTGCTGTTTTTTTGATTTTCTCCTTTTGCTAAATAACAATGTCCTAACCTAAATTGTGCATTGAGTTGCTTTTTCAAAGCTTTCTCTTTCAAAGCGTTCTCTTCACCATAATTGGTCAATGTTTTTGCCAAAGCCAATTGTTGTTCATAATGAATTATTGATATATCATAGTAGCTTTGTGCTTTTTGATTATCTGGCTCTTTATTCCCTTTCTCTAAATAACAGTGTCCTAACAAAGATTTTGCATTAAGTTGCTTTTCTAGTCCTTTTTCTTCATTATACCTAGTTAAGTTTTTTGCTAAATCTAATCGCTGTTTATTATGCGTTATTGAAGTATCATAGTAGCTCTGTGCTTTCTGGTTATCTGGTTCTTTATTTCCTTTCTCTAAATAACAACCACCTAACCAAGATTCTGCATAGATTTGCTCTTCCAGTCCTTTTTCTTCCTTATAATCGATTAAGACTTTTGCTAAAACTAATTGCTGTTTATGATGGGTTATTGAAGTATCATAGTGGCTCTGTGCTTTCTGACTATCTGGTTCTTTATTCCCTTTCTCTAAATAACAACGTCCTAACCAAAATTGCGCATTGATTTTTTGTTGAATAAAACTTGCTTTACTTGCTATTTCCTCAGAATCAATCTCATTGAATTGCTTTAAAAACAGATTTAATTTTTCAATTGAATCATCATACTTCCCATCATCAAATAATTTTTTTCCTTCTTTGAACAATTTATTCAATTGATTTTTATTCATATAACTCTCCAAATATCAAGTTTAGCCTAACGTCTTTTTACGAATACTATCTAAATGCTCATCCACTAATAACTCACCATTTAGGAAAACTGTTTTTAATTGATTTTCACGATCAGCAAGTTCATCTTGTCGAATGGTTTGCCATTGGTTATTTTCGTGAATTAAGGCTTGAATACCTTTTTTAGAACGTTTCATTTGGCTGGTGATAGGAGCTTTGAAAATATCTTTCCATTCGCCATTGATACAAATTGCACTAGCTTTCATTGCCCAGCTCATTGTATCTCGATTCACTTGTTGTAATAGACCTCCACCCATACCAAAATTGACATTTTCGGCACTAAACCCTTTTTGCATAATTGCATCTAAAATAGGATCGAGAGAAGTCATATTGATTCCATCACCTTGAATAATACGAATGTAATCAGGCAAGACCTTATAACCTTTACTGTTTATAGTAGTCCCAAATTTTTCTGCTAAGATCTCAAGGGTTTTACATACAATTTCAATCGGATCACCACTGTCAGGGCGAATAACTAATCTACCACCTTTTTCTTTAATTTTTTGATGAAGTTGTTCTCCCCAAATATTTTCCAATGCATTCCATAAATTATAGCTATCTGATACAACCGCATAGATTTTATCTTTGCCAGCAAATTGTGTAATCATATTATCGTAAGCCATGGCCTCATTATCTTTTCCCCAAGCTGTGATAGTACTATGTTCTGCCGCAGGGATAGAAAACGCTGGCATTTTAGTCACGTTATACCAACGTTTAGCAGCCAATAATGCTGACACACTATCCGTTCCTCTAAAATTGACTAAATGAGCCAAACCACCTAATGCAACTGTTTCTAAGCTAGATGCCCCTCTTGCACCAAAATCATGAAGTTGAAAATCTAAACCATCAAGCGTATCTGAAGACTTTAATAAAGCTTGTTTAATTTTTTGTTTACAGAAATAAGAAATACTTGCCACAGTCGAAGGATACCAAACTGCACGCAGTAGAGCTGTTTCTAAATAACCAGAAAGCCAATAAAATTCAGGATCCGTATTTACAATTTGACATACAACATTCCCCACAGGTAATACTGTACCTTCAGGAACTGCATCTATTTTAATTGGCAATAAACCATTATATTTTTTAAGTAATCGTTGCCAACCTTCTTTATGAAAAGGCAATCCATGTGCTGTAAGTGTAATTTCTGCTTGTTCAATATCTGCTTGAGTAATAGGAGTAAGTAAATACTCTTTGATAAAGGCTTGTAAGCCAAACATAACGAGATCGAAACTACTTTTTCGTGCTTCAATATAGTAAGAAATATATTCTGTATTAGGGGGATATTGTAACCAATGGGATGCTTTATAACTATCGACATTTAGAAGTAGGTTATTAAAATTTGATGAGTACATTTCATTTTCTCACTATAATCAGTCTAACTATATATTTTTGATATATCCACTTTACCAAAATTTAAATAAAAAGCCTATTTAATATCCCAAATTTATATCAATTTTCACACAAAGGTATTACATTTATATTTATATTTAAATGTAAAAAACAAATTACTATGTAATAAAATGTTTACAAAATAATTTATTGTTTGCTAGAATAATTCTATCTTTTTATTTTGTTTGGTAATCATATGAAAAATAAAACCTTAGGAAGTGCTTTAATTGTAGCTGGGACAACAATTGGTGCTGGAATGTTAGCTATGCCACTTACTTCTGCAGAAATGGGCTTTAGTTATACAATGCTCTTACTCTTTATATTATGGTTACTTCTTTCATATAGTGCTTTATTATTTGTTGAGGTTTATCAAAAAGCAGAACGTAAAGATGCTGGAATTGCGACCCTTGCTGAACAGCATTTTGGGATGGCAGGACGAGTACTTGCTACCTTATCACTTGTTATATTTATGTATGCAATTTTAACTGTATATGCGTTGGGCGGTGGTAATCTACTTGCTCCATTCCTAGAATTTGTAGGTGCTAACGCAGAGACTGTTTCTATTACAGTATTTATTGTATTTTTTGCAATTGCCGTAACAATTGGTACTCAAGCTGTTGATGCTTTTACTCGAGTTCTTTTTATAATAAAGTTAGTTGCATTCTTTTTTGTTCTTTACATGATGTTGCCTTTAGCAACAGTAGAAAATCTAGGTGCAATGCCGTTAAAATACTTAGTGATCATTTCTGCAAGCCCTGTATTCTTTACATCATTTGGCTTCCATGTGGTTATCCCTAGTATTAATAACTACTTAGATGGGGATATTCGCCGCTTACGTATTGCTATTATTGGCGGTACCGCAATCCCTCTTATTGCTTACATCTTATGGCAAATGGCTACACATGGGGTATTTTCACAACTACAATTTGTAGAAATTATTAGTAAAGATCCGACATTAAATGGCTTAATTGAGGCAACATTACAAGCGACAGGAAGTAGTTTTATCAGTGAATCTGTGCGTATATTTTCTTCTTTAGCATTAATTACATCCTATTTAGGTGTTGCTTTAGCACTTGTTGATTGTTTAGATGATTTACTTAAGCGTGTTAATATTAAAGCGAATCGTATTTCTCTAAGCTTACTGACTTTCGTACCTGTTTTAATATTTGCATTATTCTACCGTGATTTTCTCGGTGTTTTAAGTTATGCAGGACAAATGTTTACATTCTATGGGCTTGTATTACCTGTTGGTATGGCATGGATGTTACGCAAAAAGTACTCAGATTTAGAATATCGTGTTTTAGGTGGAAATGTTGCTTTAGTCTTAGCTCTAGTTTTAGGTATACTTATTATGTGTGTGCCATTCTTAATTCAAAGTGGATTACTTCCATCTGTGATTAGTTAATTCACAGTTTACTAAAATAGCATTTAATCTATTATTTATAAGCCAAGCCTATATACTAACTTATAAATGTATAAAGATGTCTTATATAAATTTTGTATAACAATGTATTTAATTGAAATACAATAGATTTTAGAATAAGAAAAAATTGGTCAAATAATCCACCATATAAAATATTAGATTGTTATTTTAGGGATCATATTTGATATTGTATTTACTCAGCCTCTTTATTTTAAGGGGCTATCTTAAACAACTAAGCTAAATTAATTTTAATTATTGGTGTAATGGACGAAATTCAGACTGTAGCACCTGTTAAATCTATATACTATCTGTATTTGTGTGGATTGAAAGTGATAAATCAGAAAACTACTCCTTTTGTGAATATTTTATAAGAAATTATACAAATGATTGTACTATTTTAGAGGGTATTTATATGGTGAGTTTACTCGTTCCAAAATATTGATGTTTAGTTAATTATCTATAAAGCTTTCTCTAGAAGATTAAAGTAACAATAGGTTAAAGGAATATATTGTTGATTATCTAAATAAAGATTTACGGTATACTTTTTAAAATATTGGATATATTTTTTCATAGAAAATCTGCCCCTCAAGTAGTTGGCTTGAATCTTACCTTTTAGGGAGCAGATCAATTTTGCAAATTAATTTATTGCTTATTTTAAGCTAGCTGTTTTTATTTTGTTTAGATTTAACTATGATAATGAATATAGCAAGTAGTGAGCCTGTTGTAATGAAGCTTAATAAAGCTGATTTAGTGAGTCCTAAGATTAAATATCCAATCGCTGTTGTAGTTGCAACAACTAAAGCATAAGGTAACTGAGATGTAACATGAACCATGTGATTACATTGTGCACCAGTAGAGGAGAGAATAGTTGTGTCTGAAATTGGTGAACAATGGTCACCACATACTGCTCCAGCCATTACTGCTGATAGTGAAGGTAGGAGTAAACTTGGATCTGTATTAGTTGCCATTGCAGCTGCAATAGGTAGCATAATTCCAAAAGTTCCCCAACTTGTTCCTGTAGAAAATGCCATAAAACTGCCTAATATAAATAAAATAACAGGTAGAAATATTGGATTAATCGTATCTGCAACGAGAGAAGATAAGTACTTCCCTGTTTGTATGTCTGCTACAATTCCATTGATTGTCCAAGCAAAAAATAAAATAAGAATTGCACCGCTCATTGATTTTGCACCAATAATATAAATTGATGCATATTCTTTAATATTTATCTTTTTATCAATCATAATAAGTACTGAAGCAGTAATTAATGAGCTTATCCCACCGACAACAAGAGAAATACCAACAGTTGTATTTTCAAATGCACCTAAAATATCAAAAGTTTTTTTATTTTCTGCAAGTGCTTGATTACCTGTAATCATCATCATAGTTACAGTTCCTATAATGAGTACTACGATGGGCAAAATAAGATTGCGAACTTTTCCTTCTGTATTTTGATCGATATTTAAATTAATACTCTCAGTCATTAGCAAAGCTTGTTGTTCAAAACGCCGCATTGGGCCAAAATCTAAAGAATAATACGCAACTAAAAATACCATAATAATTGAGAAAATTGCATACAAATTCATTGCACTCATTGTCATAAAGGCACCTAAAGGAGAGTATCCTGTTATACCATATGTAGCTAATAATCCTGCAACTAAAGTAATAATATAAGCTCCCCAACTAGAAATTGGCATTAATACACACATTGGAGCAGCCGTCGAATCTAATATATAGGCTAATTTAGCTCTGGATACTTTAAATTTGTCGGTCACTGGACGAGCTATTGCACCTACTGCAAGACTATGGAAATAATCATCAATAAAAGTAAAGAAAACTAATGATGCAGCCATTAATTTTGCTTCTCGCTTTCCTTTGATATGATTTTTAACCCAAGACGCAAATGCCTGATTACTACCAGAGATACTAAATAAAGCAGTGAGTATCCCCAACAATATTAAAAATAGAATAATATTAATGTTATTCGAATTTAATCTATTTTCACTATAGACTAAAGATAATATAGTATTTTTTAAGTAGATTATAGAATTAGTGACATTAGCATTATTAAGCATTAATGCTCCAGCTATAATACCGATACTTAAAGATATAATTACTCTTCGTGTGAATATTGCAAGTAGTAGTGCAAGTAGTGGTGGAAGCACTGACCAAGCAGATGTTGAATAATCAATTAAATTCATAAAACCTCTAGGATTGTTTTTGATAATAAAATAACAGTCAAACAAAGAAAGAGATCTACTGAAAATCTGTATAAAGATAAGGAAAGGATAAATGTAAAAATCCTAGCCTAAACAGTAGCGCTCCACAAGGTAATAAAATGATTACCTTGTGACAGTGTCGCACCTTTCGATAACGACCCCAGCTAATTAAGATGACGCTTAACTAACTTCGGCAAATATTCCTTTCTTTTTTCTTCAACGTTTTCCACTCAGAAAAAATACTTATAATATTTGCACCTCTACAATTTGTAGGACAGAAGTAGATTACATTAATAAATCATACTTGCCAAGTGAAAAATGGTGAAATTTTATTTAAAATAAAAGTAAGATAGAATACGTTCAATTTCAAATACAAATATATCCTATTTGTTATAATAAAAATTGCAGAGATTTTAAAGATTATATTTACCAAAAAAAAATATTGAGTTAATATAAAATATATAATATATAAAATATTTAAAAATTAAATTTCTAGGAGTGTATTAATGTCAGATTTAATCAAAACATTATCAAATATTCGTAGCTTGAGAGCACTTGCAAGAGAGTCTTCATTGGAACAGTTAGAATTATTGCTCGAAAAGGTAAATACTGTTGTAGAGGAGAAGCGCGAAGAAATTAGAGTATTAGAAGCAGAAGAAGCAAAACGTCAGGAGAGCTTAAATAAATATAAAGAATTATTAGCACAAGATGGTATTTCTGCTGAAGAACTCGTATTATTATTGGGAGGTTCTTTATCAGGTAAAAAGCGTGAATCTCGTTCTCCTCGCCCTCCTAAATATAAATTTATGGATAATGGGATTGAAAAAACATGGACAGGTCAAGGAAGAACACCGAAGGCATTACAAAAAGCACTAGATGCTGGTAAGTCTTTGGAAGATTTCGAAATTTAGGTACTTACTTCGTTATAGAGTTATTTTTTGAAAAGAATCCATTAGTAGTGGGTTCTTTTTTTATTTTAAAATTAAGGAAATAGAGATGATTGAAGATAAAATTTTATTAACAGAGTCGCCAGATTATAAAGGGTTAGTCGCTAAAATTACTAATATTTGTTATAAACATCAATTAAATATCATTAATAATACAGAATTTGTTGATAATGATACTCATAGATTTTTTATGAGAACAGAATTAAAAGGTATTTTTAATGATGAAACGTTTCTTGCTGATTTGAAATTTATGTTGCCAGAAGGTGCTACTTATAAGTTAGTCTCCAAACAACGTAAAAGAATAGTGATTCTTGTGACAAAAGAGGCTCATTGTCTAGGTGATATTTTGATGAAAAATTATTATGGAGGCTTAGATGTTGATATTGCTGCTGTAATTGGAAATCATGATAATTTACGAGAATTGACTGAAAAATTTAATGTTCCTTTTCAATTAGTAAGTCATGAAGGATTGAGTAGAGTTAAGCATGATAAGTTACTTAGTGAACAAATAGATAAATATACTCCAGATTATATTGTATTGGCTAAATATATGAGGGTACTAAATCCAGAGTTTGTTGAGCGTTATCCGAATAGAGTGATCAATATTCATCATTCATTTTTACCTGCTTTTATTGGTGCAAAGCCATATCAACAAGCCTATGATCGAGGTGTAAAAATTATAGGTGCAACTGCTCATTTCATTAATAATGAATTGGATCAAGGTCCAATTATTATGCAAAATGTGATAAATATAGATCATACTTATACAGCTGATGCAATGATGCGAGCCGGTCGAGATGTAGAAAAAACAGTATTAAGCAGAGCTTTAGATCTAGTTTTATCAGATCGTGTTTTTGTTTATAAAAATAAAACTATAGTTATGTAATTTAATGCAACAGGGTTACTTTGAGAAATTTAATGATGGGAAGAATAAATGAAAAAAATTGAAATTTTTACAGATGGATCTTGTTTAGGTAATCCTGGGCCAGGTGGTATTGGTTGCTTTTTACGCTATAAACATCATACAAAAGAAATTAGCAAAGGATTCTATTTGACAACAAATAACAGAATGGAGTTATTAGCAGTTATTGAAGCTTTATCAACATTAAAAGAACCTTGTCATATTTTATTATCTAGCGATAGCCAATATATGAAAAATGGCATTGAAAAGTGGATGAGCAACTGGAAAGCCAATAATTGGAAAACAAGTAGTAAACAACCGGTGAAAAATCAAGATTTATGGGAAAAACTAGACATTGCTATTCAATCTCATATTATCGAGTGGTTGTGGATAAAAGGACATTCAGGCCATACAGAAAATGAAATATGTGACAAGCTTGCCAAAGCTGGAGCTAGCTCTCCAACTTTTGTTGATTCAGGATATCAACCTTAAATTTAAATACCACCTTTTCAATTTTGTGACCTACTTATCATTTTTGAAATAAAACTTCATTTTATATATCAAAAATGAAATTTTCACTTTAAAATAAAACCAAGTTTAAACTTGTGGTTAAATAATCTACTATTAGACTCATAGAATAACCAATACAGGAGAAATCATTATGAAATTTAAAAAACTACTACTTGCATCTTTACTTGGTTTAGCCACATCAGCTTTTGCTGCTGATTATGATTTAAAATTTGGTATGGTTGCAGGCCCTAGTTCAAATGAATATAAAGCAGTTGAGTTCTTTGCTAATGAGGTCAAAGATAAATCAGCTGGTAAAATTGATATTTCTATTTATCCAAGTGCACAGTTAGGGGATGACCGTGTAATGATGAAACAGTTAAAAGATGGGGCTCTAGATTTTACACTAGGTGAGTCTGCTCGTTTTCAAATTTTCTATCCTGAAGCAGAAGTCTTTGCTTTGCCATATATGATCCCTGATTTTGGTACAGCTAAAAAAGCTTTATTTGAAACTGAGTTTGGTAAAGGTTTACTTAAAAAAATTAATAGTGAACTAGGTATGACCGTTTTGGCTGATGCATATAATGGTACTCGTCAAACAACATCAAATAGAGCGATTAATAGTATTGATGACATGAAAGGCTTAAAAATTCGTGTACCAAATGCAGCAACTAACTTAGCATTTGCAAAATATGTTGGAGCATCACCTACACCAATGGCATTTTCAGAAGTTTATTTAGCACTTCAAACTAATTCTGTAGATGGTCAAGAAAATCCATTATCAACTATTGAAGCTCAAAAATTCTATGAAGTTCAAAAATATTTGGCGTTAACAAATCATATTTTGAATGACCAACTTTATTTAGTAAGTAATGAAACTCTTGCTGACTTACCAAAAGATCTACAAAAAGTAGTGAAAGATGCAGCGGAAAAAGCAGCCGAATATCATTCTAAATTGTTTACTGATGGCGAAGAAAGTTTGATTGCCTTCTTTAAGGATAATGGTGTAACAGTTACAACTCCAGACTTAAAACCATTTAAAGCAGCTCTTCAACCATATTATGATGAATACTTAAATAAAAATGGTGATGTTGGTAAAAAAGCTATTGAAGAAATCTCTAATTTAACGAAGTAATATCGTATTACCTTACCCTTTTACTTCAAGGGTAAGGGTTGTTTTTATTGGATTATTTGAGGTATTTATGAAAATAATAAACAAATTAGAGGAGTGGATAGGCGGTGTGATGTTTATCGCCATCTTTATCATTCTTATTGCTCAGATTTTGGCTCGCCAAGTATTCGACTCACCATTTATTTGGAGTGAAGAGTTAGCTAGATTACTTTTTATTTATGTCGCATTACTCGGTATAAGCATGGCAATTAGAAGTCAACAACACGTATATATTGATTTCATTACTAACTATTTACCTGAAAAAGTAAAAAAAGTTGCCAATTCATTTGTTCAAATTCTAATTTTTATTTCTATTGTTCTTTTTATCTATTTAGGGTTTAAGGTTTGGTTAGACTCTAGTTTTGAGATTGTTTCTTTAGGTATATCTGAAAAGTGGTTATATGCAGCGTTACCATTTATTTCCCTTTTAATGCTTTTTCGATTCTTACAAGCTCAGCAAAGCAATATAAATAATGGATTAACTTATATTCCAGTTACAGCATACGTAATTTTTACTATTATTATTTTTGCTATTGTATTTATTGAACCCAATTGGTACAGAACCCTTCGTATTTCAAATTATGTCAAATTAGGAGATTCAGCTGTTTATGTTGTATTAGTTGTTTGGCTTATTATTATGTTCTTAGGAACACCAGTTGGTTGGTCATTATTTATTGCTACTATACTTTATTTCTTGATGACTAGATGGAATATTGTAAATTCAGCATCAAATAAACTTGTAGATAGCTTAAATAGTTTTTCTCTTCTTAGTGTTCCTTTCTTTATCTTAACTGGTATTTTAATGAATACAGGAGGAATTACAGAACGTATCTTTAATTTTGCAAGTGCTGTATTAGGCCATTATCGTGGCGGTATGGGGCATGTAAATATTGGTGCTAGTCTAATTTTTTCAGGTATGTCTGGTTCTGCTTTAGCAGATGCTGGTGGATTGGGGCAACTTGAAATTAAAGCAATGCGTGATGCTGGTTACGATGATGATATGTGTGGTGGAATTACTGCAGCATCATGTATTATCGGCCCTCTTGTGCCTCCTAGTATCTCTATGATTATCTATGGAGTTATTGCAAACCAATCTATTGCAAAATTATTCGTTGCTGGATTTATACCAGGTGTGCTAGTTACTGCTGCATTAATGTCAATGAATTATTACATTGCTAAAAAACGTGGTTATCCAAGAACACCCAAAGCAACTTTACAACAACGTTGTCAAGCATTTAAAAAAGCAGTTTGGGCAGTATTTACACCAATTTTAATTATTGGTGGTATCTTCTCTGGTTTCTTTACTCCGACAGAGGCTGCTGTTATTGCAGCGCTTTACTCTACAATCATCGGTATGTTTGTATATAGAGAATTAAATATTAAGATACTATTTAATAGTTGTGTAGAAGCAGTGGCAATTACAGGTGTAACAGCTTTAATGGTTATGACAGTGACTTTTTTTGGGGATATGATTGCTCGTGAGCAAGTTGCAATGAGAATAGCAGACATGTTTATGGCTGTGGCTAATTCGCCAATCACTGTATTAGTTATGATTAACTTATTATTGTTATTCTTAGGTATGTTTATTGATGCCTTAGCCTTACAGTTTTTGGTATTACCGATGTTGATTCCAATTGCACAACATTTTGGTATAGATTTGATTTTCTTTGGGGTGATGACGACATTAAATATGATGATTGGTATTCTTACACCACCAATGGGAATGGCATTATTTGTCGTTGCTCGTGTAGGTAACATGCCTGTAAGTACAGTTGCAAAAGGCGTTTTACCATTCCTTGTTCCGATTTTTATCACATTGATATTAATTACAATTTTTCCACAAATTATTACATTTATTCCAAATCTTATTATGCCTTAGCATATAAACATTAGAACTAAGTTAGCCGTATTCGGCTAACTTAAAAAATCACTATTCAACATTGTATCTGAATAGATATTCATTCTTACTAGTTAAAATGGGGTAATAAAATGAAATTTACAAAAACAGTATTATTTTCAGTATTAGCAATGACGGCGTTTGTAGCACGAGCTGCTCAGTATCCAGATCTGCCTGAAGGTATCAAAAGTGGTACAGGAGCAGTAATTGGTGATACTGTTTATGTTGGATTAGGTGGTACAGGTACAATAAAATTCTATTCACTTGATTTAAAAGATCCAAAAGCATGGAAAGAAATTGCGAAATTTCCAGGTGGTGATCGTAATCAGCCAGTATCTGGTGTAGTAGATGGAAAATTATATATTTTTGGTGGTTACCAAAAAAATGCTAAAGGCGCATTAAATTTGGTTAATGATGCTTATAGTTATGATCCTGTAACAAATACATGGACTAAATTACCGACTCGTTCTCCTCGTGGATTGGTCGGTGCAGCAGGTGCTTCTCATGGTGATAAAATCTATATTTTAGGTGGTTCAAACATCAACATTTTTGATGGTATTTTTGATGATTTGGCAACTGCGGGGGATGATAAAGCAAAACAAGATGCAATTTTAGAAGCTTATTATGATCAAGCTCCAGCAGATTATTTCTTTACAACAGAGCTTTTAAGCTATCAGCCGTCATCAAATAAATGGACTAATGAAGGCCCGGGTTATCCCAGAGCTGGTGCAATGTTTAGCATTGATGGCGATAAGTTAATGGTTGTTAATGGTGAAATAAAACCGGGGCTTCGCACAGCGACAACTTATCAAGGTAAATTTGGCAAAAATGGCGTTGAATGGAAACAACTTCCAGATCTACCAGGTGTGAAAAATCAAGCTCAAGATGGTTTAGCTGGTGCAATGGGAGGCTATTCAAATGGTCATTATATTGTAACTGGTGGTGCAAACTTCCCTGGTTCTGTTAAACAATTTAAAGATGGTATGAATTGGGCTCATAAAGGTTTAACAAAAACTTATCACAATGATATTTATGAATTTAGTAATGGCAAATGGAATGTTGTTGGTGAATACCCAATAAATATCGCTTATGGTGTTGCTGTAAATTATGGCGATAAAGTGCTTATGATTGGTGGCGAAACTGATGGTGGCAAGGCGCTTACAGAAGTTAAATCAATGAGCTTTAATAATGGTAAAGTTGTTGTTGAATAATATTATTTAGATTCTCAAGAATAATATATTTTGACATGTATTAAAAAGAGTTGGTTATAACTGATAACCAACTCTTTTTGTTTAATCTTATATCTTGTTAGTATAATTGCGATGATTATACTTTTAGACTATGAGATGTTGGACAAAAGATCTTTTACCCATTCCAACCCAGAATAAAAATCTTCAGTTAAAGCAGGTTTAACTTTTTCTAAGCTAGATATAATTTCTTGCTTGTCCAAATGATATAAATTCAAATGCCCAAGTTTTCGACCTTCTCTAACTTCTTTTCCATACCAATGAAGTTGTGAATGAGGAATACTGAGCCATTCTTTATGATGTTCGATCCCAATTAAATTGACCATAACATTTGTACCGCTAGTGGTTAATTGTGGTGTAGGTAAATCAAGTAAGGCACGCAGATGTAATTCAAATTGGCTTATTGAACAACCCAATTGTGTCCAATGCCCACTATTATGAACCCTAGGTGCGAGTTCATTAATTAATAATGTTTCTCCAACCACAAAGCATTCCATTGCCATTACGCCAACATAATTTAATTCGTCCATGATAGCCGAGAGCATTTTTTCTGCTTGAGCTTGAAATAATTGTTGATGAGGAAGATTAAGGTTAGTCACGCTATAACGTAAAATCCCATTTTGTTGTAGATTATGGGTAATAGGGTAGAAACGATGTTTGCCATTTCTAAATCTTGCCCCGACAAGGGATATTTCACCATCGAAGGGAATAAATTTTTCGGCGATGACTTCTCCAAATAATTCAGGGACAATTTGAATGATTGAATTTTTAGTCACAATCCATTGTCCTCGACCATCGTAGCCACCTGTACGACGTTTTACGACAACTTTTTCACCCACATTAGCAAAAATATCTTCCCATTGATTTGGTGATTCGACTAATTGCCAAGGGGATGTTGGAATATTTAGTTGATCAAGTAGTGATTTTTGAGTGAAGCGATCCGCTAATTGTCCAAAAACAGGTAAATTTACAAAATTAGGATGAGTACTTAAAATTTTTGTGAGAGGCGTTGTTTCCCATCTCTCAATTTCAGCTGTAATTAAGCTATCAGATTCTATATCAAAAACATCGGCATCAAACGCAAGGGGCTTAACTGTGATATCCAATGGCGCCCCCGCATAACGTAACATTCTGCCAAGTTGGCCATTGCCTAATACATAAATGGGAGGATAGAGTGTACTTTGTTGCATGAAATATTCTCGAATAAACTAGTTGTAACAAGCGGTAGGATTTGACTTAAAATTTGTAAAATTTTCTCTAAAACTAACCGCTTCGATTGATGAAAAGTTAAAACAAACTTGACTAATCACGAGGATCAGGATTGTCAAGAACTACTTTTGTTTGAGATTGACGAAATTCATGTAATTTTTTTGTTAATCCGCTATCAAAGACTGCTAATATCTGTGCTGCAAGTAAACCTGCATTAGCAGCACCAGCAGGTCCAATTGCTAGTGTACCGACTGGAATACCTTTCGGCATTTGAACAATAGAGTATAGACTATCTACACCACTTAGCATCGAACTTTTTACCGGAACGCCAAGTACTGGAACAATCGTTTTAGCGGCAATCATTCCGGGGAGATGGGCCGCTCCACCTGCACCAGCAATAATAACTTTATACCCATTTTTTTCTGCTTTTTCAGCAAAACTAAATAATTTATCTGGTGTCCGATGAGCAGAAACTATTTCAACATGATAAGAAATGTCAAATTGGTCAAGAATTTGTGCAGCTTCAGACATTGTGGGCCAATCACTTTTAGAACCCATAACGATGGCAATTTTTGGATTTTTCATTATCTACATAACCTATTCAAACGATTGATAAAAGATTCGCATAGAATAGCATAAATCGTTGATTATTTCTTAAAAATAAGGAGGGTGTTAAGCATGTTTGCCACTTTAAATTTTGGGGAAAAATGGACAAATTAGCCCAATTTTGTTATTCTTATATAAATATTCGCTTACGTTTTTTTAACAAAAAATAGATATTGTTAAAAATCAAGTGGTTAGTATTATTGTGTTTGTAAAGATAATTCAATTTAATCTTAATATTTTTGCATTCAATCTGATTTTGATTTGGCCATGGCTAAATAAGACCATGTCAGTCATATTTCACAACAGAGGGTAAGCAGTCCTGTTTACTTGTATTATTCACTTATAAAAAAGGAAAGAAAAGCTATGTCAGAAATTTTAGGTAATGACGTAGATCCAATCGAAACTAATGATTGGTTACTTGCAATTAACTCATTAATTCGTGAAGAAGGTGTAGAAAGAGCACAATTTATTGTTGAGCAAGTACTTCAACAAGCTCGTAGTCAAGGTGTTCCTCTACAAAGTGGTATCAGTACCGATTATGTTAATACAATTCCTGCGTCAGAAGATCTTCCTTATCCAGGTAATTTGGATTTAGAACGTCGTATTCGTACAGCAGTACGTTGGAACTCAATCATGATGGTGTTGAGAGCATCTAAGAAAGATTTAGAGTTAGGTGGACATATGGCTTCATACCAGTCTGCTGCAACATTGTATGAAGTTGGATTTAACCATTTCTTCAAAGCTCGTACGGAGCAAAATGGGGGAGATTTAGTTTTCTTCCAAGGCCATATTTCTCCAGGGATTTATGCTAGAGCATTTTTAGAAGGTCGTTTAACAGAAGAACAATTAAATAATTTCCGTCAAGAAGTACATGGTAAAGGACTTTCTTCTTACCCTCACCCAAGATTATTGCCTGAATTTTGGCAATTCCCAACTGTGTCAATGGGATTAGGACCATTGAATGCAATTTATCAAGCTCGCTTCTTAAAATATCTTCATAATCGTGGCTTAAAAGATACTACTGATCAAACAGTGTATGCCTTCTTAGGCGATGGTGAAATGGACGAAGCAGAATCTCGTGGTGCGCTTGCATTTGCTGCTCGTGAACATTTAGATAATTTGATTTTTATTGTTAACTGTAACTTACAACGTCTTGATGGACCAGTAACAGGTAATGGTAAAATTGTTCAAGAACTTGAAAGTCAATTTATCGGATCGGGTTGGGAAGTAATTAAAGTACTTTGGGGATCAAACTGGGATCATTTACTTCAAAAAGATACTTCAGGTAAATTAATGCAACTTATGATGGAAGTGGTTGATGGGGATTATCAAACATTTAAATCGAAAGATGGTAAATATGTTCGTGAAAACTTTTTCGGACGCTATCCTGAGACAGCTGCATTAGTTGCTGATATGACAGATGATGAAATTTGGCAATTAACTCGTGGTGGACATGATCCAATCAAAGTATTCACAGCATATAGTAAAGCAAAACAAGTTAAGGATAAACCAGTTGCATTGTTAATCCACACTATCAAAGGTTATGGTATGGGTGATGCTGCAGAAGGTAAAAATATTGCTCACCAAGTGAAAAAAATGGATATGAATTCTATTAAACACTTCCGTGATCATTTCCAAGTACCTGTATCAGATGAAGATATTGAACATTTACCTTATATTACTTTCAAGGAAGGATCTGAAGAGTATAATTACTTACATCAACAGCGTAAGGCATTAAATGGTTATTTACCAACTCGCCTACCTAAATTCACTCAAAAATTAGAAATACCTGCGTTAGAAGAGTTTTCTCAATTATTCGAAGCACAAGCTCGTCCTATCTCAACTACAATGGCGTTTGTACGTTCATTAAATGTATTGCTGAAAAACAAAGAATTAGGTAAACACATTGTGCCAATTCTTGCGGATGAAGCACGTACCTTTGGTATGGAAGGTTTATTCCGCCAAATTGGTATTTATAGTCCTCATGGCCAAAACTATACTCCACAAGATCGTGAGCAAGTTGCGTATTATCGTGAAGCAATTAATGGCCAAATTTTACAAGAAGGGATTAATGAGCATGGTGCTACAGCATCTTGGATTGCAGCTGCAACTTCATACTCAACAAATGATCTTCCTATGATTCCATTTTATATTTATTACTCAATGTTTGGTTTCCAACGTGTTGGAGATTTAATGTGGTTAGCAGGAGATCAACGTGCACGAGGTTTCATGATCGGTGGTACATCAGGTCGTACAACCTTAAATGGAGAAGGCTTACAACATGAAGATGGTCATAGCCATATTCAAGCTGCAATCATCCCTAGCTGTATCGCTTATGATCCTGCATATGTTTATGAAGTGGCGGTAATTATCCAAGACGGTATGCGTCGCATGTATGGTGAAGCTCAAGAAGATGTGTATTACTACATCACAACATTAAATGAAACTTACGACCAACCAGCAATGCCAGAAGGTGTTGAGGAAGGTATCCGTAAAGGTATCTACAAATTTGAAACTGTTAAAGCTAAGAAAGAAAAAGCATCTGTACAGTTAATGGGTTGTGGTTCTATTTTCCGTCACGTACGTGAAGCTGCACAAATTCTAGCGAATGACTATGGTGTATCTTCAGACGTTTATAGCGTACCTTCATTCACTGAAGTTGCTCGTGAAGGTGCTGATGTAGAACGTTATAACTTATTACACCCAACAGCAGAAAAACGTGTTCCATATATCGCTACAGTGATGAATGATAGACCAGCAGTTGCTGCAACAGATTATGTGAAATTATTTGCAGAACAAGTTGCTGCATACGTACCAGCTAAGACTTATGCTGTATTAGGTACTGATGGTTTCGGTCGTTCAGACAGCCGTGAAAACTTACGCTCACATTTTGAAGTTGATGCACACCACGTTGTTGTTGCAGCATTATCTGAATTAGCAGAAGAAGGCTCAATCAAACCAAGTGTTGTTGCTGAAGCAATCGAAAAATTTGGAATCAATGCAGATAAAGTGAATCCACTTCACGCATAAAATCATGCTTCCCCTCTAAAGAGGGGAAGTATAGGAAGGTTTTACAGGCGGTGGGTTTTCTCTATTTTTTTGTAAAATTCATACATTTAAAATCTTCCCTAACTTTTTCTGATAGATGATAGAAAAAGAAATTACGAGGAAAAATAAAAATGTCGAAACAAATTCAAGTGCCAGATATTGGTGGTGATGAAGTTACTGTAACTGAAGTGATGGTAAATGTTGGTGATACTATCGCTGTTGATCAAAGTGTGATCAATGTAGAAGGTGATAAAGCATCAATGGAAGTACCAGCTCCAGAAGCTGGTGTAGTAAAAGAAGTTTTAGTTAAAGTGGGTGATAAAGTTTCTACTGGTTCACCTATGCTAGTTTTAGATTCAGCAGAAGCATCTGCTCCAACAGCACAACCTGCGCCAGCTACTGAAGCGGTTCCAGCAACTCCAGCTGCGACAACAAATACAGTAGTAGATGTAAATGTACCAGATATTGGTGGTGATGAAGTTAATGTAACTGAAATCATGGTTAAAGTTGGTGATGTTGTAGAACTTGATCAATCAATCATTAATGTAGAAGGTGATAAAGCATCAATGGAAGTTCCTGCACCAGTAGCTGGTACAGTTAAAGAAATTTTAATCAATGTTGGTGATAAAGTTTCTACAGGTTCATTGATCATGAAGTTTGAAGTTGCAGGTACAGCACCAGTAGCTAGCGCACCAGCCCAAGAATCAGCTCCAGCACCTCAAACAGCAACAGTTGCATCAATTCAAGATGTAAATGTGCCAGACATTGGTGGTGATGAAGTTAATGTAACTGAAATCATGGTTAAAGTTGGTGATGTTGTTGAAGTAGATCAATCAATCATCAATGTAGAAGGTGATAAAGCATCAATGGAAGTACCAGCTCCATTAGCCGGTACTGTCAAAGAAATCTTAATTAAAGTCGGTGATAAAGTTTCTACTGGCTCATTAATTATGAAATTTGAAGTTGCAGGTGCAGCACCGGCAGCTGCTCCAGCAGCACAAGCTCCTCAGCAAGCAGCACCTGCGGCACCTCAAGCTGCGGCTCCAGCACAAGCTAGTGGCAATGTGGCTGGTTTAAGTCAAGAGCAAGTAGTAGCAAGCAATGGCTATGCCCATGCTACACCTGTTATTCGTCGTTTAGCACGTGAATTTGGTGTAAATCTTGATAAAGTTAAAGGTACTGGTCGTAAAGGTCGTATCGTAAAAGAAGATATTCAAGCTTATGTAAAAACTGCGGTTAAAGCATTTGAATCAGGTTCAACAGCTCAAGCATCAGGCAATGGTGTGGCGAATGGTGCTGGTTTAGGCTTATTACCATGGCCAAAAGTTGATTTCAGCAAATTTGGTGAAACTGAAGAAGTTGAATTAGGTCGTATCCAAAAGATTTCTGGTGCGAACTTACACCGTAACTGGGTGATGATCCCTCATGTAACACAATGGGATAAAGCAGATATCACTACATTAGAACAGTTCCGTAAAGAACAAAATGCATTCTTAGAGAAGACTAAACAAGATGTTAAAGTAACTCCATTAGTATTTATCATGAAAGCTGTTGCTAAAGCATTGGAAGAATTCCCTCGCTTTAATAGTTCACTTTCAGAAGATGGACAACGTTTAACACTTAAGAAATATATCAATATCGGTGTTGCAGTAGATACGCCAAATGGTTTAGTTGTACCAGTGTTCAGAAATGTGAATAAGAAAGGCATTATTGAACTTTCTCGTGAATTGTCAGAAATCTCGAAAAAAGCACGTGCAGGTAAATTAACTTCATCTGATATGCAAGGTGGATGTTTCACTATTTCAAGCTTAGGTGGTATTGGTGGTACACAATTTACTCCAATCGTAAATGCGCCTGAAGTTGCTATTCTTGGTGTGTCTAAATCAGAAATGACACCAGTATGGAACGGTAAAGAATTTACACCACGTCTAATGTTACCATTATCATTATCATACGATCACCGTGTAATTGATGGTGCTGATGGCGCAAGATTTATCACTTACTTAAATGGCGTATTATCAGATATCCGTCGTTTAGTTATGTAGTGAATGTAAGCGGTTAGATCGTAAATAAAATTTGTAAAAATTTATGATGAACTGACCGCTTATTTTTGATTCTGTGATCTTGCTCTCGTTACAAAATTGTTAAAATTAGTTACACTTATAGTGAGATTATTTATCAGTTTAGTGACTCGCAAATCATATCAGAGGTAAAAATGAGCAAAGAAATTAAAACCCAAGTTGTTGTACTTGGTGCAGGTCCAGCAGGATATTCAGCAGCTTTCCGTTGTGCAGATTTAGGCTTAGAAACAGTAATTGTTGAACGTTATTCAACATTAGGTGGTGTGTGTCTAAATGTGGGATGTATTCCATCTAAAGCATTATTACATGTTGCTAAAGTAATTGAAGAAGCAAAACATGCAGAAAAAAATGGTATTGTCTTTGGTGAACCTGAAATCGATCTTAATCGAGTTCGTGAAGGTAAAGAAGCTGTAGTAAGTAAATTAACAGGTGGGTTAGCTGGTATGGCTAAGGCACGTAAAGTAACAGTTGTTGAAGGATTAGCAACTTTTGCAGATCCTAACACTTTAGTTGCACGTGATCGTGATGGCAATCCAACAACAATTAAATTTGATAATGCAATTATTGCAGCAGGTTCTCGTCCAATTCAATTACCATTTATTCCACACGATGATCCACGTGTTTGGGACTCAACTGATGCATTAAAATTAAAAGAAGTACCTAAAAAACTACTTATCATGGGTGGTGGTATCATCGGGTTAGAAATGGGAACTGTATATAAAGCATTAGGGTCAGAAGTTGAAGTAGTTGAAATGTTTGATCAAGTCATTCCTGCAGCAGATAAAGATGTTGTCGGTATTTACACCAAACAGATCGAGAAAAAATTCAAATTGATGCTTGAAACTAAAGTAACTGCTGTAGAAGCAAAAGATGATGGTATTTACGTTTCTATGGAAGGTAAAGCATGCAATGATACTAAACGTTATGATGCAGTATTAGTTGCTATTGGTCGTACACCAAACGGTAAATTACTTGATGCTGGAAAAGCGGGTGTAGAAGTTGATGATCGAGGCTTTATCCGTGTAGATAAACAAATGCGTACTAACGTTCCTCACATTTTTGCAATCGGCGACATCGTTGGACAACCAATGCTAGCACATAAAGGTGTTCATGAAGGGCATGTTGCTGCAGAAGTTATCGCAGGACAAAAACATTATTTTGATCCTAAAATTATTCCGTCTATTGCATATACTGAGCCAGAAGTTGCTTGGGTAGGTAAAACAGAGAAAGAATGTAAACAAGAAGGATTAAACTACGAAGTAGCGAAATTCCCTTGGGCTGCTTCAGGTCGTGCAATTGCTTCTGAATGTTCAGAAGGTATGACTAAATTAATCTTTGATAAAGATACTCATCGTTTACTTGGTGGTGCTATTGTCGGTAGTAATGGTGGTGAATTGCTTGGTGAAATTGGTCTTGCAATTGAAATGGGATGTGATGCTGAAGATATTGCATTAACAATTCATGCTCACCCAACATTACACGAATCAGTTGGATTAGCAGCAGAAGTATTTGAAGGATCAATTACAGACCTTCCAAATGCAAAAGCGAAGAAAAAATAATCTTTATTAGTTTAGACTAAGCATAAAAAACGGATAATTATTTCGATTATCCGTTTTTTTATGGCCTGTAATATTATTCAATCCAGGTAATTACATAATTCCAGAAAGGTTTACTTGGAAGAATAATTTCAGTGTGAGGCATAGAGGATAATCTCAAGTAATCGATAGGGATTTCGCTATTATTTTGCTTTTTAATGTAGTTATCTGAAGTTTCAACTAAAACTCGATTATCATCTTTTCCTTGAATGACTAAAACTTTCTTCACCCCATTCAATTCATAATTTATTGGAGAAGCTTCCGCTAATAACTGTTCAGTAATAGGTGCTGTATAATATTCTTCTACAGCATTATCACCTAATTTGTGTTGATATGTGAAATTAACATCAGTGACGGGAGCAAGTGCTATAGTTTTATCTACAAGATTGGAGGTAAAGAGAGCTAATTGTCCTCCGACTGAATGTCCTATTGTGATAAGTTCAGCATTGCTATACCGATTCTTAATATCTTTAATTGCAGCTGCTACATCCTCACGAGGAATAGGCCATTGGTTTTCACTTCCTCTTCTATATTCAATACTTGCTAAACTATAACCCTTTTCAACAAAATAAGTTTCTAATTCTTGTAAAGAAGTAAGATTTACTGCATTACGCCAATACCCACCATGTACGAGTATTATTAATTTATTTGGAGTTTCTGTTTGTAAATAAAGTTTATAGAATTGATCTTTGTCTTGACCATAAGTAATTTTATTGTATTTCATCGCTTTCTCCTGTTATTTTACTAAATAGCTAATAGTTATTTTTTATATAGTTAGCATAATCCTCTCTCTAAAATAATACAATATCTTAGTCTCTTTACTAACTACTCAATATTTATTTAATTATGAGCAATAAAAAAGGATTGCAACAGCAATCCTTTTTTTTTATATAAAAAGCAAAAGCTACTTCGCATCAGCTTCTGTATCAGCAACAGATTCTCCTAAACCAGAATCTGTTTTTTGTTCCGGAGATTCTGATTTTTTATTCTCTTCAGAAGAAGCTGAAGATGGAGGAGTATTTGTACTATCATTGTTATTATTCCATCCAGCTGGATCACCAACAGGTTTACGTTCCATCAGGTTTTGAATTTGTGGTTTATCAATGGTTTCATATTTTATCAATGCATCTTTCATTGCATGTAAAATATCCATATTATCCACTAAAACTTGTCTTGCTCGCTCATAGTTACGATCAATGATTTTACGAACTTCTTCATCAATCAGTTGAGCTGTTGCTTCAGATACAACTTTCGGTGCACCAAAACCTTCTTCTTCTTTATAAAGAATTGGGCCTAGATGTTCAGAGAATCCCCATTCTGTAACCATTCGACGAGCAATGCTTGAGGCAACTTGGATATCGCTTGATGCACCTGTTGAGATATTTTCTTTACCATAAATAAGCTCTTCCGCTAAACGACCACCATAGGTACTTGCAAGTTTACCTTCTAATTGTTTATGGCTAATACTGATTTGATCGCCTTCTGGTAGGAAGAAGGTTACACCTAACGCTCGACCACGAGGTACAATGGTTACTTTGTGTACAGGGTCATGTTCTGGCATTAAATATCCAACAATAGCGTGTCCTGCTTCATGATATGCTGTTGATATTTTTTGCTCATCAGTCATGATCATTGAACGACGTTCTGGACCCATATTGATTTTATCTTTTGCTTTTTCAAAATCATTCATGGTAACGACACGTTGGTTAGCACGAGCAGAGAATAATGCTGCTTCATTAACTAAGTTTGCAAGTTCTGCTCCAGAGTAACCTGGTGTACCACGGGCGATAATCATTGGATCGACATCGGGTGCAATAGGTACTTTACGCATATGTACTTTTAGAATTTGCTCACGACCTTTAACATCTGGTAATCCAACCATAACTTGACGGTCAAAACGACCTGGACGAGTTAAAGCATTATCAAGTACATCTGAACGGTTTGTTGCAGCGATAACAATCACACCTTCAGAACCTTCAAAACCATCCATTTCTACAAGCATTTGGTTAAGCGTTTGTTCACGTTCATCGTGACCACCACTAAATCCTGCACCACCACGTTTACGGCCCACTGCATCAATTTCATCAATAAAGATGATACAAGGCGCATTTTTCTTTGCTTGTTCAAAGAGATCACGTACACGTGAAGCACCGACACCAACGAACATTTCTACAAAATCGGAACCTGCCATGGTAAAGAAAGGTACTTTTGCTTCACCTGCAATTGCTTTAGCTAAAAGTGTTTTACCTGTTCCTGGTGGACCTACCATTAAAATACCTTTAGGAATTTTACCGCCTAATTTTTGGAATTTAGATGGATCACGTAAAAAATCGACGACTTCTGCAACTTCTTCTTTTGCTTCATCACAACCTGCTACATCAGAAAATGTCGTTTTAATTTGATCAGGTGCTAGCATTTTAGCCTTACTTTTACCAAAGCTCATTGCTCCACCTTTACCACCACCTTGCATTTGACGCATGTAGAATACCCAGAAACCAATAAGAAGTAACATGGGGAACCATGAAATTAAAATCTGAGCAAGTAAGCCTCGGCGTTCAGCTGGCTCACCAATTACTGTGACATTTTTATTCAATAAGTCATTAAGTAAATCTTTATCATACATAGGCATGACAGTTTGATACTCTGAACCATTGGATTTCGTTACGGTTATTGTTTCATCATTAGCTTTAAAATCAACCGATTTTAAGCGATTTTCTTTTAAGTCATTGATAAAGGTTGAGTATTCAACAGTATCATTACTACCGAAACTAGAATTAAAACCTTGGAATGCTGTCATTAGTGTGATAGCAATTACAGCCCAAAGCAAAATATTTTTTAACATATCGTTCAAGGTTATCCCTCTTTTTACTAAAAAAATCTTATCAAGGTTACTATAAATTCAAAAGATATGCCAACTATCCTTTATTTATCTATTGACCTTTGTAACCCGTTGCAACAATATAAACTTCTCGAGAACGTCCTCTAGAAGCTTCTGGCTTACGAACCTTTACTACATTGAAAAGTGAGCGAATCTCTCTTAAGTATTCATCAAATCCTTCACCTTGGAAAACTTTGACAACAAAACTTCCTTTAGTTGCAAGAACTTGTTTGCACATATCTAATGCTAATTCGACTAGATACATCGCTCTAGGGATATCAACCGAAGGCATTCCACTAAAATTAGGTGCCATATCTGACATAATAACATCAACTTTTGCTTCTCCTACTCGTTCCAATAAGGCATTTAAAACACTTTCTTCACGAAAATCACCTTGTAGGAAATCGACACCAGCGATGGGATCCATATCTAAAATATCACAAGCGATAACACGCCCTTTTCCACCAATTTGAGTGACAACATATTGTGACCAACCACCTGGAGCTGCGCCTAAATCGACAACAGTCATGCCTTGTTTAAATAAACGGTCACTTTTTTGAATTTCATCTAATTTGAAATAAGCACGAGAACGTAATTTTTGTTTATGTGCTTTTTGGACGAACTGATCTTTAAAATGTTCTGCAAGCCACCGAGATGAACTTGCACTCCGTTTTTTACCCATGTGATTCCTTTGATATTTACTTAGTAGATTATAATAAGACTGAAATACTTTATTTCAAGAGAAAACTTAAAAATTTATCCTATTAATGTAATTATATTTTTTACAAAAACTATACTAATCCTACCGCTTATATTTCCCGTTAGCCCAAATTTTCGCTATAATCAACCCGTTTTGCTTGTGAAAGCATATTTCAGAATTTCTTATAAGGAGTAATTTATGGGCTTTTTAGCTAATAAGCGTATTTTAATTGCAGGTGTTGCAAGTAGCCGTTCTATTGCTTATGGTATTGCAAAAGCAATGTATCGTGAAGGCGCAGAACTTGCATTTACTTATCAAAATGACAAATTAAAAGCACGTGTTGAAGAATTTGCCGCAGAGTTTGGTTCAAACATCGTTATTCCATGTGATGTGGGTACTGATGAAAGTATTGTTGAATGTTTTAAACAATTAGCAACTCATTGGGATAAATTTGATGGTTTTGTCCACTCAATCGCTTATGCCCCAGCAGACCAGTTAGATGGTGATTATGTTGATGCGGTAAATCGTGAAGGTTTTCGTATTGCCCATGATATTAGCTCATATAGCTTTGTTGCAATGGCAAAAGAAGCACGTCCAATGCTAAATAAAGGATCTGCATTAGTAACTTTAACTTATTTAGGTGCTGAGCGTGCAATCCCTAACTACAACACTATGGGCGTAGCAAAAGCTTCATTAGAAGCGAATACTCGCTTTATGGCACAATCTTTAGGTAAAGATGGTGTACGTGTTAATGCAATTTCAGCAGGCCCAATTCGTACATTAGCAGCATCTGGTATCAAAAACTTCAAGAAAATGTTGGCAGCTTGCGAAGCAGTAACACCAATTAGACGTACTGTAACCATTGATGATGTTGGTAATGCCGCGGCTTTCTTATGTTCTAACCTTGCCTCAGGTATTTCTGGTGAAGTTGTGCATGTAGATGGTGGCTTTAATATCGTTGCTATGCCTGAATTAGGCGACGAATAATTTCCTTTCCCTTAACTACGGAAAATTGATGATTTTTAAAGAAACAAGCGGTAAGATCATTTTGTTAAAATGCAATTTTCTTTTATCGTATCTAAAAAATTGTTAGTTTTCCGTGGTCACTTTTGAGTAAAAATAATGTTTCAAAATAACCCCCTATTAGCACAACTTAAGCAACAAATCGAAGCTAGCAAAGAATATGTAGAAGGTACCGTAAAAGCATCTGATAAAAGTTATGGTTTTCTTGAATGTGATAAAGAGACTTTCTTTATTCCGCCTCCAGAAATGAAAAAAATTATGCACGGGGATAAAATTCGTGCTTCCGTAAAACGTGATGGAGATAAAGCTCAGGTCGAAGTTGATTCGTTAATTGAACCTATGCTAAATCGCTTTATTGCTCAGGTTAAATTTAATAAAGAGGGGAAATTACAGCTTTCAGTTGATCATCCCAACATTAAATTATTAATTCCAGCCAATACAAACAAAAAAATCACTGAAAAATTGGCAGAGAATGATTGGGTTGTTGCACAATTAAAAAATCATCCATTAAGGGATGATCGCTTTTTCTTCGCACAAGTTACGCAATTTATTTGTAAAGGCGATGATAACTTTGCACCTTGGTGGGTAACCCTTGCTAAACATGAGCAACCAAGAGAAGCAGTAAAAGGCGAAGCAGAATATCATCTACATGATGAGTTAGAACGTGAAGACTTAACAAATTTATACTTTACGACTATTGACTCGCCAAGTACACAAGATATGGACGATGCACTCTATATCGAACCAATTAAGCAAGGTGAAGAACAATCAGGCTGGCGTTTAGTGGTTGCGATTGCGGATCCAACTGCCTATATCCCAGAAAATTCAAATATTGAAAAAGCAGCTCGCCAACGTTGCTTTACTAACTACTTACCGGGCTTCAATATTCCAATGTTACCTAGAGAACTATCAGATGAGCTTTGTTCGTTAGTTCCAAATGAAAAGCGTCCTGCATTAGTGGCTTATATTGAAACAGATCTGTCTGGCGAAGTGGTTTCTGAACCGAAATTTACCTCTGCTTGGGTAGAATCTAAGGCTAAATTGGCTTATAACGATGTTTCTGATTTTATTGAAGGTAATGAAAATCATTGGGTACCGGAAAATGAAGAAACAAAACAACAAATTGAATGGTTACATCAATTTACTCAAGCTCGCATGAACTGGCGTGCGAAAAATGCCGTTATTTTTAAAGAGCAAGGCGATTATTCTTTTGAATTAAATGAAGATGGTTCAGTGCGTGATATTCATGTTGAATTCCGTCGTATTGCCAATCAAATGATTGAAGAGTCAATGATCCTTGCGAATATCTGTGCTGCACAATATTTGGATAAATATGCACACAAAGGTATTTTTAATACCCATGCGGGCTTTGATCCTAAAAACTTAGAATCGGTTAAAAAATTCCTACTCGATACTTTAGCAACTGATGAAAATCGTGATGAATTAGCAGAACGTTATTCAGTTGAGCGTTTAGCAACCTTGGAAGGTTACTGTGCAATGCGTCGTGATATTGATAAATTCCCAGAAAGCTTCCTCGATATGCGTTTACGTCGTTATCTCACTTTTGCTGAGTTTAAAGCACAATCTGCACCGCATTTAGGCTTAGGGATTGAATATTATGCGACTTGGACGTCACCAATCCGTAAATATGGTGATATGGTGAATCATCGTTTAATTAAACAAATTTTAGCGAATAAAGAGGTGAGTTCAGTAGAAGACTCTATCTTGACTCGTTTACAAGAAGCCCGTAAGCAAAATCGTATGGTCGAACGTGATATCGCCGATTGGTTATACTCCCTTTACCTTGCTCCACTGGTGGAAAAAAATGTTGAGTTTGATTGTGAAATTCAAGATGTTTCTCGTGGCGGGTTAAGAGTTAAAGCATTAGAAAATGGGGCATCTATATTTATTCCATTCTCTTCTTTACATAATAATAAAGATGAAATGCAATTTAATGTTGAAGATATGGCGCTATACATTAAGGGCGAGAAAACCTATCAAATTGGGCAAGCAATTCGAGCTAAATTGAAAGAAGTTAGAATAGAAACTCGTTCAATTATTGGCGAATTATTGGTGTAAAGTTAGTGTAACTAAGCGGTGAGTTCCGTTTAGTATTTTGCAAATAATGAGAGAAAATCATGGCGACCTATATTATTGGTGATTTACACGGCTGTTTTGAGGAATTTCAACGATTGCTTGATAAAGTACAGTTTGATCCTCAAGTTGATGAATTATGGCTAACGGGTGATATTATTGCACGAGGAAAGGATTCATTATCGTGCCTACGTTTTGTCAAAGAGCTGGGGTCACGAGCTACAATGGTATTAGGTAACCATGATTTGCATTTGTTATCTACTTTGCAAGGTCTTAAAAGGGTTAAGCCTAGAGATAATTTAGATGCGATTTTTAATGCAGATGATCGTGAAGAATTGCAAAATTGGTTACGCAACCAACCGCTTGTAGCTCAGCATCCTGAGCATAAATTTTTGCTCGCCCACGCAGGGATTAGCCCTGAATGGCAAGATGTTTCGACTATTTTTGAATGTGCCAAAGAAGTTGAAGCTATTTTGCAAGGTGATAAGTTTAAATGTTTGCTCGAACAAATGTATGATGCTCAACCTGATCGTTGGTCGCTAGATTTAAAGGGGATTGAACGTTGGCGGTACACCATTAATTCTCTCACGAGAATGCGTTTTTGTTATACAGATAAGCGGTTAGATTTTGAGTGCAAATTACCAGTTGAACAAGCCCCAAGTGAATTAAAACCTTGGTTTGAATTGGATAATCCCTTGTATCAATCTGAAAAGATTATATTTGGGCATTGGGCTAGTTTAATTGGTTATCAAACACCTAAAAATATTTACGCATTAGACACAGGCTGTGTTTGGGGTAATTATTTAACAATACTACGATGGGAAGATCAGCAAATTTTTACACAAAAAAGTTTGCACAAATTCTCTTGATATTTACCGAATTGAACTTATATAAGTACCATAATTGAACGAATTGTGGAGCTTTTTATTTGCATCCTTTTTGTCTTGCTTATTATTTATTAAATAAAAATAATAAATTAAAATTTTAATAAATTATTTCGTTTTATCCCTTGAAATCCATCTCAATTCCCCAATTTATATCAACGTAAACGAATCCTATATGATGATTAGGATATAACCGAATCAAATATCGAGGTAATTATGAATATTGATAGATTTACCAGTAAATTTCAAACAGCGATTGCTGAAGCACAATCATTAGCAATTGGAAAAGATCATGCTTACATTGAACCTGTGCATCTATTATTTTCCTTGTTAAAGCAAAATGATGGTTCGATCTCACCGTTATTTACCACGTTGAATGTACAACCAGAAAAATTAGTACATGAATTAGAAAGTATGCTTAACCGCTTACCACAGGTGCAAGGGACAGATGTTCAACCATCACAACAACTTATTCGCTTGTTAAATCAATGTGATAAGTTAGCACAACAATTTGGTGATAGCTTTATTTCATCTGAATTATTTGTGTTAGCCGCATTAGATGATAATGGCGATTTAGGTAAATTATTAAAGAATTTGGGACTAACAAAAGAGAAAGTTAGTAATGCGATCCTGCAAATTAGAGGAGGGGAGAGCGTGAATAGTCAAAATGCAGAAGAAACTCGACAAGCACTTCAAAAATATACAATTGATCTAACCGAAAGAGCAAGAAGCGGTAAGTTAGATCCAGTTATTGGTCGAGATGAAGAGATCCGTCGTACAGTACAAGTCTTACAACGTCGTACCAAAAATAACCCAGTGTTAATTGGTGAACCGGGTGTCGGTAAAACAGCAATTGTGGAAGGGTTAGCACAACGTATTGTAAATAATGAAGTTCCGGAAGGTTTAAAAAATAAACGTGTTCTTTCTCTTGATATGGGAGCATTAATTGCGGGAGCAAAATACCGTGGTGAGTTTGAAGAACGTTTAAAAGCCGTATTGAATGAATTAGCTAAAGAAGAAGGACAGGTTATTCTCTTTATTGATGAAATTCATACTATGGTTGGTGCAGGCAAAACAGATGGAGCAATGGATGCAGGTAACTTATTAAAACCATCTTTGGCTCGTGGTGAATTACACTGTGTGGGTGCAACCACTCTTGATGAATATCGTCAATATATCGAAAAAGATGCGGCGCTAGAACGTCGTTTTCAAAAAGTGTTTGTAGATGAACCGACAGTTGAAGATACCATTGCGATTTTACGTGGTTTGAAAGAACGTTATGAAATTCACCATCACGTACAAATTACTGACCCAGCAATTGTGGCAGCAGCAACGCTTTCACATCGTTATATTAGTGATCGTCAATTACCAGATAAAGCGATTGACTTGATTGATGAAGCGGCATCAAGTGTCAGAATGGAAATTGATTCTAAACCAGAGCCTTTAGATCGTTTGGAACGCCGTATCATCCAATTAAAATTGGAACAACAAGCGTTACAAAAAGAAGATGATGAAGCAAGCCGTCAAAGACTTGCAAAATTAAATGAAGATCTCGCAGCTCGTGAGCGTGAATATGCTGAACTTGAAGAAGTTTGGAAAGCAGAAAAATCAACATTGCTTGGTACACAACATATCAAGGAAGCACTTGAAGATGCTCGTTTGAAAATGGAACAAGCTCGCCGTGAAAGTAATTTTGAAAAAATGTCAGAGTTACAATATGGCGTAATTCCAAGTTTAGAAAAACAATTATCGGAAGCTGAAAAACACGAAAGTGAAGATACTGGAATGCAGTTATTGCGTACTCGTGTAACAGATGAAGAAATTGCTGAAGTGCTTTCTCGTGCAACAGGTATTCCTGTGGCAAAAATGATGGAAGGCGAGAAAGAAAAACTACTCAAAATGGAAGAAGTTTTACATAAACGTGTGATTGGACAAAGTGAAGCGGTTGATGCTGTAGCAAATGCTATTCGTCGTAGTCGTGCTGGATTATCTGATCCGAATCGCCCAATTGGTTCGTTCTTATTCTTAGGACCAACAGGGGTAGGTAAAACTGAATTGAGTAAAACATTAGCAAATTTCTTGTTTGATAGTGAAGATGCGATGGTACGTATTGATATGTCTGAGTTTATGGAAAAACACAGTGTATCTCGTCTTGTTGGTGCGCCTCCGGGTTATGTTGGTTATGAAGAAGGTGGTTATTTAACCGAAGCAGTTCGTCGTCGCCCATATTCTGTCATTTTATTAGATGAAGTGGAAAAAGCGCATCCTGATGTATTCAATATTTTATTACAAGTATTGGATGATGGACGTTTAACTGACGGACAAGGAAGAACAGTCGATTTCAGAAATACAGTGGTTATTATGACTTCAAATTTAGGTTCACAATTGATTCAGGAAACTGCACAAGATATGAACTATACTGAAATGAAAAAAGTTGTAATGTCTGTGGTTGGACAACATTTCCGTCCAGAATTTATCAACCGTATTGATGAAACAGTGGTATTCCACCCACTTGATAAAGCGAATATTCGTGCCATTGCAAGTATTCAATTGGATCGCTTAATTAAACGTATGGCTGAGCATGGTTATAGTGTGACAGTAACAGATGCAGCACTTGATCATATTGGTGAAGCTGGTTTTGACCCATTATTTGGTGCAAGACCACTTAAACGTGCAATTCAGCAATCCCTTGAAAATCCATTAGCACAACAAATTTTATCTGGTAGCTTATTACCAAATAAACCTGTGGTAGTGGATTATCGAGATGGAAAATTCATTGCAGAAAATAACTAAATGATTGAAGTTTAATCATGTGGAGTGTTTTTGTTGCTTGACTTTCAATTTGAATGCGAGCAAAATCATTAACAATTTTTTAATATTAATTTAATCTTCAGGGCAGGGTGAAATTCCCGATCGGCGGTAAAGTCCGCGAGCGAAATGGTACTTTGTAAGAGTACAATTGAGCAGGAACTGGTGAAATTCCAGTACCGACAGTATAGTCTGGATGGAAGAAGAGAATAGCAAACGAAATCACCGTGTATAAGCGGTGGTTTCCGTTCATCTTTTTGCAAAAGCCTTGGGATCTTACGATTTCAAGGCTTTTTTCATAAATCAATTTACACCCTTATTGGGTGTAGATTCGACTATTTATGACCATTCCATTTATGGCATTTTTTGCCTGCCCGCTTAATTTTTTGATACCTATGACAGATTTTGATTATATGGCACGAGCCATTGAACTTGCAGAACAAGGAAGAGGATGGACAAACCCAAATCCTTTAGTGGGCTGTGTGATCGTAAAAAACGGCAAGATTATTGCGGAAGGTTATCACGAACGAGTAGGCGAATGGCACGCAGAACGCAATGCCATTCTTCGTTGTGAAGAAGATATTACGGGAGCTACAGCTTACGTTACTCTTGAACCTTGTTGTCATCATGGACGTACACCACCTTGCTCTGATTTATTAATTGAGCGTGGCATTAAAAAAGTTTTTATTGGTTCACGTGATCCTAACCCTCTAGTTTCAGGTAAAGGTGCTAATCAATTGCGCCAAGCAGGCATTGAAGTGATTGAAGATTTTATGCAAGAAGAGTGTGATCAGCTTAATCCAATCTTTTTTCACTATATCCAAACAAAATGCCCTTACGTGTTACTTAAATATGCAATGACAGCAGATGGCAAAATCGCCACAGTAACAGGTGAATCTAAATGGATTACAGGAGAATCTGCTCGTCAAAATGTACAGAAAACACGGCATCAATACAGTGCCATTATGGTTGGGGTGGAAACCGTATTAGCAGACAATCCATTATTGAATAGCCGAATGTCAAATGCAAAACAACCAGTACGTATTGTATGTGATTCTCAGCTAAGAACACCACTCGATAGTCAGTTAGTACAAACGGCACAACAATTTCCAACAGTGATTGCGACTATCTCTACTGATATTAAGAAAATTGAGCAATTCCAAAGTTTTGGTGTGCAAGTATTGCAATGTAATGCACAAAACAAGCGGGTAGATTTGCCCGATCTTTTGCAAAAATTGGGCGCAATACAGATCGATAGTTTATTGATTGAAGGTGGCTCTCAACTTAATTTTAGTGCGTTAGAGAGTGGCATTGTTAATCGAGTACATTGTTATATCGCACCTAAATTATTTGGTGGCAAAACAGCGAAGACGCCAATTGGTGGTGAAGGGATTGGTGATATTTCACAAGCGGTAAGATTAACGCTGAAATCTACCGAATTAATCGGTGAAGATATTTTATTAGATTTCGAAGTTTTATAACTTATTGATTTTATAAATTGTTTCTTTATTAGAAAGGAATGTGAGGAAAAAGTTATGTTCACAGGTATTATTGAAGAAGTGGGTAAAATCGCTCAGATTAAGAAATCAGGCGAATTTGCTGTTATCACAATTAAAGCTTCAAAAGTGTTAGAGGATGCGCATTTAGGCGACAGTATTGCCGTCAATGGTGTTTGTTTAACGGTAACTTCTTTTAGTGGAAATCAATTTACCGCTGATGTGATGTCAGAAACACTTAAGCGTACTTCGTTAGGTGATCTTCAAATTGATAGTCCCGTAAATTTAGAACGTGCAATGGCAGCTAATGGACGTTTTGGTGGGCATATTGTCTCTGGGCATATTGATGGTACAGGACAAGTGGTTGAGATCACACCTGCTAATCACTCTATATGGTATCGCATTAAAACTTCATCAAAATTAATGCGTTACATCATTGAAAAAGGGTCGATTACTATTGACGGAATTAGCTTGACGGTGGTGGATACAGATGCTGAAAGTTTTCGTGTTTCCATTATTCCCCACACGATTAAAGAAACCAATTTAGGGTCTAAAAAGGTAGGCAGTATCGTGAATTTAGAAAATGATATTGTCGGCAAATACATTGAGCAGTTTTTAATGAAAAAAGCTCCAGAAGAACCTAAAACAGAAATTACTCAAGCTTTCTTAGAAAAAGTTGGGTTTTAATCAATAAAGTAATTATGGCGTACAGACCATTATTTACGTATTTAATTTAAAGGAAGAGAAGATATGTTTCAATTTTCAACAGTAGAAGAAGCATTAAAAGCAATTGCAGAAGGCAAAATTATTTTAGTGTCTGATGATGAAGATCGTGAGAATGAAGGCGATTTTATTTGCGCAGCAGAGTTTGCTACACCAGAAAATATTAACTTTATGGCTACTTATGGAAAAGGATTAATTTGTACTCCGATTTCACAAGATTTGGCGGATAAATTAGAGCTTCATCCAATGGTATCGAAAAATACAGATAATCATGAAACAGCATTTACTGTTGCGATTGATCATATTGACACAAGCACTGGTATTTCAGCATTTGATCGTTCCCATACAGCATTAAAGATGGTGGATGACAATGCTAAACCAAGTGATTTTCGTCGTCCAGGACATATGTTTCCACTTGTTGCAAAAGAAGGTGGAGTATTAGTTCGTAATGGACATACGGAAGCAACAGTAGATCTAGCTCGTTTGGCGGGTTTAAAACCAGCAGGCTTATGTTGTGAAATTATGGCAGAGGATGGCACGATGATGACTATGCCGAAATTACAAGAGTTCGCTACTAAGCACAATATGCCATTTATTACGATTGCACAGTTACAAGAGTATCGTCGTAAGTATGATAGCTTAGTAAAACCAGTGTCAGTGGTAAAAATGCCAACTAAATATGGCGAATTTATGGCGCATAGTTTTGTTGAAGTGATTTCAGGTAAGGAACACGTTGCATTAGTTAAAGGCGATATTGGTGATGGTGAAAATGTGTTAGCCCGTATCCATTCTGAATGTTTAACTGGCGATGCGTTCGGTTCACAACGATGTGATTGTGGTCAACAATTTGCAGCAGCGATGACACAAATTGAAAAAGAAGGCAGAGGAATGGTGCTTTATTTGCGTCAAGAAGGTCGTGGTATTGGATTAATTAATAAGTTACGTGCTTATGAATTACAAGATAAAGGCTTAGATACTGTGGAAGCGAACGTCGCTTTAGGTTTTAAAGAAGACGAAAGAGAATATTACATTGGAGCTCAGATGTTCCAAGCATTAGGCGTCAAATCTATTCGTTTACTCACGAATAACCCAAAAAAAATTGATAGTTTGAAACACCAAGGTATGAATATTGTTGCTCGTGAACCTATTATCGTAGAACCAAATAAAAACGATATTAATTATCTAAGAGTAAAACAGATCAAAATGGGGCATATGCTTAATCTGTAGTTTAGGGTGGGCAGTAAATTTAGGTATTAAACTATAGAGAGTTTATCTATAAATCAATTTCAGCAGTTTAAAAACAGTATTAATCAATTATTCAAGGAGTCAAAAATGGCAAAAATTACAGGTAACTTAGTCGCAACAGGATTAAAATTTGGTATCGTTACAGCACGTTTCAACGATTTTATTAACGATAAGTTATTGGGCGGAGCAATCGATACTTTATTGCGTCACGGTGCATCAGAAGCAGATATTGATACAGCTTGGGTTCCCGGTGCATTTGAGATTCCTCTTGTAGCTAAGAAAATGGCAGAAAGTAAAAAATATGATGCAGTAATTTGTTTAGGTACAGTTATTCGTGGCTCAACAACCCATTATGATTATGTTTGTAACGAAGCTGCAAAAGGTATTGGTGCAGTTTCTCTACAAACTGGCGTACCAGTGATGTTTGGTGTATTAACAACAGAAAGTATCGAGCAAGCAATTGAGCGTGCAGGCACAAAAGCAGGTAACAAAGGTGCAGAATGTGCATTAGGCGCAATTGAAATGGTTAATGTATTGAAAGCACTTTAAGATTTATTATTTTTTTATATGAATAAAAATGAGTGGTTTATAGGATCACTCATTTTTCTTTATCTGCTAGCTATTAGAAACGAATTTCAGCAGATAGGCTACAGTTTCTGCTGGGAGCATAGAAGCGTTCAAGATGTTGGTTTTCATTGTTAGTATCAACAGAATTTATTGCGCTACGATAATTTATATCTTTTAATGTATCTCAAGTATGATATTTTCTTATTAAATAGATTGTATATGCTTGCATGTAATATGATATTTTTAGGTTAAAAATATCAAATATATAAGATAATCTTCATTAACTTATCTTTCTAAGCTAATAAAACTATTTCTGTTAATAAGGACAGTTTCCTTTGATGGATTTACTTGATCTGTTTTTAAATGTAGAGGTACAAGAACAACTAGTTTTGAAAGATTGAGATTCTACTGTCTCATGATCATATCTTAGACAAACCATTGATGAAAATATATCATTTCAATATATGTTATCTGTTAGTATGATTTTATATTGTTTAACTTTTGCTATCTTTGTGTTAATTCATAGAAGTATTCATGTGTATATTTGAATTTTTATCTACTGCTTGAAATACTAATTTTTTTGGTTATTCAGCAAAAATATTATTACAATAACCTAATATAAGAAATGTAAAGGAAGGCAGCTTTATAAAGGAATAATTTCTATAATTTTGAAGCGTTATAGCGAGTTATTACTATTTTTGATTGAGGAAGATCATAATTAAAAGATCAAATGAAAAGTGTTTATATTTTATTGTAATCTTACTAATTCATTATGTTACAAGCGGTTAGATTTTACTTTTTTTTTGCAAATAATTTTAGACCTAATAAATATTAGGTTGTAGAATAAGGAATTAGAACAATCCGCTAAAAAGGTATGTAAATGGAAAATAAAAAACTATCTAAAGCACTAGATACTATTGATTTTAAAATTCTTAATGAGTTACAGCGAAATGGAAAGATCTCTAATATTGAATTATCTAAAAGAGTAGGATTATCACCTACACCATGTTTAGAACGTGTTAAACGTTTAGAAAAACAAAATGTAATAATGGGGTATAGGGCATTACTTAATCCTGATTTATTGTCTGCTCCTTTATTAGTAATTGTTGAAATTACTCTTGTTAGAGGTAAACCCGATGTTTTTGAAAAATTTAATGAGGCTGTTCAGCAATTAGATGAAATCCAAGAATGCCATTTAGTATCGGGAGATTTTGATTATCTGCTAAAAACGCGTGTTGCGGATATGGCAGCTTATCGGCAATTACTTGGCACAACATTATTGCGTTTACCTGGTGTAAATGACACAAGAACTTATGTTGTAATGGAAGAAGTTAAACAGACTAATTATTTGCAGTTAAAATAAGGGAAGAATGTGATCAAACGTTTAAAAGGTAGAGAAAATTTAATTAAATTTTTCTTACTATTAGTTATCGCTTTTGGTATTTATTTAATTGTGGCATGGGCGAGTTATAGCCCTTTGGATAATGGCTGGTCAGTCGCAAGTAGCCTTACTGATAAAACATTAAATAAAGCAGGTACGTTAGGTGCATGGGAGATTGATATCCTCTTTTCTATGTTTGGACAGATAGCCTTTCTCGTACCTTTTGGATTAACCTTTGTACCCATTTATTTATTAGTGACTCGTGAAAGTGAATCTATATCATGCAAAGGTATCTTTTTATGGAGTATTAGTTTTTTCTTTTTACTTTTAGGGTTATCTGGATTGTTTAGTGTATTGTTTTCTGATACTGCTTACTATCTTTCAGGTGGGTTTGTTGGAGGTATGCTCACTCATTTATTTGATAATGTACTAGGGATCTTTGGAGTATTACTCTTTTCTGCTATTTTTACTGCTATTGGTTTTTATTTTTGTTCAGGTAAAGTATTAATTGATCTTGCCATTCAGCTTTATGATTGGGTTATGCAAGGTAATAAAGATAAATATCATCCTGTATTTGATAAAAATAAAAAAGAAAAAGAACAAGTTAATCGAAATACTACTGAGACTGTATGTAACCAAGAGAAGCAAGTACAAGAAGCTATTCAGGATAAGTTTAAATTTACAGATGTATCAACTTTTGCACGTCCTAATATTACAGGTTTAACAGCTGAGCGAAAGGTTTTTAAGGATGAGCAAGAGAGGAATGACATCATATTTGATAAACCTGAATTTGAAATTTCATTACCTAGAGTAAGTATGCCTGAATCTAATAACCCAAGACAGCAGTCTCTACCAATCGAAGCAGAAGAATATAATTATAAAAATGAGGAAGAGGTATATATTTCTCAAACCTCTATTCCTAAAGTAAGATTAGAACCTAATTTGGAGATTGAACAGAATAGCGATACAGATGTTAAACAAAAGATTGCTAATATAGAATCCAAACCGCATTTAACCGCAAATGATTCTCCTTCATTTATGCAGAAAATGATGCCTCCACATGTTTCTGCTGAATTTGTTGAGCCTATTGTAGAACAAGCAGAGCAAGAAGTAGATAATATCCAAGATATAACAAAAAAAACAACATACCCTAAAGGGTATGGTAAAAGTTTAATTCATCCATTACTAGAGAAAAAGAAACATCTAGCTAAGCCGACTACGCCAATGCCAACGATTGATTTACTGACAACTCAATCAAGTGATGCCCCTCCGATTACAGAGAGAGAAATCTTGGATACTTCAAGTAGAATTACTCAAGAATTAGCAAATTTTGGGGTAAAAGCGACAGTAGAAGATGTGCTTATTGGACCTGTTGTTACTCGGTATGAAATTAAGCCTGCTGCCGGGGTTAAAGCATCAAAGATTATGAACTTGGGGAGCGATCTTGCTAGAGCATTAATATTTGATGCGATTCGTATTACTGAAGTTGTACCTGGTAAGCCTTATATGGGTATTGAAACCCCAAATCGTCATAGGGATACCGTATGGCTCAAAGACGTGTTGGCTAGTGATGAATTTACTCAAACTAAGGCAATTTTACCGATGGCATTAGGTAAAGATATTAGTGGTAAATCTATTGTTGTTGATATGGCAAAAATGCCTCATTTATTAGTAGCTGGTCAAACAGGAGGCGGAAAATCAGTAGGGATTAATACTATGATTTTGAGCTTGCTGTATAAACTTACGCCAGAGCAAGTTCGCTTTATTATGATTGACCCTAAAGTGGTTGAGCTTTCAGTATATGAAGATATCCCTCATTTGCTTACACCTGTTGTAACGGATATGAAAAAAGCAGAAAATGCGTTACGTTGGGCTGTGGAAGAAATGGAGCGGCGGTATTTACTGGTAAGTAGTCTAAGTGTACGTAACATTGAGGGCTATAATGATAAAATTAGACAAGCAGATGAAATGCAATTGCCTATCCCTAACCCATTATGGAAACCGGGTGACACAATGGATGAGTTACCTCCTCCACTAGAAAAGCTGAGCTATATCGTACTTATTGTTGATGAATTTGCTGATTTGATGATGTCTGCAGGTAAGCAAGTTGAAGATCATATTATGCGCATTGCTCAAAAGGCAAGAGCAGTGGGGATTCACCTTATTTTAGCTACACAACGACCATCAACTGATGTAATTACAGGGGTGATCAAAGCAAATATTCCAAGTCGAATCGCCTTTACAGTGGCAAGCCAAATCGATTCACGTACTATTTTAGATAAAGGCGGAGCAGAGTCTTTATTGGGACGAGGCGATATGCTTTATTCTGCTGCTGGAAGCCCTGATATTGTACGTGTACATGGTGCCTTTATGACGGATGCGGATGTGCAACGAGTGGCAGACGATTGGCGTGCAAGGGGTAAACCTCATTATATTGAAAGCATTGTTGAATCAAATGATGAAAATAGTGCAACGGGAGAAGGTATGACAGGTGATTTAGATCCTTTATTTGATGAAGTGGTTCAATATGTTATTGATACAGAAATTACATCAATTAGTAACATTCAACGACGCTTTTCGGTTGGGTTTAATCGCGCAGCTAGAATCGTGGATCAACTAACTGCTCAAGGTATTTTATCTGAACCAGATAATAAAGGAAAACGTGAGATCTTGGCGAGATAGCCATAAGCGGTCTGTTTGATTGAATATTTTACAAAATAGAGATAACTATGCGATTAGATAATGATAAAGAAAGCCAAAATATTGAAGACAGAAGAGGGCAACGGTACAGAGGTGGAGCGAGTAAGAGAAAAATCAGTGTAATAGGCTTTATCATTTTATTGATTGGCGCTTATTATGGAGTAGATTTATCTGGTATTGTTGGAACAGATCTTCAATCAAATTATCAAAGTAAATCAATAAATGAGAGATCTTCAGAAGAGGAACAATCTCTAGATATGCTAGCTCGTAAAGTGCTTTACACAACTGAACGAATTTGGGGACGTTTTTTTCAAGAAAATGGTATGATTTATCATGAACCTACGCTGGTGCTTTATCAAGGTGCGACTCAAACTGCTTGTGGAGTAGGACAATCAGTAATGGGGCCTTTCTATTGCCCAATCGATCAAAAGATATATTTAGATCTTTCCTTTTATGAGGATATGAAATATCAATTAAAAGCTTCTGGGGATTTTGCTTTTGCGTACGTTATTGCTCATGAAGTAGGGCATCATGTACAGCAACAGTTAGGTATTACACAAAAAACTCAGGTAGCACAGCATTCTGCAAGAAATAAAATTGATGCAAATAAAATTTCTGTTAGTGTTGAATTACAAGCTGATTGCTTTGCTGGTGTTTGGGGACATCAAATTCAACAAGAAGGGAAACTTGAGTCAGGAGATGTTGAAGAAGCCTTTTTAGCTGCAGAGGCTGTAGGTGATGATCGATTGCAACAACAGAACCAAGGCAGAGTTATTCCTGATAGTTTTACTCATGGTACATCAAAACAACGATTGGAATGGTTTCAAAAAGGTTTACAAGCTGGTGATCCTAATGTTTGTCAAATTTGAATAGATAATTTGGTAAATTACCAGTATTTAAGGAAATAAAATTTTTAAGGAATGTGCATGATATATAAAAATGATGATATAAGAATTAATAATATTGAGGAATTATTACCTCCAGTTGCACTATTAGAACTTTTCCCCGCAAGTGATATTGCTGTAGAAACAGTTGCTAACACTCGGAGATCGATACAAAAAATTTTACATGGGGAAGATGATAGATTATTAGTCATTATTGGTCCTTGCTCAATTCACGATTCAGAGATTGCGATTGAATATGCTAAAAAAATTAGAATGGTACGTAACAACCCAAAAATTAGGAAAAATTTAGAAGTTGTTATGAGAGTTTATTTTGAAAAACCAAGAACGACAGTCGGTTGGAAAGGATTAATTAATGATCCATACTTGAATGAAACTTTTTCATTAAATGATGGATTAAAGATTGCACGAAAATTATTATCTGATATTAATAATCTTACTGTACCAGCAGCTGGTGAGTTTCTAGATATGATTACTCCACAATATGTTGCTGATTTTATGAGTTGGGGCGCAATAGGTGCGAGAACGACTGAATCACAGGTTCATAGAGAACTTGCTTCTGGTTTATCTTGCCCAGTTGGATTTAAAAATGCAACAAATGGTAGTGTAAAAATAGCTATTGATGCTATTGGTGCTGCTGAAGCTCCTCATCACTTCTTATCTGTAACCAAATTTGGACATTCTGCTATTGTTTCGACTGATGGTAATCCAGATTGTCACATTATTCTTCGAGGTGGCGAGAATGGAACAAATTATGATGCAGAGTCAGTGAAAAAGGCATGCTTAGCAATCGAAAAATCAGGTCGTCGTCCGCATGTAATGGTTGATTATAGTCATGCCAATAGTCAAAAACAGTATAAACGCCAATTACTAGTGAATGATTCAGTTTGTGAACAAATTTCATCGGGATCTTTTTCTATTTCAGGGGTAATGATTGAAAGCCACTTAATTGAAGGTCGCCAAGATTTAGTGGATGGAAAGGCTTTAACGTATGGGCAAAGTATTACTGATGCTTGTATTAGTTGGCAAGATAGTGAAGAAGTCTTATTCAAATTAGCTGATGCAGTAGAGCAACGTCGTAAATTTAAATAATTAGATAATAAAATATGAAAACAATTTTAGCTATAGATACGGCAACAGAAGCTTGTTCGGTTGCTCTCAACTATAATAATCGTCAAATAGTATTAAATGAGTTAAGTCCAAGAACACATACTCAACGTATTCTACCTATGGTAGATGAATTATTGCAACAAGCAGAAATTTCATTGAAGGAGATCGAAGCTTTGGCTTTTGGGCGAGGACCAGGAAGTTTTACTGGTGTCCGAGTTGGAGTGGGAGTTACTCAAGGACTTGCTTTAGGAGCAGAACTACCTGTTATTCCCGTTTCTAATTTGTTGATGATGGCAGAAGAAGCTTATCAGCGACTAAATAAAACTGAAGTGATTGCATTAATCGATGCCAGAATGAATGAAGTCTACTTTGCCCAATTTAGCCGTAATGATGAGGGAGAGTGGAGTGAATTAGTTGCCGAACAAGTTTGTTCGCCAGAGAAAGCGATCGAAAAAATGCAATTAGACCGCAATGCCGTAGTTGTTGGTACTGGATGGGCTGCATATTCGCAATTTAAAGCAGAAAACCTGCCACTTGTGATTACAGATATTACTTTACCTTCTGCACAATTTATGCTGAGTTTAGCTGAGCAAGCGCTAGAAAAAGGCTCGGTTAAATCGGCATTAGAAATTGAACCGATCTATTTGAGAAATGAGGTTACTTGGAAAAAGTTACCACATAAAGTATAAAAGATTTAACTCAATTTGATATCTTACTTTTAAGTAGAGGATCTACCAGATATATTTTGAGTTTAATTGGTATAATGGACAAAAGGCATAGAAAACAAAAGAAGGGAAATTTTTATTTTCTATGCCGAATAGACAAAATATAGGTCTTAGTTATTTTTAATTGGATTCCAAAAGCCTAACTTCAACTCATCTGACTAGATTTTATTTACAATTTTTTATTTTAATACATCTCTATGAAAGAAGTTCACGTAAAGCTGATCCAATATCGGCTAAACTTCTAACTGTTTTAACTCCAGCAGATTCAAGTGCTGCAAATTTTTCATCAGCAGTACCTTTCCCACCACTAATAATTGCACCAGCATGCCCCATACGTTTACCTTTAGGCGCGGTAACTCCAGCAATATAACTAACAACTGGTTTAGTCACATTATTTTTGATAAAGGCTGCAGCTTCCTCTTCTGCACTTCCACCAATTTCACCAATCATTACAATTGCTTCTGTTTCTGGATCTTCTTGGAATAATCTTAGAATATCAATGAAACTTGATCCAGGAATAGGATCGCCACCAATACCCACGCAAGATGACTGACCAAATCCTTCATCTGTTGTTTGTTTTACAGCTTCATAAGTTAGTGTACCTGAACGAGATACAATACCAATCTTACCTTTTCTGTGAATGTGACCTGGCATAATACCGATTTTACATTCGTCAGGGGTAATCACACCCGGGCAGTTAGGTCCAATCATTCGTACTCCAGTAGTATTTAATTTCTCTTTAACTTGAAGCATATCAAGAGTTGGAATACCTTCGGTGATACAAATAATTAATTGGATCCCTGCATCAATTGCTTCTAAAATAGCATCCTTACAGCCAGGAGCGGGGACATAAATAACAGTTGCTGTTGCACCCGTTGATTCAACAGCTTCTCTTACTGTATTGAAAACAGGTAATCCTAAATGTGTTGTTCCACCTTTACCTGGTGAAACTCCACCAACTAATTGTGTGCCATAATCAATCGCTTGTTGTGAATGGAAGGTGCCTTGTCCACCAGTGAAACCTTGGCATATTACTTTAGTATCTTTGTTAATTAAAATAGCCATTATTTTTCCTCCGCTGCTTTTACAGCTTGGATAGCTGCATCAGTTAATGTTTTCGCCGCAATAATATTTAGCCCACTGTTAGCTAGAATTTCTCTACCTAACTCTGCATTATTACCTTCTAGTCTTACAACAACAGGAATGCTTACCCCTACTTCATTAACGGCTGCAATAACACCATCCGCAATTAAATCACAGCGAACAATGCCTCCAAAGATATTTACAAGTACAGATTTTACAGTTTTATCAGATAAGATAATTTTAAATGCTTCGGCAACACGTTCTTTTGTTGCTCCACCTCCAACATCTAGGAAGTTAGCCGGCATTCCACCATGTAGTTTTACTATATCCATTGTGCCCATTGCAAGACCAGCACCATTTACCATACAACCAATATTGCCATCTAATGCTACGTAATTTAATTGGTGTGATTCAGCTAAAGCCTCACGAGGATCTTCCTGACTTGGATCTTGCATTGCTATTAATTCTGGGTGGCGGTAAAGAGCATTATTATCAATAACTATTTTTGCATCTAAACAAAGTAAATCATCTTCTTTAGTGATAACAAGAGGATTTACTTCTAGTAGAGCAAGATCTTTATCTACAAACATTTTCGACATTTGAGTGAAAATATGGGTAAATTGTTTGATTTGATTACCTTTTAATCCAAGTTTAAAAGCAAGTTCTCTTGCTTGGTAAGGCATTCCGCCCACTGATGGATCAATGGCAACTTTATGTAATAATTCAGGCGTTTTTTCTGCAACTTCTTCAATATTAACACCGCCTTCCGTTGATACCATAAATACAACACGTTGAGACGTACGATCAATCACTGCACCTAAATAAAGTTCTTTAGCAATATTTAAACCTTCCTCTATGTAAATTTGATTAACGGGTTGCCCTTGAGTATCCGTTTGGAAAGTTACAAGACGTTTACCTAACCACTGTTCAGTAAAACTGCGAACTTCATCTTCATTATGAACGAGTTTTACGCCACCAGCTTTGCCACGTCCTCCTGCATGAACTTGGCATTTAGCTACCCAAAGGTTTCCACCTAATTTTTTGATCGCTTCTGCCGCTTCATCAGCATTTTTACACGTATAACCCTTACTTACAGGTAGATTATATTCAGCAAAAATTTGCTTAGCTTGATATTCGTGTAAATTCATAAATAAGATTCCTCTTGTATATTATTCAGCTAGTTAGATCTAATAAGTTTTATATTAGGAGCTAAGAGTAGGTAAACTTACAAGCTCCTTTGTAATTAAATTTCTAGTAATAATCGTGTTGGATCTTCAAGTAACTCTTTGATTGTTACAAGGAATCCAACTGATTCACGACCATCAATTAATCTGTGATCGTAGCTTAATGCTAAGTACATCATTGGACGAATAACTACCTGATCATCAATAGCAACTGGACGATCCTTAATTGCATGCATACCTAAAATTGCACTTTGAGGAGGGTTAATAATTGGTGTTGACATCAATGATCCAAATACACCACCATTAGTGATAGTGAAATTTCCGCCAGTAAGATCTTCTACAGTTAATTTCCCATCACGGCCTTTTTCAGCCAATGCTTTAATTTGTTTTTCGATATCAGCCATGCTTAATTTGTCACAATCTCTTAATACTGGTGTAACAAGTCCTCTTGGTGTAGAAACAGCAATACTAATATCAAAATAGTTGTGATAAATGATATCTTCACCATCAATAGATGCATTGACTTCTGGATAACGTTTTAAAGCTTCGACTACTGCTTTAATATAGAAAGACATAAACCCAAGACGTACGTTATGTTGTTTTTCAAATTTCTCACCATATTGCTTACGCAATGTCATAATCGGTTTCATATCGATTTCATTGAATGTGGTTAACATAGCCGTTGTATTTTTAGCTTCGAGCAAGCGTTCAGCAACACGTTTACGTAATCTCGTCATTGGTACGCGTTTTTCACTACGTGCTGAATAAGCAACTGTACTAATTGTATTTTCTGCTTTCTCTGCAACTTGTTTATTTGCACGTTTAGTAATAGCTTGTTCTACATCTTCACGAGTAACTCTACCACCTACACCAGTGCCTTGAACTTCATCTACTGAAAGATCATGTTCTGCAAGTAAACGTCTCACACTTGGACCAACCGCATCTGCAGCACTATTATCCGGCTCTAAAGATGCTGTTTGACGATCTGCTGGTGTTGCTTGATTTACTGGAGTTAATATCTCTTTACTAAAATCTCCAGCTTGGGCAATAGATAGAATTCCTAACACTTGCTTACTTTTTACTGTTGCTCCAGTTTCTTGTTGAATTTCTGTAAGTATACCGTCACTCATTGCAGGCACTTCTAGCACTACTTTATCTGTTTCAATTTCAACGATAACATCGTCTCGTTTAATAGGATCACCTACTTTTTTGTGCCAAGTTGCAACAGTTGCATCGGCTACAGATTCTGGAAGATCTGGGACAAGAATTTCAATAGTCATTTTTTGTTTCCTTCTTAAATTTCAGTCAGATTTTACAAAAAATAGTAATAATCTGGCCGCTTGTAATTATAGAGTTAGTGCATCTGCAACTAGTTGTTTTTGCTGTTTTGTATGTAGTGACATATAACCAACAGCGGGTGATGCTGAGGCTTCTCTCCCTGCATATTTAAGTTTAGCATGTTCAGGAATTGATGCTTCAAAATTATGTTTACTACAATACCATGCACCTTGGTTTTGAGGCTCTTCTTGGCACCATACAAAATCAGTAACATGCTGATAGTTTGCTAAAATAGCTTTTATCTCGTCGTGAGGATAAGGGTAAAGTTGTTCAATACGAATGATCGCTACATCTTGTTGTTCATTGGCTCTACGTTGTTCTAATAAATCGTAGTAGACTTTTCCTGAACACATTACAACACGTTTTACTTTTTTCGGGTCTAAACCATCTAGTTCCCCAATCACATTTTGGAAATGACCATTAATTAATTCATCTAGTGATGAAACAGCAAGAGGATGACGTAAGAGTGATTTAGGTGAAATTGCAATAAGTGGTCGACGGACTTTACGGATAGCTTGGCGACGTAACATATGATAAACTTGTGCTGGTGTAGACGGTACACAAACCTGCATATTTTGTTCGGCACAAAGTTGCAAATAACGCTCTAAACGTGCAGATGAGTGTTCAGGACCTTGTCCTTCGTATCCATGTGGAAGTAACATAACTAGTCCGCACATTCTTCCCCATTTTTGTTCGCCCGAACTAATAAATTGATCAATAACAATTTGTGCACCATTAGCGAAGTCACCAAATTGCGCTTCCCAAATAGTAAGTGTTTTTGGATCTGTAGTTGCATAGCCATATTCAAATGCGAGTACAGCTTCTTCAGATAAAACAGAATCCCATACTTCAAAACGACCTTGATTAGGGTGTAATTGAGTAAGTGGAACATAACCTGTACCATCAGTTTGATTATGAACAACAGCATGACGATGGAAAAATGTTCCACGTCCTGCATCTTCACCAGAAATTCTTACATGGACACCATCATCAAGTAGAGTAGCATAAGCCATTGTTTCTGCCATACCCCAGTCAAGTAATTTATTACCTTCTATCATTTCTCGTCTATCGTTATAAATTTTTTTAACTCTAGGGTGTGGAATAATAGCTTCAGGATATTCACAAACTCGCTTAGCTAATGTTAGAAATCTGTCTTGTGGAAATTTGCTTTCATAAGGATCAGTCCAATCTGAATTAAGGTATTTTAACCAATCTAATTTAGCCGTATTCATTTCTCGCCATTCAGGCACAACACGATCTCCATTATCAAGAGCATCACGATAAAGATTGACCATTTCTGTTTCTTCATCAGCGGTAATAACACCTTCGGTAATCAAACGTTCGGCATAGACTCTACGTGGTGTTGGATGCTTTTTGATAATACTATACATCATGGGTTGAGTTGCTAAAGGTTCATCTGCTTCATTATGACCATGACGACGATAAGAAATAAGATCAATAAAAATATCGCGCTTGAATAGATTGCGGTATTCCACTGCCATACGTGCAGTAAATGCAACAGCCTCGGGATCATCACCATTTACATGAATAATTGGTGCTTGAATCATCTTAGCAATATCTGTACAGTACTCTGTGGATCGAGTATCAGTAGGATTAGATGTAGTAAAGCCAATTTGGTTGTTGATGACAATTCGGATTGTTCCGCCAACTGTATAACCACGAGTATTTGCCATATTTAAAGTTTCTTGTACTACCCCTTGCCCTGCAACAGCAGAATCTCCATGAACGGTTACTGCTAATACATGATCACGATTGTTATCAAGGCTTCTTGTTTGCCGAGCACGAACAGAACCGATAACAACGGGGTTAACTATTTCCAAATGAGATGGATTAAATGATAAAGCTAAGTGTACAAGTTGATCACCTACAGCAAAATCAGAGGAGAAGCCTTGATGATATTTTACGTCACCTGTACGATTTATATTCGCGTGTTTACCTGCAAATTCATCAAATAATTCTATCGGTTTTTTACCTAAAAGATTGACTAATAGGTTCAAACGGCCACGGTGAGCCATTCCCATTACAACATCAGTAATACCTTGTTTACCTGCATGGCGAACAATTTCTTTCATCATCGGAATGAAGGCATCACTTCCCTCAAGAGAAAATCGCTTAGCACCCGGGAACTTAGCACCTAAATAGCGTTCAAGCCCATCAGCTGCGGTGAGTTCTTTTAATAAAGTTATTTTTTCTTCATGTGAAAAAAGTGGTTTATTTAATACACTTTCCATTTTAGCTTGAAGCCAATTTTTTTGCTCCATATCTTGAACATGCATAAATTCAAGTCCAATGCTTCCACAATAGGTTTCCCTAAGAGCATCAGCTAACTCTCTTAATTTTATTGTTTCTTTATTGTAGACATAGCGACCAATATTGAAAGTTTCATCTAAATCTGTATCAGTAAAACCATGATAGTGGTAATCTAACTCAGGTACTTGAGATGTTTTCCAACGATAGTAATTTAAAGGGTCTAAGTTTGCCTCCAAATGTCCACGAAAGCGATAAGCATTAATAAATTGTAAAATTTTAACCAATTTTGCACTAGCTTTCGGATCTATGACAGTAACGGATTGAGAATGATTTTCTTTAGCTAAACGACGAAAGTAATCTCTTACGATAGAATGGGATTGTTCTTGAACAGTAGTATTCGGTAATTGAGAAAAGATTTGTTGCCAACTTTTATCAACACTTTTTGGATCTTCAAGATATTGCTCGTAGATTTCTTCAACATAAGATTGATTCGCTCCTCCTAATGCCGTGGAAGCAAGTAATTCATCAAAAGTTTTATGTTGCATATAGGACCTAACCTTATTAAGTAGTTTATTTACAAATAATTTTATTGTCATTATATATGCTTAAGAACAATAAAAAATATAAATCGTTAGGATAAATCTTAATAGTTTCCTAACTTCACATATGGTGAATATATTATGCCTATTCTTGTCGAGTAAAACTGTGACACAAGTCTTATTTTTTACATTTTTATAACATTTTTATGAAGTTTTAAGAAGAGATATTTTATTTTTAGATAATTGATACTAATTTGATTTATAAATGAAAGCATACTACTGAATTTTGAATCGGTTTTAAGTAGATTTTATTGTATAATTAAGAAAATTTATTTCGTCTGTCTAAGGAATTATTTATGTTACATTCAAGTGAGAGTGAAACTTGTATTGTTATTGCTATTGCAGGAGCATCTGCTTCAGGTAAAAGCTTGATTGCTTCAACTATCTATAAAGAGTTGAAAGAAGAACTTGGAAAGGATGAGATAGGGATTATTTCGGAGGATTCTTACTACAGAGATCAAAGCCATTTGGCTATGGAAGAAAGAGTAAAGACAAATTATGACCATCCAAGCTCTATGGATCATGCTTTGCTTGTCTCGCATCTAAAAACTCTAAAAAAAGGAGAGCCTGTTAACATTCCAGAATATGATTATACGCAACATAATCGTAAACAGAGTGTAATCCATTTTTCCCCTAGGAGAGTTATTATTTTGGAAGGAATCTTATTACTAACAGATGAAAATATTAGGAATGAAATTGATGTCTCAATTTTTGTTGATGCACCACTTGATATTTGTTTTATTCGTCGGCTAAATCGAGATATGCAGGAGCGTGGACGTACACTTGAATCAGTTGTGACACAGTATAGTAAAACAGTCCGCCCAATGTTTTTGCAATTTGTTGAACCATCTAAACAATATGCTGATATTATCGTACCTAAAGGTGGAAAAAATCGTATTGCAATTAACATTTTAAAAGCACAAATAAAACAATTATTTAAACATAATAAGTAGGAAAAATATGCGTCTTTGTGATACGGATATTGAACGTTATTTAGATAAAGGGTTAATTAGCCTATTCCCTCGGCCAAGTAATGATAAAATTAATGGAGCAACAATAGATGTTCGCTTAGGTAATTCTTTTCGTGTTTTTCGAGAACATGCAACGCCTTATATCGATTTAAGTGGTACTCGCGAAGAGATGACAGCTCAATTAGAAAGTGTAATGAGTGAAGAAATTATTATTAGTGAAGGGGAGGCATTTTTTTTACACCCAGGGGAATTAGCTTTAGCAACAACATTAGAAACGGTTAAGTTGCCTGCAAATATAGTCGGTTGGTTGGATGGACGTTCTTCTTTGGCTCGTTTAGGATTAATGGTTCATATTACAGCACACCGAATAGATCCGGGTTGGGAAGGGAAAATTGTATTAGAATTCTTCAATGCAGGGAAATTACCACTAGCATTAAGACCTAATATGGCAATTGGTGCATTAAGTTTTGAAATTTTAAGTGGTAATTCTGAAAGACCTTATAATACTCGCAAAGATGCTAAATATAAAAATCAACAAAGCGCTATATCTAGTAGAATAAATCAAGACTAATTAGAATTATTCTGAGCGTAACTTATTAGATATGGATTGAATTTTAAAGGTAAATTCAATCCATTGTTTTTTTAATCTTTATTTGTGCGGATATGTATAGCAAGTTCTTTAATAAGTTTAGGACCTTGATAAATCATTGCAGAGTAGAGTTGTAAAAGATCTGCTCCAGCATTAATTTTTTCTTGACCTGATGATACTGAATGAATCCCACCACTACCAATGATAGGAATCTGTCCTCGTAAGTTTTTTTGAAATTGTAAAATTAAATTGGTACTCAGTTTATGTAATGGTTTTCCGCTTAATCCGCCTTGCTCATCTGCATGTTTTAATCCTGTGACTGTATCACGAGAGAGTGTTGTATTTCCTGCAATAAGTCCATCAACCTTATATCTAAGTAGACTTTCGGCAATAGATTCTATTTCAGAATAAGTAAGATCAGGAGCAACTTTCAAAACTAAAGGTTTATAAAGTCCTTGTCTTTTGGCTAATTCAGCTTGTTCTGATTTTAGAGTTTTCAATAACGAATTTAATGCTTCACCATATTGTAATGTTCTAAGGTTTTTCGTATTTGGAGATGAAATATTGACAGTAATATAACTAGCATGTTGGTAGACTTTACGAAAGCAGATTTGATAATCATCAATACTTTTTTCTATAGGGGTTGTGGCATTTTTACCTATATTAATCCCTAAAATTCCACGATAATTAGATTTCTTAACATTCTCAATCAAAACATCAACACCAAGATTATTAAATCCATTACGATTAATAATCCCTTCAGATTCAAGTAATCGAAATTGTCTAGGGCGAGGATTACCATCTTGTGCTACAGGGGTTACTGTCCCAACTTCAATAAATCCAAATCCTAGTTTTGCGAACCCATCAATGGCTTCACCATTTTTATCTGCGCCAGCAGCAAGACCAATAGGATTTGGAAAATTTAATCCCATTACATTGACTTTGTTCTCTGGGGGAGGATAGAAAGAAGGGAGATAGCCTAGATACTTCAATACTTGAATAGAAAATAGATGGGCTTGCTCTGGCTCGAGAGAGAATAGTGCCTTTCGAATAAGAGAATAAGTCATGCAAGAAAACTCCTGAATCTAACTGCTTGTATGAAATATTGGATAAGAAGCAATAAAAAAGCCCAATAATGGGCTTTTGACTATTAATGATTAAACATCGCCGAGATTGACTCTTCATTACTAATTCGGCGAATAGCCTCTGCAAGCATTCCTGAAACTGTCAAGACTCGGACTTTATTTAATGCCTTAATTTCCGCTGAAAGTGGGATAGAATCGGTTACCACCACTTCATCTAATGCTGTATTAGCTAAGTTTTTCGCTGCTGTACCGGAGAATACAGGGTGTGTTGCATAAGCAAACACTCGACGAGCACCTCTTTCTTTTAATGCTTCAGCAGCTTTTACTAATGTTCCACCAGTATCGATCATATCATCCACTAAGATACAATCACGTTCTGCTACATCACCAATGATGTGCATAACTTGGGAAACGTTAGCTCTAGGGCGACGTTTATCGATAATTGCCATCTCTGTGTCATTAAGTAGTTTTGCTACTGCACGAGCACGAACCACTCCACCGATATCTGGAGATACAACGATTGGGTTGACTAAGTCAGATTTCTTTAAGATATCATCAAGTAAAATTGGAGAACCAAATACGTTATCTACTGGCACATCAAAGAAACCTTGAATTTGTTCTGCGTGAAGATCACAAGTCAATACACGGTCAACTCCCACACTAGAAAGAAAATCAGCTACAACTTTTGCTGTAATTGGAACACGGGCAGAGCGAACACGACGGTCTTGTCGAGCGTAGCCAAAATATGGAATAACAGCGGTAATACGGCCTGCAGATGCACGTCTTAACGCATCGACCATTACGATCAATTCCATTAGATTATCATTAGTGGGTGCACAAGTTGATTGCACAATAAAAATATCTCCGCCACGTACATTTTCATTAATTTGTACTTGAACCTCACCATCACTAAAACGACCAACTGTTGCATCGCTGAGGTTAGTATAAAGACGTTCAGCAATTCGTTTTGCTAATTCTGGTGTAGCATTTCCTGCGAAGAGTTTAATATCAGGCATTGGGGGAACCTCTGGGTTAAATTAGGAAAATAAGTTTAGTTTTTGGTGTAAAGGTGAAATATTTTGTCCTTTTGCCACAAAGCCTTGTATATCATTCGGCTTGTTAGCAAAAACTTGACGAGCTTTAGCTTCACTTTCAAACTCAGCAAAAATACAAGCACCTGTACCAGTTAACCGAAACGGTGCATATTGTACCAACCAAGCGATAAGATCTTCAACCTCTGAATACTGATCTCGGACAACTTTTTCGCAATCGTTTTTCCAATTTATAGATAAAAGTTCTTGCAATTTTCTTTTGGGCGTATTGCGAGGTAGTGAGGGTTGATTAAAAATTAGTGCAGTTGAAATAGACACATTAGGTTTAAGCACTACGAACCACTTTTCTGGTGGATTGCAAAATGTTAATTTTTCGCCCACTCCTTCAGCAAAAGCTGCATGACCTCTCACAAAAATAGGTACATCAGCACCTAATGTTAATCCAAGTTCTGCTAAAGTTTCTAGAGAGAGTTGTGTATTCCATAGTTGATTAAGTACAACGAGGGTTGTTGCTGCGTTAGATGACCCTCCTCCAACGCCTCCTCCCATAGGGAGCCTTTTGGTTATTCCAATTTTTGCACCAAGGGAACAAGCGGTGTGCTGTTGTAATAATTTTGCAGCTTTATAAATTAGATTTTGCTCAACAGGTACAGAATCTAGTTGATCGAGTAGTTCAATTTGCGATCCTTGAGTAATTTCAAAATGGATATCATCCCCAAAGTCTAAAAACTGAAACAAGGTTTGCAATTCATGATAGCCATCTGACCGCTTGCCTGTAATATATAAGAATAAATTGAGTTTAGCTGGGCTAGGAAAAGTAAGAATATTGCTCATATCAATATGTCCATTCATCAATACGAATTTTTAAAGTTTGTGTCCCATTATCTAGTGAAATTAGTTTGGGTAAGTTTGGAATACGATCTTCATGATATTCAACAAAATTCACATTCCACGTTACACCATTAATAGGGTAATTAAATTGAGCTAGTTGGCGTTTTTCATTAACCGTATAAGGCATATTTTCTTCAGGTTGACCTTTTACCCAATAAGCAAAATGGTCGATAGGAAATGATACTCCGATCATTTCTTGCATTAACTTAGTAATATTGGTTTCGGTACGTGAATTACCTTCACTGTCAGAAACCGTCATACCTTGTTGGGTACGTTGTAATTTGAGTGATTTACTTGAAAGATTTGAGGACATCACTAGATGAAACTGATATGGAGAATGATATTGCCAATCAAAGTGTGAGGAAAATCGATCCTCAGGTGAAAGATAACCAAATTGACCACTTGCAGAGTAAGACCTAATTTTTTGTAATTGTGCTAGATGTTGTTGCCATTGGGGATCTGAATGTGGAATCGTTATTATTGATTTATCTACTTTAGAAGGCGCATCATAAATAGAATTACAGCCAACTAAGGCTAGTAATCCAGTCAATGATAAAATTTTTGAAATAGTTTTCATAATTATCCCTTTTTGAGGTTTTAAAATATTAATTTGTTAATTCAGTAATTATAGTTTGTTTCAGTTTCTCTTTTTGTACTTCTGATAGTGCTTGATTTTGAGATGTTGTCACCACAAAAAAATCTTCTACCTGTTCACCTATCGTCGTAATTTTGGCGTTAATTAAGTTTAATTGTAATTGTTGAAAAATATAGCCTATTCGAGTCAATAATCCTTCTCTATCTAATGTGAATAATTCAAAAGCAGTATGTTCTAGATTTAATTCATCTAAAAAACGAATCATAGTTTTACGTTTAAATGATCTATGCTTTATTGGTTTTTTGACGATTTTTATAGGTTTAGATTCAGTATCTTGTAAGGTCTTAGTCAATGCAAGTTGAATCTGTTTAAGTCGATCTTTATTGAGTGTTTTACCATTTTGTTCGGAAACAATAAAGCTATCTAAGATAAATCCATTATCACTTGTCAGAATTTGGGCATCATGCACTGTCACTTTTTTCTGGCTCATCATTTGTGCAACTCGAGCAAAAATATACGGTTGTTCTTGTGTGTAGATAAAAATTTCAGTGGCACTACGTGCGTATTGACTACTGACTAGTACTAAGGGGAGGGTCGTGCTTTTAATAAATGATGAAGCATGCCAGATAAGCTGGGTTGGATTATGACGCACAAAGTAACTTTCAGGACAGCTATCCCAAAATTCACAAAGTTTTTGTTGTTGAACTTCAGATAAATTGAGTTGTTGCAAGGTTTCATCACGATTATTAAGTGCTAATTGGTGGTAATCGATAGATTCTTCCTTACCTAAATTGAGTTGTTCAAGCGTAAATTGATAGAGTTTATGAATTAAGGAACGTTTCCAATCATTCCATAATGTTTCATTAGTTGCACAAATATCGGCTACTGTTAAGCAAGTTAATGCAGATAACGCGGTCGGATTATTAACGACATTTGCAAAATTTTTTACAACAGAGGGATCGTGAATATCGCGTCGTTGTGCAGTAATAGACATAGATAGATGTTGTTCGACTAACCACGCCATATAATCGCTATCCTCTTCGCTAAATCCGTGTAGGTGGGCAAATTGACGCATATCTTCTGCCCCCAATTTTGAATGATCGCCATTTCGTCCTTTTGCTATATCATGAAATAGAGCAGCTAGATAGAGTAGAGGACGTTTTTCGAGTATGGGAAAGATTTCACAACATAGGGGATGTTTCTCACTATTGGTTTGGTCGAGAAAACTCTCTAATTTTTGCATCACTCGCACGATATGTTCATCAACCGTATAAAGGTGAAACATATCAAATTGCATTAACCCTCGGATATTTTTCCATTGTGGCAGATAGATTGAAAGTACTCCAAAACGGTGCATAGGCAGAATTGCTCGTTGGATACAATTAGGTTGTGAAAAAAGCTGAATAAAACGTTTTCGGGCATTTGGATTTTCACTTAAAGGTATCGTAATATTTTTTATCGTCAAACGAAGATGACGTAGTGTGGTTATTGCGATTATTGCTTCAGGATACTCAGTTAAATAAAAGAAAAGATCTAATATTTTTTCAGGGGATTGGGATAAATTTCTTGGACTATAACAACTGATTTGGTTATCTCGTAAAAAAAATAACTCATCAAGCGGTAACTTTGTTCCTTTATTTTGCAAAGGATTTAGTACATCTTGTTTAAAGCTATCAAGAATTAGTTGGCTTAGTTGAGAAATAGATTGAGTTGCTTGGAAGTAGGCTTTCATCATCATTTCTACGGGATGATTTCCTTCCCCTTGATAACCTAACTGTTCACTCAATGCTAGCTGGCGATCAAAGCGTAAACGATTGTCATAGCGTTTCAGTTGAAGGTGTAATCCAAACCGCATTTGAAAAAGGATTTTCTGTGCCTCTTTTAGTTCTTCATACTCTTTTTTGAAAAGGATCCCTTTAGCATAAAGTGAATCTAAAGATTGAACGCCATATTGTCTAAGCATAATCCATAAAAGTAAATGTAGATCACGTAATCCTCCTGGACTATGCTTCAAATCAGGTTCAAGGTTATAGCTTGTATTATGATATCTTTCGTAGCGCGTTTGTTTTTCTTCTATTTTTGCTTGAAAAAAAGATGAAATTGGCCAAAAATTATCTTGATATAAATGAGAAATTAATTGTTCCCACAAAAATTTATTGCCTATTAAAAACCGGCTTTCCAACATATTTGTTGCAACGGATAGTTCATTAAGTCCAATATCAATACATTGTTGGATAGTTCGAATTGCGGAGCCTAACTGTAAATTGCAATCCCATAAAATATTAAATAATTGAGTGATCTTATCTTGTGTTGTTTCATTGATAGGATTTTCACTGATAATTAGAATATCAAGATCAGAGAGAGGAAACATTTCTCTACGACCGTACCCACCAACAGCAATAAGTGCTAGATCAGAGTATCTATCTAATTCAAAATGTTCCCATAATGTTTGGAGTAATTGATCATAAAAATTACTACGTTGATACAACAGTGTTACAACATTAATACAATTAAATTTTATGCTTTGCTCAGTATTGAATTTATCAAATTGTTCTTTTAGATTGAAAATGCCCATTACGTAATTTTTATTAGTTTAGAAAAAGCAAATAAGTAACCATGTCATTCCAGCCAGAAGTATACTCATAAAAACGGCTGCAGAGGCAATATCTTTAGCTCTACCTGACAATTCATGAAATTCTGATCCAATACGGTCAACAACAGATTCAATCGCACTATTTAATAATTCAGTAATAAGAATAAGTAATATGCTTCCTACCAATAAAATTTTTTCAACGGGTGTTTGTCCTAGAAAAAAACCTAAAGGAATTGTTATACAAGAAAGCCAGATTTCTTGACGAAGCGCAGCTTCATTAATATACGCACTTTTTAACCCTTTTAATGAATATTTGGTTGCATTAATCACTCTTTGAAAACTTGCTTTATTGGAGGGTTTCATTGACTACCTTATAAAAATAAGAAAATGTGAATTACAACTTTCTGAAAAATACTAGATAAATAACGTAAGTCATTCTATATTTTTTTGTAATAAAGAATCAATAAATTTATCTAATTCAGATATCTTTCTATAAATTTCTAGAAATGTGAATTTTTTTAATTCTAATTGGTATTAACTATTCACATTTTTATATTTTTTAGATACTATCAATACATATTTTAATAAAAAACATGAAATTTATTTATTCTTATTTTTATAGGAAACTTTATGAGTAACCCTTTTCTTTCTTCTAAACTTTTTGGTGGGAATCTTGTACTACGGATTGCCATTGGATTAATCCTTGGTATAGTTCTTGCTCTTATATTCCCAGAAATAGCGATAAAATTTGGTGTATTAGGTCAATTTTTTGTCAAATCCCTTAGATCTATAGCGCCTATTTTAGTATTCACTATTGTTTTATCTGCGATTGCAAATAAAAAAGTTGGAAGCAATGGCCGTTTGAAGCCAATTATTGTTCTTTATCTTATGGGGACTTTTCTTGCAGCATTAACAGCTGTAGTGCTTAGTTATGCTTTTCCAACAACATTAGAGCTGGTTGAAAGCCCAGGTGGATTGGCGCCACCAGATCGTGTCGATGAAGTTTTAAAAGTAGTCATTTTTAATTTAGTTGATAATCCATTTGGTGCGATAACTGATGGTAATTTTATTGGGATTCTTGCATGGTCTATTGGTTTAGGCATTGCATTACGTCACGGAGCTGATAGCACTAAAGTTTTATTAAGCGATATGGCTGATGCAGTTTCTTTTGTTGTTAAAGTTGTTATTACCTTTGCTCCTATTGGGGTTTTTGGATTAGTAGCTGAAACTATTGCAACTAACGGCGTTGATGCTTTTGCTGGTTATATTCGTCTGCTATTTGTTTTATTGGGTGCTATGTCAATTGTTGCATTTCTCTTAAACCCTTTACTTGTATATTGGAAATTGGGTCGCAACCCTTACCCACTTACTCTAACTTGTATACGTGAAAGTGGTGTGACTGCGTTCTTTACTCGTAGTTCTGCAGCAAATATTCCAGTGAATATGAATTTAGCAAAACGTTTAGGGTTAAAAGAAGAAATTTATTCTGTATCAATTCCACTTGGTGCAACGATCAATATGGCAGGAGCTGCGATCACAATTACTGTTTTAACTTTAGCTGCAGCTTACACACAAGGTATTGTACCTGATTTCTGGACTGCATTATTATTAAGTATTGTTGCTTCAGTTTGTGCTTGTGGTGCATCGGGTGTTGCTGGTGGTTCACTATTATTAATTCCACTTGCGTGTAGTTTATTCAGTATTCCAAATGATATTGCAGCACAAGTTATTGGTGTTGGTTTCATTATTGGTGTGATTCAAGATTCAGCAGAAACTGCTTTAAACTCTTCAACTGATGTATTATTTACAGCAGCAGTAAGCTTATCTTCTGATGATGAATAGTTGATAATTTATAATTAGAAGTAAAAAGCCTGAAGTTATGACTTCGGGCTTTTTTATTATGTATCTAATTTTTAAATATAACTATTATTTTATTTAGCAGCCTCTTTGAGTAAGTCAGCTTTATCTGTTTTTTCCCACGGAAAATTTTCACGACCAAAGTGTCCGTATGCTGCTGTTTCACGGTAAATCGGTTGGATTAGATCTAACATTTTAATTAATCCGTAAGGGCGTAAATCAAAGTGTTCTCTCACTAATTCCACTAAGATTTCGTTATTCACTTTTCCTGTACCAAAAGTTTCTACCATGATTGATGTTGGATCTGCCACACCAATTGCATAAGATAATTGAATTTCACAACGATCAGCTAAACCTGCAGCAACAATATTTTTTGCAACATAACGAGCCGCATAAGCTGCCGAACGGTCAACTTTTGAAGGATCTTTTCCAGAGAAAGCTCCACCACCATGACGTGCGGCACCGCCGTAGGTATCTACAATAATTTTGCGGCCTGTTAATCCACAGTCACCCATCGGTCCACCAATTACAAAGCGACCTGTTGGGTTAATAAAATATTTGGTATCTTTATTTAACCATTCTGTTGGTAAAATTGGTTTAATTATTTCTTCCATTACGCCTTCATAGATTTCTTTTTGTGATACGCTATCAGCATGTTGTGTTGAAAGTACAACAGCATCAATACCTTTAATTTTGTTATCTTCATAAATAAAAGTTAATTGGCTTTTTGCATCTGGACGTAACCAGTTTAACTTGCCACTTTTACGCACTTTTGCTTGTTGTTCCATTAAGCGATGAGCATAAGTAATTGGTGCTGGCATTAATACATCTGTTTCATTTGTAGCAAAACCAAACATAATACCTTGATCACCCGCACCTTGAGCTAATGGATCTTCACGATCAACCCCTTGATTAATATCTGGAGATTGTTTACCAATCGCATTTAATACGGCACAAGAACGAGCATCAAATCCCATGTCTGAATGAGTATAACCAATATCACAAATAACTTGACGAGTTAGGTTTTCTATATCAACCCAAGCAGAGGTTGTAATTTCACCACCAACTAATGCCATGCCTGTTTTGACATAAGTTTCACAAGCTACACGAGCTTGAGGATCTTGCTTTAATATCTCATCAAGTACTGCATCTGAAATTTGATCTGCAATTTTATCTGGATGTCCTTCTGAAACAGATTCAGATGTAAATAAATTAATTGTCATTGAGTTTAATCCTTAATTGATAAATAAAAGGGTAGTAAATATGCGGTCATAGTACTCATAGTACTTAAAGTATGCTGTGTTAAAAGACCGACTGATTTGTATTCTGTTGATTTTGCCATCTAGACGTCTATAATACTTTTTTTATAAAAAAATCACAAATTATTTTGTGAATATTGATAGATTACCTCTGTTCTTTTATTCGTGGTATGATATTTTCTATTAAGAATAATATTACAATGACCTAAATTAAATCCGAATTTTAAGGTAGTAAGATAGTACAATTATTAGATAAAACCTATTATCGTTTTATGAAGATAAAGATAAGGCTTATATGACATCGACTAAACGAAAATACAGCATAAATAAATATATTCAATTCATATCAAAAAAATATCAGTCAATAGAACAATATTTTACTAATGGTTCATTTGGTGTGAAGTTTTACCCTCTATTGATGTCACCATTTGTAAGAGTTACCAATAAATTATTGGTTAGGATGTTGGCCTTTTTAGCTGTATTCATTGGTATTGATTATTTTGCAGCAGAACTTATAACAATTGTATTTAGTAATGTAGGATTTTTAGCTTACTATGATCATACTATATTAGAGTTACTTTTACCTATAGGCTCTATTGTCGATTCTCAAACAAGCCAACTTTCTCCTCTTTCATTCGTAATGAAAGCCACATTTATGGTACATGGTTCTCTATTTTTATTTATTTATCTTATAGCTGTTAATCAGATGATAAAAGGATTTAGACTGATCGGCAGTATGGCAGCGATCTTTTTTTCATTGGGTATGATTTTAATATATTCTGCTCAAGGCGGTCATTATACTGAAGGTGGTTTACAAAATCTTGGAGTAAGTATTACCTTTTTATTAGGTAATATTATGATGATAGTGACAGGAATTGGTATCGATAAGCCATTTTTGCGTAAATTCAAACTATTTAGTCTAATTGCTGGAGGGATAGGGATCATTGCCATAGGTATTACGATGTTTGGTTTTACAAATTATTTAGCAATTTTTGAACGTATTAGCTTTTATCTTGTAGTTATTTGGGATGTGGCACTTGGTTTTGCTATTTTGAGATATGTTAGATAATGAAAAAATCAATCAATTTTATTCATAGATATCAACAAATTATTGCAATTCCTACGATTAGTAGTTTGCAAGCAGAGTATGATTTAACTAATAAGCCTTTAATTGATCTGTTAGCTACTTGGTTAGAAGACTTCGGCTTTCAGATTGAAATTTTACCCGTTGAAGGCAGCCGAGGAAAATACAATTTATTAGCGACCTACGGTGAAGGCGAGGGTGGTTTATTGTTTGCAGGGCATACAGATACGGTACCTTTTGATGAGGGAAGATGGATTTTTGATCCTTTTGCTTTAACAGAAAAAGAAGGGAAATTCTATGGCCTAGGTACGGCAGATATGAAAGGCTTTTTTGCCTTTGTTATTGATACTCTTAGTCAAATCGATCTTCAAAAATTAAATAAGCCAATTCGTATTCTGGCAACTGCTGATGAAGAAACAACAATGCTCGGGGCTAGAGTATTTTCTCAACAAGCAACAATTAGACCTGATTGTGCCATTATTGGTGAGCCAACTTCATTAAAACCTATTCGAGCCCACAAAGGTCATATCGGTGAATCTATTAATGTTATTGGACGTTCTGGCCATGCGAGCGATCCTAGCCAAGGAGTGAATGCCATTGAAATTATGCATAAAGCGATAGGGCATTTATTAGAGTTAAAATCGGATTTACAGAATAATTATCACAATTCACTATTTAAAATACCTTATCCTACAATGAATTTAGGTAATATTCATGGTGGAGATGGAATTAACCGAATTTGTGCCTGTTGTGAATTACAATTGGAAATCCGCCCCCTACCCAATATGTCTATCACTGACCTACAAGGCTTGCTATACCAAAATCTTGCACCTTTAATTGAAGAGTTTGGTGATAAGATTCAAATCAAACATCTTCATGGTGGAATACCGGGATATGAATGTAGTCATTCGGCACAAATTGTACAGGTGGTTGAGGCGTTGTTGGGCGAAAAATGTGATGCTGTAAATTATTGCACGGAAGCTCCTTTCATTCAGAATATTTGTCCGACCTTAGTTTTGGGACCTGGTTCTATTGAGCAAGCACACCAGCCTAATGAATTTTTAGAAACTAAATTTATTGAACCAACAATTAAATTACTAACAAAATTGATCCATCATTTTTGTTAGTTAAATTTTACATAATTTAATGAGTAACTGACCGCTTGTAATGAGCGGTTTATTCTTTGTATTCTTCTTGAATACGTTGGCGAAAACGACTTGCCATTAGATGATAAAATGGTCTTGGATTAAATTGTCGAGAGATAATCGAAGAGACTAAACTACAAATTAACAACCAGAAAAGCACCGGTTGTGCACCAGTCATCTCCATTACTACCACACTTGCTGTAACTGGCGATTGTGTTGCTCCCGCTAAAAATCCTGCCATACACAATAGTACTAGCAATCTCTGATCGACCAAACCATCGGTTAATGACCAAATTTGTACTCCAATTCCTGCACCTGTCGTCAATGAAGGGGTAAAAATCCCACCGGCAATACCAGTCCAATATGTAGCAACTGTTGAAACAAGTTTGAATAATCCTAAATTACTATCGGTATTTGAACCAGTCAGAGCAGAAGATGCAACATCATAACCTGTTCCATAGGTTTGTCCCTTTGTATAAGTACCAATAGCAGCTAGAATAAGTCCAAGAAATAAAGCAATCATAACAGGATGGCGTCGTATCCATCCTCTAATCGATGCAGGAGAAATTCCAGCTAAACCTTTTGCAAGTAATCGTGCAAAAATTCCTCCAAGGATGCCACATATAACAGCACATAATGCAACCCATAAAAACATATAAGAAACAGACGTTTCTCCTTGATACTGTGGAAAGTATGGATTATTTCCTTCTATTGCAACAAGAATAAAACCAGAAGTGAGTACACCGAGTAATATTTTTCTTTCCCATCGCAGTAATATTCCACGCCCTAATTCTTCAATTGCAAAAATAACACCTGATAAAGGTGCGTTAAATGCTGCAGCCAATCCACCTGCGGCTCCTGTTGCCATTAGTTCATTCGTTGTTAATCCTGTAAAAGCAAAGCCTTGTTTTCTACATAAATTTCCCCATGCTAGCATGGTAGCTGCACCGACTTGTACAGATGGTCCCTCACGTCCAACAGATCCTCCTAGTATCATAGCAATAAAGGTCAAGGGAATTTTCCAGAGTGTTTG
>NZ_JARIDQ010000073.1 GCF_029256985.1 Otariodibacter sp. | reverse complement strand
TTAGAAATTCGCATTACGTGGCGCACGTGGGAATGGAATCACTTCACGGATATTTTGAAGTCCTGTTACATAAACGATTAAACGTTCAAAACCTAAACCAAACCCTGCGTGAGGTACTGTACCGTATTTGCGTAAATCACGATACCACCAGTAATCTTCTGGGTTTAAGCCCATTTCAACCATACGTTTATCTAATACGTCCAAACGTTCTTCACGTTGTGAACCACCGATAATTTCGCCGATTCCCGGTGCAAGTACGTCCATAGCTGCTACTGTTTTACCATCATCATTTAAACGCATATAGAAGGCTTTAATATCTTTCGGATAGTTTTTCACAACGACTGGCGATTTAAAGTGTTCTTCTGCAAGGTAACGTTCGTGTTCAGATGAAAGATCGATTCCCCATTCAACTGGGAATTCAAATTTCTTACCTGATTTTAATAACACATCAATGGCATCAGTATAATCAATTTGAGCAAAATCTGAATTGATAAAGTTTTCTAGGCGGTTAATCACATTGCTATCAATGTGTTTAGCAAAGAATGCCATATCGTCTTTACGTTCTTCTAATACGGCTTTGAATACGTATTTCAACATTGCTTCAGCAAGTTTTGCATCATCTTCTAAGTCAGCAAATGCGATTTCAGGCTCAACCATCCAGAATTCTGCAAGGTGACGAGTGGTATTTGAGTTTTCAGCACGGAATGTTGGACCAAATGTATAAACTTTGCTTAATGCACAAGCGTAAGTTTCCGCATTTAACTGACCCGATACCGTTAAGAATGCTTCTCTACCAAAGAAGTCTTCGCTGAAATCAACTTTGCCGCTATCTGTACGTGGTAGATTTTCTACATCTAATGTTGATACACGGAACATTTCGCCTGCACCTTCAGTATCTGATGCTGTGATTAATGGGGTTGCTACCCAATAGAAACCTTGTTCGTTGAAGAAACGATGAATCGCTTGTGCTAAACAATGACGAACACGAGCAACCGCACCAATTAAATTTGTTCTTGGACGAAGATGTGCCACTTCACGTAGATATTCGATTGAGTGACGCTTTGCTGCCATTGGATAGGTATCAGGATCTTCAACCCAACCTACAACTTCTACATTATTTGCGTGTAATTCGACCGCTTGTCCTTCTGCTGGGGACTCAACCACTTTACCAGTTACGATAACTGAACAACCAGTAGTAAGGTGTAAAACTTCGTCTTGGTAATTTGAGATGTCATTATTCACAATGGCTTGGATTGGATCAAAGCAAGAGCCGTCATATACTGCTAAAAAAGATAATCCAGCTTTAGAATCACGACGGGTTCTTACCCATCCACGAACGGAAACTTCTTCTCCTACTGCGACTTTGCCTGATAGGATTTCCGCAATCGATGGAAATTTAGACATATTTACCTCGGTTTTATAAAAATGAAATAGATTTTACTTGAAAAATGACGGGCATTTTACTAGAAATTACTAGGAAAGATAAGGAAATTATCCACTTTAAATAAAAAAATGTTACACTAAAAAACAATAATATTTTACATCATTTTATAGAGGCATATATGCGATCCGACTTTCATCTCCCTCGAGAATTTGCCGCTATCGATCTGGGCTCGAATAGCTTTCATATGATTATTGCTAGGATTGTGAGTGGCTCTATTCAAATCTTATCAAGAATTAAACGTCGAGTACGTTTAGCAGAAGGATTGGATGAAAATAATGTATTAAGTCAGGAAGCGATTGCTCGAGGCGTGGATTGTTTGGGGTTATTTGCTCAACGTTTGAAGGGTTTCTCTGCTGATAATGTGAAAGTTGTTGGTACTTATACGTTACGCAGTGCGGTAAATAATCAAGATTTTTTAGATCAAGCAAAATCAGTTTTTCCATTTCCTATTGAAATTATTACAGGAGAAGAGGAGGCTAAACTGATTTATTCAGGAGTAAGCCATACTCAACCAGAAAAAGGCAGAAAATTTGTGGTAGATATTGGTGGTGGTTCAACGGAAATGACCATCGGTGATGGATTTATTCCTTTAAGAGCAGAAAGTCGCCATATGGGATGTGTAAGCTACGCTATTCGTTTTTTTCCTGATGGTAAACTAGATAAAGATCGATTTGATCAAGCCTATAATTCAGCCTTAAAAACCATAGAAGATCTGGCAGAGGAGTATAAAACATTAGGTTGGAAGCATGTTTTGGGATCATCGGGTACAATCAAAACAGTAAGTAAGGTGCTGATTGCAAATGGTTATCGTGATGGAATAATCACAGAAACTCGATTAGAACGTGTTATAGAACGTTGCTTAAAATTTAATAATCTAAATCAAATTGAACTGAAAGGTTTATTAGAAGAACGAGCGGATGTACTTGTACCCGGGTTAGCTATTTTATTAGCTCTTTTCCATACGTTTAATATTCATTCTATGCGATATTCCGATGGGGCATTACGTGAAGGGGTAATGTACGGCTTGGAAAATCAGTTTCAAGTAAATGATATTCGTCAACGTACTGCAGAAGCTTTAGCTGAGCAGTTTAATATTGATCTTATTCAAGCAAAGAAAGTAAAAGAAACAGCAATTATTTTATTTGATCAAATAAAAGTTTGGTATAATAAAAAACAGATCGCAGAATTAAGATCTATCTTGGGATGGGCAAGTTTATTACACGAAGCAGGAATTAGTATTAATCATAATTATTTCCATCGTCATTCTGCTTATATTGTGGCAAACAGTGATTTACCAGGCTTTGATGTTGAGCAGAAGAATTTGTTAGCAACGTTGATTCGTTATCATCAAAAGTCATTCAAAACGACAGATATTCGTAAACTCAATCGCTTTCAGCATCAAGATGTATTAGTTCTATTACGAGTATTTCGTTTAGCAGTGATTCTCAACCGTTCTCGTCAAGCTACACCTTCTCCTGAACACCTTCGTTTAAATGTAGTAGATAATGTATGGAATCTATCATTTGAACCCGATTTTTTAGCTCAGAATCCTTTATTGCTAAGTGATCTGGAAGAAGAACAGATATTATTATCTAAAATCGAACTAATACTTTCCATTCAAAAATAAGTAAAGAATGCCACTGAAATTCAGTGGCATTCTGTTATCCACTTTAAAAAGTGATCTATATCGCATTTTTTTCATTTATTACTTGTTATTTGTCGTAGAAAATTTTATTCTATGGAGTATATCTTCTTTTGAATTTATTTTTATGGAGTGAAGTGGTCATAAGCTATTTCCACTTTCGGAGGTTTATATGTTATTAGGTGATTTATCTCGCGATGATTTTAGCAACGCATTACATCCTGTATTTGCTCGTTTATGTAAAAAAGTAAAAGAGCTAGATCTTGTAGCTTTACCAACTGGTCAACACGAGATCGAAGAGGGTATTAAAATGAATGTCATGGAATTTCAGACAACTGCAGCAGAGACTAAAAAGGCAGAAATGCATCGTAAGTTCATCGATATTCAAATTTTAATTTCAGGTGATGAGGCAATTAATTACAGTGTGACTCAACCTACATTATCGTTATTTGAAGAATATCACAATGATGATGATTATCAGTTGATTCCAGAAGTTGAAAATAAAAACACAATCATTTTAAAACCTAATATGTTTGCAATCTTTATGCCTTATGAACCTCATAAACCGGGTATTTCAGTTAATGGCGATAAAATGTTAAAAAAAGTGGTGGTGAAAGTTCCAGTAGAAATGTTATAGGAGTTGATTATGTCATCTCGAGGGAAAATTCTAGATACAATTGGCGCTTTACAGGCAAGTTTAACTAAAACTGAAAAAAAAATAGCAAATGCTATTTTGGCACAACCAGGAATACTAGCTCAATGTTCTTTATCTGAGGTTGCTTCGCAGTTGGATGTAGGAGAAGCGACATTTATTCGGTTCTGTAGAACTTTAGGGTTTAAGGGGTATACTGACTTTAAGCTTGATTTAGCCATAGAGTTAGCTACCCAAGAGAAAGAGAGTAGTACTCTATTGGATACGGAAGTCTTAGAGAGTGATACATCCCGAGAAATTGCAAATAAGTTACATTCAACTTTACATAATGTTATCGCAGAAACAATCAATTTATTGAATTACGATGATTTAGAAAAAGTTGTTTCAGAATTACAGAAGGCAGATAGAATTTTTCTATTTGGGGTAGGAACATCAGGTATAACTGCCGAAGATGCTAAACATAAATTGATGCGTATAGGTTATCAAACAGATGCAGTAACTAATAATCATTTTATGTATATGCAAGCATCTTTATTAAAAAAAGGTGATGTTGTAATTGGGATTAGTCATTCTGGATATTCAGAAGAAACAACTAGAGCATTACGTATTGCTAAGGATAATAAAGCAAAAACGATTGCAATTACTCATAACTTACGTTCACCTATTACAGCAGTAGCAGATTATGTGTTGATAAATGGAAATAGCCAAGGGCATATGCAAGGCGATTCTATCGGAACCAAAATGGCACAACTTTTTATTTTAGACTTAATTTATACTTTATTGGTTAAATCCGAACCGAATAAAGCCATTAAGAATAAACAGAAAACACTAAATGTTATTTTGGAACAAAGAATTAAATAGATTTTTATAAACTTCTAAGCGGTCAGTTCTGCGAACAAATTTGCAAATTATACCGCTTACATTATTCACTTTAGTAAAAGGACTAAACAATGAAAAATTTAAAAGGTATCTTTAGTGCATTATTAGTTTCATTTAATGAAGATGGAACAATTAATGAGAAAGGTTTGCGTCAAATTATCCGCCACAATATTGATAAAATGAAAGTGGATGGTTTATATGTTGGTGGATCAACTGGTGAAAACTTTATGCTTTCAACTGAAGAGAAAAAAGAAATCTTCCGTATTGCAAAAGATGAAGCTAAAGATCAAGTTGCATTGATTGCACAAGTTGGTAGCGTAAACTTAAAAGAAGCGGTTGAACTTGGTAAATATGCAACTGAACTTGGTTATGACAGCTTATCAGCGGTAACTCCTTTCTATTACAAATTTAGCTTCCCTGAAATCAAAAACTTCTACGAAACCATTATTCGTGAAACAGGTAGCCCAATGATCGTTTACTCAATCCCATTCTTAACAGGGGTAAACATTGGGGTTTCTCAATTTGCTGAATTATTTGAAAATCCAAAAATCATTGGTGTGAAATTCACAGCAGGTGACTTCTATCTATTAGAACGTTTACGTAAAGCATTCCCTAATCACTTAATCTATGCAGGTTTCGATGAAATGATGTTACCAGCAACTGTATTAGGTATTGATGGTGCTATTGGTAGTACATTCAACGTAAACGGTATTCGTGCCCGTCAAATTTTTGAATTAGCTCAACAAGGTAAAATTAAAGAAGCATTTGAAATTCAAAATGTAACAAATGACTTAATTGAAGGTATCTTAGGTAACGGTTTATATCAAACAATTAAAGGCTTACTTGAATGCGAAGGCGTTGAAGCCGGTTATTGTCGTGAACCAATGACAAAAGAATTAAGTGCTAAACAAAAAGAAGTGGTTAAAGAATTAAAAGCAAAATATCTTTCATAATTCGCTTATTAATTAGTGTAGAGGCTGTTAGTGATAACAGCCTTTTTTATAAGCTTAAAATAGGTAAAATCAATGCTTAATCTAACCGCTTGTAAACTAGGATTTGATATGTTAGATAGCCATATTCATTTAGATCAATTCTCCGATGAACAAGTTGAAACGATTTTTAACAATACTAATCTTTCTGGTGTTATTGCAGTTGCAACGGATTTAGCGAGTACTCAACGGTTAGCCAACCTTAAACAAAAATTTCCCAAAATTCAGTTTTGCGCCGGATTCCATCCTGAACAACCATTGCCTACATTAGAACAAAAATCACAATTATTTGATTGGATTGAAACTCACCACTCTGAACTTATTGCTATTGGCGAAGTAGGATTACCGCATTATTTAAAGCAGGAAAGACCTGAAATTGACTATAAAGAATATATTGCTTTACTTGAGCAATTTATCCAGTTGAGTCAAAAATATGGTTTACCGATTGTATTACATATTGTTTCTGACGATACAGAAATCGCCTTAGCATTACTTAAAAAATATCAGCTTAAAAAAGCTCATTTTCATTGGTATAAAGCGAGTGATGAGATGATGGATAAGCTATTAGAAACGTCTTATATGGTGAGTTGTACGCCTGATATTTTATGGAACCCAAAAACGAGAAAAGTTATCCAGACATTTCCACTTGAACGAATAATGATTGAAACCGACGCTCCTTGGCAACACGAACGATTTACAACTACGGATATTGAATCGCAGTTAATGGCGATTGTATCTGAAATTGCTAAAATCAAAAATCTTTCCCAAGATGATGTTTTTCAGCAAGTTATGCGAAATATGCAGGCATTCTATTTTGATGAAAGATAACGAATGGCTGATATAAAAAAGGATCAATAAAGAGTTATTGATCCTTTTGTCAGTGAGCTTATTGCTAATTAAAATGCAACACTTTCTTTTAAGCTTACCGTTAAATTAAATACGAGATGATCTGCATTACCATCTTTGCTATCTAAACAGTAGTAACCTTCACGTTCGAATTGATAGCCTTGCCCGACTTGAGCATTAGCTAAGTTTGATTCCACAAATCCTTGCTTAATTGTTAAAGAATTTGGATTGATCACACTATTGATATCTTCTTCTGCACCTGGGTTAGGTACAGTAAATAGACGATCATAAATTCGGAATTCAGCCGGCTTATTATTTGTAGCAGATACCCAGTGAATAACGCCTTTTACTTTACGTCCATCACTTGGATTTTTACCTAGTGTTTCAGGATCATAACTACAAAAGATAGTGGTGATCTTACCGCTTGTATCTTTTTCTACACGTTCAGCTTTAATCACATAAGCATTACGTAAACGAACTTCTTTACCTAGAACAAGGCGTTTAAATTGTTTATTCGCTTCTTCTCTAAAGTCTGCTTCATCAATGTAAAGTTCACGGGTAAATGCCAATTCTCTTCTACCAAGCTCTTCACGATTTGGATGATTTGGTGCGCTTAAGATTTCTTCCCCTTCAAAGTTTTCGATAACAACTTTAACAGGATTGATTACCGCCATTGCACGAGGGGCATTGGTATTTAGGTCATCACGAATACAAGCTTCTAATGCACTATATTCCACGACATTATCTTGTTTAGTGACACCAATACGACGAGCGAACTCTCTCAATGATGCTGGAGTATAACCACGACGACGTAAACCTGAAATAGTTGGCATACGAGGATCATCCCATCCATCGACAATTTTATCTTCAACTAATTTTAATAGTTTACGTTTAGAGGTTAGCGTACCTTCTAAATTTAAACGTGAAAATTCGTACTGATGTGGTAATGGTCTTTCAATTGAAATATTTTCTAATACCCAATCGTATAAACGACGGTTATCTTGGAATTCAAGTGTACATAATGAGTGAGTAATACGCTCGATTGCATCAGAAATACAATGGGTAAAATCATACATTGGATAGATGCACCATTTATCACCTGTTTGGTGATGGCTTGCAAATTTAATACGGTAGATGACAGGATCGCGCATTACCATAAATGGCGAAGCCATATCAATTTTTGCTCGTAAACTTGCAGTCCCTTCTGCAAACTCACCATTCTTCATTTTTTCAAAAAGGGCAAGATTTTCCTCTACTGAACGATCACGGTATGGACTATTTTTGCCCGGTTCAGTGAGCGTTCCTCGATATTCTCGCATTTTCTCTGGAGAAAGCTCATCCACATAAGCTAAACCTTTCTTAATCAATTCGATTGCATAAGTATATAACTGATCGAAATAGTCAGATGCATAATGAGGTTGACCCTCCCATTTAAAACCTAACCATTCAACATCTTGTTTAATTGAATCAATATACTCAACATCTTCTTTTACAGGATTTGTATCATCAAAACGAAGGTTACATAATCCGTTATAATCTTCTGCAATACCAAAATTTAAACAGATAGATTTTGCATGTCCTATATGCAAATAACCATTAGGTTCTGGCGGGAAACGAGTATGAATTGATTGGTGTTTTCCTGATGCGAGATCTTCATCAATAATATGGGTAATAAAATTTTCACGAACATCATTGTGTTCACTAGTTAAAATATTTTCTTTGCTCATGCTTTTCTCGTTTTAGTGGAAAATAACTGTTTATTCTACACGTTATAATTATTAACTGAAATAGCTATTGTAAGAGTATTGAAATTAAATAATGTATTATCTATTAGCTTAAGGATATTTTTATATTTGTGTGTTGAAAAAAACAACAAAAAAAGGCTATCTGTTTTATTTTAAATAGGCTATTATTTTGGAGAATCGATTAAATAATAATGGAGGTTCATAATGCAATTTATCAACATCGCAAATGAAGGTGTAAAAACTTTATCACCTTATCAGCCAGGAAAACCAATTGAAGAATTAGAGCGTGAATTAGGTATTACAAATATTGTGAAATTAGCCTCAAATGAGAATCCTTTTGGCTTCCCTGAAAGTGCTAAAAAAGCTATTCAAAAACAATTAGCTGATTTAACACGTTATCCTGATGCAAATGGCTATATTTTGAAAGAAGTTATTGTCAAAAAATTTGGTGTAAATATGAATCAAATTACACTTGGCAATGGATCAAATGATTTACTTGAATTGATTGCTCATACTTTTGCTTCAGAACATGATGAAATTATCTTTTCACAATATGGATTTGTAGTATATCCACTTGTTTCACAATCAATTAATGCAAAATCTGTTGTAATTCCAGCAAAAGATTATGGACATGATTTAGATGGATTTCTATCTGCAATATCAGATAAAACTAAATTAATTTATATAGCTAATCCCAATAATCCTACTGGTACATTTTTAACTCATGAGCAAATAGACTCATTCTTAGCAAAAGTACCAGAAAATATTATTGTAGTATTAGATGAAGCGTATACTGAATTCACTTTATCAAGTGAGAGAGTAGATTCATTTGCACTTTTGAAAAAATATAAAAATTTAGTAATTTGTCGTACTTTATCTAAAGCATATGGCTTAGCCGGATTACGTGTCGGATATACTGTTTCGGATCCAGAAATTGCAGATTTATTTAATCGAGTGCGTCAACCATTTAATTGTAATAGTCTTGCTCTTACTGCTGCAGTTGCCGTTCTTCAAGATGATCAATTTATTCAAAAAGTAGCGGAGAATAACCGTGTAGAAATGGCAAGATATGAGCAGTTTTTCAAAGACAATAATTTAGAATATATCTCATCGAAAGGTAACTTTATTACAGTTAATCTAAAACAACCTGCGTTACCTATCTTTGAAAAATTATTAAGAGAAGGGGTTATTGTTCGTCCAATTGCAGGTTATGGATTACCAAATCATTTACGTATTAGTATTGGGTTACCGGAAGAAAATACGAAGTTATTTAATGCGTTATTACAAGTATTAAAGTAAGTTACAGTAAGTATTAGAGCCAGATAGATTATTTGAAATAAGGATTTTATTTTATGGAAAAACTCATTATCGAACCCATAGCTCGTGTTGAAGGAGAAATTAATTTACCTGGCTCAAAAAGCTTATCTAATCGAGCTTTACTTTTGGCTGCATTGGCTGAGGGTAAGACAAAAGTAACTAATTTGTTAGATAGTGATGATATTCGATATATGCTAAATGCATTAAAGCAATTAGGTGTCGAATATCAACTTTCTGCAGATAAAACAGTTTGTGAAATCGAAGGGATCGGCGGAGCTTTTAATATCCAAAATGGATTGGCTTTATTTCTTGGAAATGCAGGTACTGCAATGCGCCCGCTAACTGCTGCATTGTGTTTAAAAGGAAAAAATGATGCTGAGGTTATTCTAACTGGAGAACCTCGCATGAAAGAACGTCCAATTCTACATTTAGTTGATGCACTACGTCAGTTAGGCGCGGATATTTCTTATTTAGAAAATGAGGGATATCCGCCAATAGCGATTAGAAATTCAGGACTACGAGGCGATAATGTTCAAATAGATGGCTCCATTTCGTCTCAATTCTTAACAGCTCTATTGATGATATCACCTCTTTGTAAGAATGATATAACAATAGAAGTCATAGGTGAGTTAGTATCAAAACCTTATATTGATATTACTTTATCTATGATGGCGGACTTTGGTATTTCTGTCTCTCATGAAAATTATCATTTTTTCTTTGTAAAAGGTAATCAAACTTACCGTTCTCCTCAGCAATATTTAGTGGAAGGTGATGCATCTTCAGCATCTTATTTTCTCGCTGCAGCTGCGATAAAAGGTCAAATCAAAGTTACTGGTATAGGGAAAAATTCTATACAGGGTGATAAGCTATTTGCGGATGTATTAGCCAAGATGGGCGCTAAAGTAACTTGGGGTGATGATTATATAGCGGTAGAAAGGGATAAACTTCATGGAATTGATATGGATATGAATCATATACCTGATGCTGCAATGACGATAGCAACAACAGCTTTATTTGCTGATAGCGAAACTGTGATTCGCAATATTTATAATTGGCGAGTTAAAGAAACAGATCGTTTAACAGCAATGGCAACTGAGTTACGAAAAATTGGTGCTGAAGTTGAAGAAGGCGAGGATTTCATTCGAATTCAACCTCTGGATTTAGAGCAGTTTAGGGATGTCGAGATTGAAACTTACAATGATCATCGTATGGCAATGAGTTTTGCATTAGTTGCTTTATCAAATACACCAGTAACGATTTTAGACCCTAAGTGTACAGCAAAAACTTTTCCTACATTTTTTGATTTATTTGAACAAATCAGTATTCGATAGCATAATTCAACCTTGCTATTTCGCAAGGAATTTTTAAATTTGAGAACTGTGTCAAATAATCACCTAATAGAATATGCTACTATCAATAGAGTAATTATTTAACTACTGAAGGAGTTTATTATGTATAAACATGTTTTAGTTGCGGTAGATCTTTCCGAAGAAAGTTTAGTTTTAATTCGTAAAGGAGCAAAAATTGCAGAAAGAACAGGAGGAAAGTTATCCTTAATTCATGTTGATGTGAATTTCTCTGATCTTTATACGGGATTAATTGATATCAATATGTCTACAGTACAAGACTCAGTTACTGAAGAAACTACACTAGCATTAGATGCTTTAGCTGCAAAAATAGGATTTCCTGTTTCTGAGCGCTTAAAGGGTAGTGGTGATTTTTGCCAAGTATTAGAAGATACTGTAAAGAAATATGATATCGATTTATTAGTGACAGGGCATCATCAGGATTTCTGGAGTAAATTTATTTCATCTACTCGTCAAGTGATGAATAATATTGCGATAGATATGCTTATTGTTCCTCTTTCAAATGAACAATAAATTAGAATAATCTAACCACTTGTTATTACAATATGTAACAAGTGGTTATTTTTAGTATAAATTTTCCAATTCTTTGCGCTATTTCATAGCAAAACTTCTTAAAAAATGTGTAGAATAGCAATATATCTGTCAGGCAAATAAATTATTGCCTACATAATTTTGGCTATTTAGAGTATTTAAATGAAAACAACATCAGAAATCAGACAATCCTACTTATCTTTTTTTAATAGTAAAGGACATACAATTGTACCTAGCAGTTCTTTAATTCCAGAAAATGATCCAACATTACTATTCACTAATGCGGGCATGAATCAATTCAAAAATGTTTTCTTGGGAGTGGATAAACGCAATTATACACGTGCGACAAGTTCTCAGCGTTGTGTTCGTGCAGGTGGAAAACACAATGATTTAGAAAATGTAGGCTATACTGCGCGCCATCATACTTTTTTTGAAATGTTGGGAAATTTTAGCTTTGGGGATTATTTTAAAAAAGATGCTATTTCTTACGCATGGGAATATTTAACTTCTCCTGAATGGTTAGGGCTACCTAAAGAGAAACTTTGGGTTACCGTGTATGAAAACGATGATGAAGCCTATAATATTTGGTATACAGAGGTAGGAATTCCAGCAGAACGTATTATCCGTATTGGTGATAATAAAGGTGCCCCTTATGCATCAGATAATTTTTGGCAAATGGGTGATACTGGTCCTTGCGGCCCTTGTACTGAGATTTTCTATGATCATGGCGACCATATTTGGGGAGGACCTCCAGGTACTCCAGAAGAGGATGGCGATCGTTATATTGAGATTTGGAATATTGTTTTTATGCAATTTAATCGCCAAGCAGATGGCACAATGGAAAAATTACCAAAACCATCTGTAGATACAGGGATGGGATTAGAGCGTATTAGTGCAGTATTACAACATGTTAATTCTAACTATGAGATCGATATTTTCCAAACATTGATAAAATCTGTTGCAACACTTTTAGATGTGCAAGATTTGGATAATAAATCATTAAGAGTAATTGCGGATCATATTCGCTCTTGTGCTTACTTAGTTGCTGATGGTGTTGTACCTTCAAATGAGGGACGTGGTTATGTACTTCGTCGTATTATTCGCCGAGCAGTTAGACATGGAAACCTTCTTGGTGCAAAATCATCCTTTTTCTATAAGTTAGTACCTACATTAGCAGAAGTTATGGGGCAAGCGGGTGAAATTATCACTGAAAAACAAGCACTTATTTCTAAAACACTAAAAACAGAAGAAGAGCAATTTGCGAGAACGTTGGAGAGAGGTTTAGCTCTATTAGAAGATGCATTAACTAAACTTGATGGAAATGTATTGTCTGGAGAAGTTGCATTCAAACTTTATGATACTTATGGATTCCCATTAGATTTAACAGCAGATGTTTGTCGTGAACGAGATATTACGATTGATGAAGAAGCTTTTGAGCGTGAAATGCAAGCTCAACGAGCAAGAGCCCAAGCTAGTAGCAATTTTGGCGTTGATTATAGCAATGTGATTAAAGTAGATGGAACAACAGAGTTCAAAGGATATGACGTTACTGAAACTGAAGCCAAAGTAGTTGCATTATTTACTAATGGCAAGTCTGTTAATAGTATTCAATCAGGTGAAAATGCAGTTATTGTACTTGATCAGACCGCTTTTTATGGTGAGTCAGGTGGGCAAATTGGTGATAGCGGTCAGATCTCATCAGATATTTGCAATTTTGAGGTAAGTGATACACAAAAATATGGCACTATTTATGGTCATATTGGTCAGCTAGTTTCTGGAACATTAAATGTTGGAGATAATGTATTTTGTCATGTTGATCAAGAAAGAAGAAAAGCTATCACACTTAACCATAGTGCAACCCATTTATTGCATGCAGCACTACGCCAAGTGCTAGGTAATCATGTTGCCCAAAAAGGCTCTTTAGTTGCAGAAAATATGTTGAGATTTGATTTTTCTCAACCTGAAGCTATTGCTAAAAGTGACTTAGAGAAAATAGAACGTATTGTCAACCAAAAAATCCGTGAAAATATTGTTGTAAAAACGGAAGTAATGGATTTAGAAAAGGCAAAACAGAAAGGAGCGATAGCATTATTTGGTGAGAAATATAGTGATCGTGTTCGTGTGCTCACTATGAGTGAATTTTCAATTGAATTATGTGGTGGTACTCATGTAAAACAAACTGGTGAAATCGGTTTGTTTAAGCTTGTTTCAGAAAGTGCTGTAGCTGCAGGTGTTAGAAGGGTTGAGGCAGTAACAGGAGAAGTCGCAATTGAATTATTACATCACCAGCAACGAGTATTAGAGCAAAGTGCAGAGTTATTGAAAGCAGACCATTATAGTCTTGTTGATAAAATACAGCAATTACAAGAGAAAGCAAAAAAAGCAGATAAAGACTTACAACAATTAAAAGAAAAATTAGCTACACAAGCTGGTGGCGAATTAGCAAAACAGGCTAAACAAATAAATGGTCATAATGTTATCGTTAAACAGCTAGAAAATGCTGATACAAAGGCATTGAGAACAATGGTAGATGATTTAAAAAACCAATTGGGTTCAGCAGTTGTAGCTTTTGCAACAACATCAGGTGAAAAAGTTAATTTGATTGTAGGAGTAACATCTGATTTGACAAGCAAGATCAATGCAGGAGAACTTGTTGGTTTAATGGCTCAAGAGGTTGGAGGGAAAGGTGGTGGACGACCAGATATGGCAATGGCTGGAGGTTCTAATCCAAAAAATATTCCTCAATCACTTGATTTTGCAATGAATTGGATTCAAGCAAAACTATAGTGAAATAAGTAGGGTACAAGGATGTTACCTTGCTGTGCGTAATGTAAGGAGATTATTATGCTTATTTTAACTCGCAAAATAGGAGAGAGTTTGTTAATTGGCGATGATGTTGAAATCACGGTATTAAATGTTAGAGGTAATCAAGTTAAATTAGGTGTTAAAGCACCAAAGGAGATTGCTGTACATCGTGAAGAAATTTATCAGAGAATAAAGTCCTTAGCAGATAATCAATAATATCCATGAGATTCTAAAGATAGTTTATTTAGTAATCAGACTGGTTGGTTTTACTGCAATAGTCAAGCTAGCTTGTTTTATCCATTTTATTAAACTAGATGTAACGAACAAATTAAATGAAAAGAGGATTGATATGAAAGTAATTATTCCTGTTGCTGGTCTTGGGACAAGAATGCTACCTGCGACAAAAGCAATTCCCAAAGAGATGTTAACCATTGCAGATAAGCCACTTATACAATATATTGTAAATGAATGTGTTGCTGCAGGTATAAAGGATATAATATTAGTTACACATTCATCAAAAAATGCGATTGAAAATCATTTTGATACTTCATTTGAATTGGAAACAATGTTAGAAAAACGTGTTAAGCGCCAATTACTTGATGAGGTACGTTCAATTGTTCCTAAAGATGTGACTATTATGCATGTCAGACAAGGTCAAGCAAAAGGATTAGGACATGCTGTATTATGTGGACGATCCTTAGTGGGTAATGATTCTTTTGCAGTAGTTTTGCCAGATGTTTTACTTGCAGATTTCTCAGCAGATCAGAAAGTAGAGAATTTATCTGCAATGATAGCTAGATTTGAGATGACAGGTAACAGTCAAATTATGATTGCTCCAGTAGATAAAAATGATGTAAGTAATTATGGTATTGTGGATTGCCAAGGCGAATCTTTGGAGCCTGGTAAAACAGCAAAAATTAAAAATATTGTTGAAAAACCTGCTGTTGAAGACTCACCTTCTAATTTTGCTGTTGTTGGTCGTTATGTTTTTTCTGCAGATATTTGGGATTTACTGGCTAAAACACCTGTAGGTGTTGGTGATGAGATCCAGCTTACTGATGCTATAGATATGCTCATTGCACAACAAGATGTGGAAGCTTTTCATATGACAGGAAAAACTTTTGACTGTGGAGATAAATTAGGTTATATGGAAGCCTTTGTTGAATATAGTCTAAATCATGATAAATATGGAAAACAGTTTAAGGAATATGTTAAAACCTTAGCTGAATCTTTATAAAGCAATTAAGGATAAGTTGTTTTTGAATACTCTGACCACAAAGAAAGTATTACAAGCAATAGTATTTGGGTTATTTTGCGCTATTCTTATTATTTATGTTGTCCCAACCATTAATTTTCACGCAAACAAATGGCATAGTAAGGATATCATAAGTTATAACGATGCTGTAATAATTGCATCTCCAGCTGTTGTTAATGTTTATAATCAAACATTTGATAATAGCAATGTTCAAGATAGCCAAAATTTAAAAGTAAATAATCTGGGATCAGGTGTTATTATGACTGAGTCAGGTTATATTTTAACGAATAAGCATGTAATAGAAAATGCAGATCAAATTATTGTTGCTTTACAATCTGGGTCTGTATTTAATGCAATTTTAATTGGTTCCGATACCTTAACCGATCTTGCAGTGTTGAAAATTCAAGCTCAAAACTTACCTACAATTCCTCAAAATCCCGATAGAGTTATTCGTGTGGGTGATGTAGTTCTAGCTATTGGCAATCCTCTAAACTTAGGACAAAGTATTACTCAAGGAATTATTAGTGCAACAGGACGATATGCCCTGTCTGAAGGGGGACGTCAAAATTTTATTCAAACAGATGCTTCTATTAACAAAGGAAACTCTGGTGGTGCATTAGTTAATTCAAATGGTGAACTGATTGGGATTAATACTCTTCAGTTAGGGCGAAATTATGAAGAATTAGCTGAAGGTTTAAATTTTGCCATCCCTATTGATTTAGCTGATGAAGTAATGAATAAAATTATCAAAGATGGTAAGGTTATTCGAGGATATTTAGGGGTAAATAGTGTGTTATTTTACTCAGCTAAACAATTAGGACTAAGTGATAAAGGTGTGCTTATTACTCGAGTTGAAAAGGGAGGTCCTGCGGATTTAGCTGGTATTTTACCGAATGATATTATTTTAAAGATTGGTAATGTTGATGCGGAAACTCCAACACAAATGATGAATGATATTGCAGAAATGAAACCTAATACTCAAGTACCTGTATTAATTTCTCGACAAGGAAATATTATTAAATTAGATGTAACTTTAGGTGAATTCCCAGACTTATAGAGATAAATAAATGGAAAATATTGTTATTACTGTAGATGGTCCGAGTGGAGCAGGTAAAGGGACACTTTGCTATGCTCTAGCAAGTGAATTAGGGTTTAATCTTTTAGATTCTGGAGCTATTTATCGTATATTAGCTTTAGCTGCTCAAAGGGAATCGATTGATCTAGATAATGAAACTAAGCTAGCTACCTTAGCGAAGACACTTAATATTAAATTTATTCCTCAAAATAATGAGATTAATGTTATCCTTGATAATATTAATGTAGGTGATCAAATTAGAACTGCTGAAGTTGGACTAAATGCCTCCAAGATTGCGGTCTTTCCTCTTGTAAGAGATGCTCTATTACAACGTCAACGTGATTTTAGTTCAGATAAAGGATTAGTTGCTGATGGTCGTGATATGGGGACGATTGTTTTTCCTTCAGCCAAAATTAAGTTTTTTTTAGATGCAAGTGCAGAAGAAAGAGCTAAAAGACGTGTAAAACAGTTGCAAGATAAAGGATTTAATGCTAATTTTGACCAGATTTTAGTCGAGATAAAAGAGCGTGATTTTAGAGATAGGAATAGAGCTATAGCACCTCTGATTCCGGCTGAAGATGCATTTATTTTAGATTCAACAGATTTATCTATTGAAGATGTTATTGAGCAAGCATTAGAATATGCTAAAGCTCGTATTTAGTTTTCCGAATGCCTAATAAAGGATTATTAGGTTTTTATTATCAACCCCATTTAAATGGATATAAGTGGACGTTTTATTTTTATTAAAGAAGATTAAAAAATTATGACTGAATCTTTCGCTCAACTATTTGAAGAATCATTAAAAGAAGGCCAAGAAGCTCGTTTAGGTTCCATTATTAAAGGTACTGTCGTAGCTATTCAAAAAGGCTACGTATTGGTAGACGCTGGTTTAAAATCAGAATCTGCGGTTCCTATGGAAGAATTCCTCAACGCTCAAGGTGAATTAGAAGTTCAAGTTGGTGATGTTGTTGATGTGGCGCTTGATGCTGTAGAAGATGGTTTTGGTGAAACTAAACTTTCCCGTGAAAAAGCTAAACGCAATGAATCTTGGACAGCTTTAGAGAAAGCTTTCGAAGAACAAGAAACTGTTGTTGGTTTAGTAAATGGAAAAGTAAAAGGCGGATTTACTGTTGAGTTAAATGGTGTTCGTGCTTTTTTACCAGGTTCATTAGTTGATACTCGCCCAGTACGTGATAATGTCAACCTTGAAGGTAAAGAATTAGAATTTAAAGTAATTAAATTAGATCAAAAACGCAACAATGTTGTTGTATCACGTCGTGCAGTAATTGAATCTGAAAATAGTCAAGATCGTGAAGAAGTATTAGCTAGCTTAGAGGAAGGTGCAGAAGTTAAAGGTACAGTTAAGAATTTAACTGATTATGGTGCCTTCGTTGATTTAGGTGGCGTGGATGGTTTACTTCATATCACAGATATGGCTTGGAAACGTGTTAAACATCCAAGTGAAGTAGTAAATGTTGGTGATGAAGTTACTGTTAAAGTATTAAAATTTGATAAAGAACGTACCCGTGTTTCTTTAGGTTTAAAACAATTAGGTCAAGATCCTTGGATTGCAATTGCTGAAAATCACCCAGTAAATAGCAAATTAACAGGTAAAGTAACCAACTTAACTGATTATGGTTGTTTCGTTGAAATTTTAGATGGTGTTGAAGGATTAGTTCATGTTTCTGAAATGGATTGGACAAACAAAAATATTCATCCATCTAAAGTTGTGAGTGTCGGTGATGTTGTTGAAGTAATGGTGTTAGAAATCGATGAAGAACGTCGTCGCATTTCATTAGGTTTGAAACAATGCAAACCAAACCCATGGGAACACTTTGCTGCAACACATAACAAAAATGATAAAGTATCTGGTAAAATTAAATCAATCACTGATTTTGGTATCTTCATCGGTTTAGAAGGTGGAATTGATGGTTTAGTTCATTTATCAGATATTTCTTGGAATGTTTCAGGAGAAGAAGCTGTACGTAATTACAAGAAGGGTGATGAGGTAGAAGCTGTTGTTCTTCAAGTTGACGCAGTTAAAGAACGTATTTCTTTGGGCATTAAACAATTAGATTCTGATCCATTCACTAACTTTATTGATGCAACTAAGAAAGGTTCTGTAGTTAAAGGTAAAGTTACGGAAGTAGATTCTAAAGGTGTTAAAGTTGAGTTAGCTAATGGTGTTGAAGGGTATGTCCGTGCATCAGAAGCAACTCGTGATCGCATTGAAGATATCACTACAGTTATCGCTGTTGGTGATGAATTAGAAGCTAAATATACAGGAGTTGATCGTAAGGCTCGTATAGTTAACTTATCTGTTAGAGCTAAAGATGAAGCAGAAGAATCTGCAACATTAGCACAAGTCAATAAGCAAGAAGAAGTGATTCCAAATGCTATGGCTGAAGCCTTTAAAGCTGCTAAAGGTGAGTAGTAGTTAATTAGCTTGTAATATTTAGAGCTAAAGGCGGGTATACTATGGTATATCCGCTTGTATATTAAGGAGAAAATATGACTAAATCAGAATTGATCGAACGTTTAGTAGTAAAGAATCCTAGCTTACAAATAAAATCTGTTGAAGATAGTGTTAAAGAAATTTTAGAACAAATAATACAAACATTAGAAGATGGTAAGCGTATAGAGGTTAGAGGGTTTGGAAGTTTTTCTTTACACTTTAGACAATCTAGGATAGGACGAAATCCTAAAACTGGGGAAAGTGTTAAATTAGATTCTAAATATGTACCCCATTTTAAAGCAGGTAAAGAATTAAAAGAGCGTGTTGATAATCACTACTGATATTGACACTATGTATTGTAGTGGGGATTTATTATGAGATATATTTTTGGAATTATTATTGCTCTTGCTATTATTATTGTTGCAGTAACAATTGGTGCAAATAATGATCAGATGATTACTTTTAATTATATTGTGGCAAAAAGTGATTTAAGATTATCAAGTTTAGTTGCAATATTATTTGGATTTGGATTAATTCTTGGCTGGATTATTACTGGGTTCTTTTATATTAAATTAAGATTTAAAAATATTGCATTGAATCATCGAGTTAAGCGTCAGGCTCAACAGATTAGTGAATTAACTCTTCCAAAGGATGAGTAATGCTTGAATTGTTATTTCTTTTGCTTCCTATTGCGGCTCTTTATGGGTGGTATATGGGGCAAAGAAGTGCTAAAAAGGATCAAGAAGACATAAGTAATAAGTTTTCCCGTGACTATGTCGCGGGATTAAATTTTTTGCTTTCTAATCAACAAGATAAGGCAGTTGATTTATTCTTGTCAATGTTAGAAAAGCAAGAATCAGAAAATGAGATTTTATCCGGATCTCAATTTGAAGCAGAATTAATGTTGGGGAATTTATTTCGATCTAGAGGAGAGGTTGATCGAGCACTCCGGATTCATCAATCATTAGAAGCGAATGTCAATTATACTTTTGAACAAAAGTTATTAGCAAAACAACAGCTTGCAAAAGATTTTATGACTGCCGGTTTTTATGACCGAGCAGAAAATTATTACATCACTTTGTTAGAAGAACCAGAATTTGCGCATCAATCCCTTTCTCAATTAATAACAATTTATCAGAAAACGAAAGAATGGAAGAAGGCAATTAATATTGCTGAAAAGTTATTAAAAGTATCACCAGAAATAGATAGGACTCCCATATCCCATTTTTATTGTGAATATGCAAAAACAATAGAAAATGATAATACTTTATTTATTAGCTTACTTAACAAAGCATTAGAATATTCACCAAATTGTGCTAGAGCCTCAATTATATTTGGTGATTATTATTATGATCAAAATGATTTTTCTCGTGCATTGGTCTATTTTGAAAATGTTTTGGAACAAGATCCTAACTATATCAGTGAAGTATTAGGTAAAATAGAGCAGTGCTATATTGCACTAAATACGTTAGAACAATTTGAATTATTTTTAATAAAAGCAAATCAAATTAAGCATAATGGTTGTATAGATCTTGCTTTGGCTACTCTTATTGAAAAGAAAGATGGTATTGATGCAGCTCAATCTAGGCTATATCAGCAAATAAAACAATATCCAAGTACAATAACCTTTCATCGATTTATTTATTATCAAATTAATAAGGCAGAAGAAGGGAGTGGGAAGGATAGCCTAATTCTTTTGTATAAAATGGTAGGTAATCGCATTCAAAGTGGATTTAAGTATCGCTGTTTAAATTGTGGGTATCAGAGTTATCGATTAAGTTGGTATTGTCCTTCATGCCGCCAATGGGAAACAATTAAACCAATACAGAGTATAGATGAAATTCTTTAGTCATTATGAGGGTATTTATGAATAGTAAAGTAATTGTTGCGTTAGATTATGAAACGGAACGTGAAGCATTAACATTGGTTGATCAGGTTGATCCATCTCTATGTCGCCTGAAAGTAGGTAAGGAAATGTTTACAACTCTTGGTACTAACTTTGTAAAACAACTCCAACAACGTAATTTTGATATATTTTTAGATTTAAAATACCATGATATACCAAATACTGTTGCTAGAGCTGTACGTTCTGCTGCTGATTTAGGTGTTTGGATGGTCGATTTGCATGCATCAGGTGGTTTAAGAATGATGGAAACGGCAAAGAAAATTCTTGAACCCTATGGTAAAGATGCACCTTTACTAATTGGTGTGACAGTATTAACAAGTATGGAAGATCTAGATTTACTACAAATAGGAATTAATACATCTCCAATGGAGCAAGTTATCCGTCTTGCTCATTTATGCCAAAGAGCTGGTTTAGATGGTGTTGTTTGTTCTCCTCAGGAAGTTGAAGTACTTCGTACTCATTGCGGGGATAATTTTAAACTTGTTACTCCGGGTATAAGACCAGAGGGTTCAGATATTGGAGATCAGCGTAGAGTAATGACACCAAGGGAAGCAATCACAATAGGATCTGACTATCTTGTCATCGGTAGACCTATTACTCAAGCAGAAAATCCACTTGCAGTATTGACAGAAATTAATCAGTCTATCCATAATTTATAGTAGTGGTTGAGGATATTAGCTATGGCATTAGTGTATTCAACAGACGTTGGTCGAATAAACCCAGAAGTTATAAAAGAAGAAAAAATTCAAGGTGATGGTATTGTAAGAATACAGCGCCAAACAAGTGGAAGAAAAGGGAAAGGTGTTTGTGTTATTAGTGGATTATCTTTAGAAGGTAAAGCATTAGTTTCTTTAGCATCTGAATTAAAACGAAGAACTGGATGTGGTGGAGCTATAAAAAATTATAATATAGAAATTCAAGGTGATCACCGAGAGATGCTAAAGAAAATTTTAGAAGAAAAGGGTTTTAATGTAAAATTTTCTGGTGGCTAGTCTTAAATAGCAAGGACAAAGATATAAGTCAATATTATATCTTTGTCCCTATTTTTATAAATATAATTATATTTATTAGGTAAGATTTATGCTGTATATTTTAATATATTTCACTTTTATAAATGTAGTTAGTGCATGCTTAATGTATAAAGATAAAAAATATGCTATTAATAAAGCCTTCCGTATTCCTGAATCTAATTTACTTTTTCTTTGCTTGTTTGGTGGTTTCTTTGGAACCTATATAATAATGAAATATACCAAACATAAAACTAAAAATTGGAAATTTCATTTAGCAGTTGTTTTTTCTTTTTTATTTTGGGTATTTATTCTACCTTTGATTATTTATTTCGTATTATATTCCTAAATGTTGCGTATTATTAAATTCAATTAATTCCATTTTTTTACCTTCAATTTTTGCGATACTTATTGCTGTATTAGCAACAAAAGTGTGCAATTCTGGATTCCTAAATTCTTGCCATTTCAGTCCTTTTAATATTGCAGTGAGTAATGTCAGAGTCATTCCGTGTGAAACAATGAGAATATTTTCATCGTTGTATTTATGAAGATCTATGATTTGTTGAAATGCTTTCATTACTCTATTATAGAGTTGTTCTATGGTTTCACCCTCACTTTCTATCGCTTTATAATTTTTAGGATCAGTTCTAAGCAGAATATATTCAGGGTGATTAGATAAATCTGCCGATTTCTTACCTTCCCAATTTCCAAAATGAATTTCGTTTAGTCCTTTGTGGTGAAAGTGAGGAATATCTCTAGATCCAATAATGTAATCAGCGGTATCTTGTGCTCGTTTCATTAAGCTAGAATAACAAGCAGAGAATTGTATATGAGATAAGGCATTACCTGTAATTTTCGCACCTTCAATACCTTCTTCTGTGAGCGGAGAGTCACAAGTTCCTTGTAATAAGCCAGCGTTGTTCCATTCAGTACGTCCATGACGAATAAGATATATATTAAGAGCCATTTTATTTTCCTTTTAAGCTAATAATTAGTTATTCTAATACAAATATATTAGAATTGTAACAAGGAATAAAGAAAAAATTTACTTATATATTATTATGAGTTTTTTTTATAGCAAATAAGCTGTAGTAGCTACTAGGTACGAATATAATCAATTAAAATTAAAATGACTAAATATAGTATAGATATCAAACTTTGATATTCTAACTAACTATTTTGAGAAATAGATAATAATTAAAAGATTTTATAAGAAATATGCTAATGGAGGTAGTGACTGGCACGATAAATTTAACAAATACAAATGATTGTAAAAAAATTATACACAACTAAACAATAGTTTGATGTTAATAATATTGATTTAATATATTAAAATACCGGTATTAGCAGATAGTTGTTTATTCAGATTCGAGTAGCTTATATAGTATTTTCTTTAAAATTAAATTCTTCACAGCCATTAATTAGCAGGTAAAGGATATTAGGCTCAACTTCTCGTCGCATATATTTTGTAAGGAGATATTTAAAGCAATAGCTTTACCGAATGAGTTATGTATTTTTTCTAAATAGGATTACCAAAATCAAGTAATCTTGAATAAAAGTTTCTAGGATTGAACGAGATATAATTGATAAGGCTTGGCAGGTACTGCTTAATAGACGATAAATGGCCGAGTAATCAATCATGCTTGAATTAAGTAGATGGATGCAAATTACGACCCTAAGAAATATGGAGCAAGAATCAATTTAGGACATATCAAGTTTCGTTTTTATCAGAACGATGAGTCACATTCGCAAGTTGAGTATGAGCTTGACTTGAAACCCCAAGAAACTGAAGATGGTAAGTTGTATTATTGGCACAAATCGAGTCAATGAATGAGTTGATTACATTAAATAAATCGAAACAGAATATTTCTACCTCGGTAGAAATTGTCCTGAATTTTGCTGATTCAGATAAAGCTTATTTAGTAGGATTAATCATAACCTAACCCCGCTAGTCTTGATACCAAAATGTTGCAATTTGCTGCAAGCCAAGGATAACCCATTTGTTTATCGTAAGCAAAAAAGCAGAAAACTTATTCAGTGTAGGTCTTGATTAACGGATAGAGACAATGAGTATAGTGGAAAGGTAGAGCATCATAATTATGAGTTTTATTTTAGCGATTAATGACATATAGGACACGAAAACAAAGATTAAGTATCCGTAAACAAATGGAATTTGTGAATGCTTTCATAAAACGATTTTATTTGGGCGAAAAGAACTAGGCTCAAAATAATCTAACAAGTACGCTATTTTAAATGGGAGACTGTTAGATTAAGTTTGATCTTCTACACATTATTCCATAATAGTAATCAGTAATTTTAGTTATATTTATAGATAATAACGTACAATCTAGATGCAATTTCTAAGGTATAATCTCGATGTTTAAGCCGAACCATATTTGTGCTTAATCCTTAAATTCCAATAAACACATTAACCAGTTTTTTCAGTTTTTCTAAAACTGAGGATTTTTTCGCTTCTCTAGCACCTTGTCGGCGTGAGGTTGGGGGAAGTAGGCTATCTAGTTCTGCACCAGAATATTCTACATAGCCTTTATTGATTGATTTTTCTATAAAGCGTTTCGCTTCAGATTTTAATTTTTCCTCATCAATCAGTTTATTGACATTCGATTCCTTCTCTTTTTTGGCGTATTCATAGAAATTATCAAGAATATCATTATTATTTTTGAATTGAGATAGATCTGTTTTGTTGATAAATTCAAGAATCAACTCTTCTTTTGCTCTTGTGCCTAAGCTAGAGCGAATTAGTTGACGGATTTCGGTTTTTAACGTTTCTGAATCATTACCTTTTGATTTTTCTAAGATAAGTTTCAAAATATAGTCTAAATTTATTTCATCCGTCTTTAATAGTTCAATTTGAAATTCAATATCTGAAAAATCAACTTGCGGTTTTTCTTGCCCTTCGCCACGTTTTATATTGAGTATTTCTTCTCTTATATCAACATAAACACTTTTCATATCTTGCATTTGTCTATCCGATATACGCTTATCGAATGTTTCAAATTCATCATAATTTCTTAAAATATTTTCAGCTTTGAGTAGCTCGCCGAACAATTCCACAAATTCCTTTTTGTCGGCATCGGTTTTAATTTCTGTTGGATCAGGAAATTTTGTGAGAATTTCTGTACAGATTTCCTCATATCCTTTGATTAATTGCCCAGTTTCCTCATCTGAAAAACCGTAGATATAATCATCGTAACTTCTTTCTAAAATCACATTGACGCTATTTTCATCGCCAAAGGTTTTGATTGCATCTTGTGTGGCTTTTTCAAGATCTCTAAAGCAAACAATATTT